>NZ_CANMXR010000010.1:0-174735 GCF_947501835.1 uncultured Roseobacter sp. | reverse complement strand
ACGTTCGACCCTCAACATCACCAGACGCCGAAACCCCATTCACAACCATCTCAATCCGAGACATCTATAAAACTCCCATATTAATGCTTGTTGCGGCGAGTTAAGCACGCCCCTCCCCGGTTGAGAACCTAAATCTTCGTCCAATGCGAGACGCTGCACCCTGCTGCATCGCCCTTTCGGGCCGCTCGCTCAGGCGCGCGGCTTGGCTGCACGCGGCTGTGGACGAGATGGGATTTCCTTCAACAGGCCCCCAACGCCCATCGCCGCGATATCATCGTCGCTCACACCCAGCCCGCAGATGACGCGCGCCAAAACCCAATCCGCCCCGTTCAAGGCAGGTGACCGGGCGCACCCCGGCAAACCGATCACCGGATGGTCCGCAAAGCTACCTAAAAACAACAGGTTGCCAGGATCTACCGGCATGCCGAAACGCTCAACACGCCCACCCGCCAAACGCACAGCCGCAGGCGCGGTATCGTCGATGTCGGAGGTGGCGGATCCGTTGAGGATCAGGATGAGCTCATCATCACTGTTCAACAGCGCCTGGGACAAGGCCTCCTCTTCATGGGGCACAATCTGCGGATCCGACAGGGTCAGGCCGTAAGCCGCCACCCGATCCGCAATAGCCTTGAGCCCTTTTGATCCGGCACCTCCTTTGATGTCGGTGATGATCAGCCCGACGCTGCGGATCTTTGGCGGCGCGAGCCGGATCGCCGCCTGCGCCAGCGCACAGGCTTCCTGCAACGCGCCTTCCGGCACCGCATAGGAGATGATCTTGATCGTTGCGACCATACCCCCCCCTGCCATCTGCTGAAACGGCGGGACCGTCGCCAGGGTGATCATGGGATGCACCCGGTTGACCGTCTCCAGCGCAGCGACATCCAGCACGGCAACGCCCGGCCCCTGGGCGAGCAGGTTGACCCGCCCGGTGAAGGCCTCCGTCAGGCGCAGATGCTGCCCTGCCGGATCGGGCACCAAGGCCTGCGCCAGCGCCAGGGCGGCGTCATTCTCGATCACGTCGCCCGCTTCCAATCGAGCCACGGTCACCTGATCAATGCCAGCGCCGGTGAGCGCGGCAATGTCATCGGCGGCCAGCACACGCCCCTTGCGCAAGCGTCCGGCAGCGCCAAGAGCGACCGAATGGGCCAGCACCGCGCCTTCGGCCAGGGCGGTCTCGACGGGCCCGAATTTCACGCGCCCTGCCTTAACACACGGGTCATCTCGGCCAGAATCGACACTGCGATTTCCGGTGGGCCCGCCGCCCCGATGTCCAACCCGATGGGGCCGTGAATGCGCCCGATCTGATGCGGTTCAAAACCGGCTTCCGCCAGCCGCTCCAGCCGGGCGGCATGGGTGCGTTTCGATCCCAGCGCGCCGATATAGAACGCATGGGATCGCAGCGCGATATGCAACGCGGGATCGTCAAGCTTGGGATCATGGGTCAGCAACACAACCGCGGTGCGGCTGTCGACGCCAACGTCCTCCAAAGCTTCGTCCGGCCAATCGGGCAGAATGCGCTCCCCGGGAAACCGCGCCTCGGACCCAAAGGCCGCACGCGGATCGACGATATAAGGATCATAGCCCGCAATCCGTGCCATCGGCACCAGCGCCTGTGCGATATGCACCGCGCCAACCACCACCAACCGCAGGGGCGGGTTGTGAATGGCGACAAAGACGTCGCCATCTTCCTCAAACCCGGATCTGTCCATGGCAAAGCGGTCTGCGTAGATATCCGCGACCAACCGCCGTGCGCCGGTTTTGAGATTGGCCTCATAAGCCACCGGATTGCGCGCCGCACGCGCCTGCATAAGGCCTTGCAACACATCCACCGGCAAAACCGGGCCGACCGGCTCCACCAGAATGCGGATGGTGCCGCCACAGGCCAATCCGACGGCAAAGGCATCGCCGTCACTCACTCCATATTCCAGCAGCCGCTGTTCACCTTTCTCCAACGCCTCGGTGGCCTCCAGCACAACGGCGCCTTCCACGCAGCCGCCGGAAACGGACCCCTGCATTTCGCCATCACCGGCAATGACCAACTGCGCGCCCACCCGGCGCGGCGCCGACCCCCAGGTTTCCACCACCGTGGCCAGAACTGCGCCGCGACCCGCCTCATGCCAGGCCAGCGCCTGTTCGGGGGCGTTTTCGAAAATTTCCATACCGTCTCTCCTTATAGGCGACTATTCACCATGATTTTCGGATTGTCTTCCCGAAAACCACACGCTCCCCAGTTGATGATCCTTGCGTGACGCGCGCAATTTGGCATCTTGTCCCCGCCCGCCCCGCCTACTACATCTGGTACAAGACTAAGTTGGAGCCGACCCCATGCCCATGCAAGCCCGCGAAATCGAAGATCTGCTGCGCGAGAGCTTTCCCAATGCCCAGATCACGGTGGAGGGAAACGATGGTGTGCATATGGCCGCCATGGTGGTGGATGAAAGCTTTCGCGGCAAAAACCGGGTGCAACAACAACGCGCCGTCTATGCCGCACTCAAAGGCAAGATGGATGGTTCCAACGGTGAACTGCACGCGCTGGCGCTGACCACCAAGGCGCCTGACTGAGCAAATTCAATTCCGGCGCTGTCCGACATGGACCCAGCGCCCCGCGATCCGAAGGGAAGAAATATGACTGACGCAACCACACAAATTCAGGAAACCATTGGCGCAAGCGACGTTGTCTTGTTCATGAAAGGCACCAAGGAGATGCCGCAATGCGGGTTTTCCAGCCGCGTGGCAGGGGTGCTGAACTACATGGGCGTGGAGTTTTCCGACGTCAATGTGCTCTCAGACGAAGGCATCCGGCAGGGCATCAAGGATTTCTCCGACTGGCCGACGATCCCGCAACTTTACGTCAAGGGCGAGTTCGTGGGCGGCTGCGATATCATCACCGAAATGACCCTGTCAGGCGAGCTGGACACGCTGCTGGAAGAAAACGGCGTGACCTTCGACAAGGACGCGGCCGACAAGATCCGTGAAGCCAACGGGTAACCCCGCGAGCCGTCTGCGATCCGATGTGAGGGGAGCTTTGCGCTCCCCTTTTTTCCGGTCCTGAGGTGCGGGCTCAGCGCTCGACCTTGGTGCACTCCGAATAGACCGGTGTTTCCTGGCCGGAGGACGCATCAAACCACGTGAGCAAAGCCGCGTCGCCCTTCGTCCACCAGACATAACCCGACAGATCTGGCGAGCCTGCATACCGGGCGCCGGATGCCGCCGATGTGGTCTCCAGATTGACCATTTCGCCCTCGACCAGCAGGACAACGACACCGACCCCGGTTTCACCGGAGACATATATCACCGGAACTTCCACCGTCCGTTCGCATCGGTAGATTTCAGCGATCGATGTGGCGGCAGCGGGCATCGCCATCATCATCTGCACCAGGGCCGCGGCGATGATGTGCCCTCGGCGCATCACGCTTTTGCTTTCTCTTCGACCGACGCGGCCAGCGCTTCGGCCCGCGCGGCGAGCTCGGCCAGCGTATCGGTCACGGTTTGCGGCACAACGGGCACTTCGACCCGCTCCGGTGTCGCTGCGGTTTCGCGCAGGTTGGCCAATTCGGCTTCGCGCTCTGTCAGCTTGGCCTGCACCTCTGCCACGCGATCTTCGACACTGGCGGTCTTGTCTGCCAGCATCAGACCCGCCATCAGCAACATCCGCGCCTCTGGCATGCGCCCGGCCTGATCCGATAACACCTGCGCCTCGTCATCCAGCATTTTCGCGGCTGTGTGCAAATAATGTTCTTCGCCCGCCTGGCAGGCCACATCGAACTGGCGACCGCCAATGGTAATTGTCACTTCTGGCATCAGGCGGTCTCCTCTGTCTGGGCATCATTTGCATCAAGCAGCGGCGTGAGGGCCGCGATGATCTCATCCGCCTGCGAAATCTCGGCGGTGCGGGCCGCGCGTAAGGCCTCCAGTTCCGCCATCATCGCCTTGTTGATCAGATGCGGCTCACCAACACCTTCGGCGTTGGCGTTGCGCAGCGCCTCGCAGGCCTCGCTCAATTGCCCGTTGGCCCGACGCAGCCGCTGCAAATCCTCGTCAAATTTGCTCATGCGGCCTGCGGTTTCCTCCGCGCGCGCTTCCAGTTCTTCGAGCGCCTTTGCCTGGCGTTCGCCAAGAGCGCGCACCCGCTCGTTCAACTGTGCATTGACGGTTTTTTCCTCATCAAGCGCCTGCTTCAAGGCCTCGACGCTTTCGCCGCCATCGCCAAGCGCATCCACGCCCTGTGCCACACGGTCCAGGGCCTGCATAATCCGGCTGTTGAGTTCTTCGATTTCGCTCATGCCCACCTCATTTTCCCACATGCGATCCCGCCCGTTTTGTTTCGCGGCTGCCGAATCGCTCTTTCGTCGTTCGAGGTTAACGCTATTCATGTGGCGCAACAAATGCGCCTTTGTTTGGGATCAAGCGCTTGGCGGGCGCTGTTGAAGTCCTCCGTCCGGCAATGGCCTCCCCCGGCTCTTGATCTTTGCGAAGCGACTGTTATGCAGCGCTGAAACCTTGGCCCAAAGGCCTCCAAGCCCCGACCTGGGGCCGCTTCGAACCGACAAAGGATTCTACCTCGTGGATTTAAAAGCCCTCGCTGCCGCCAACCCTGATCACTGGTCGAAAGCCACCGCCATTCGCGCTCTGACGCTGGATGCCGTGGCCGCCGCAAACTCAGGACATTCCGGCATGCCCATGGGGATGGCGGATGTCGCCACCGTGCTCTTTGAAAAGCATCTGAAGTTTGATCCGACACAGCCCAACTGGCCGGACCGCGACCGGTTCATCCTGTCCGCAGGTCACGGCTCGATGCTGCTCTATGCGCTGCTGCACCTCACGGGCTACGCCGATATGACGCTGGAAGAGATCAAGAATTTCCGCCAGTGGGGCTCGCGCACTGCGGGTCACCCGGAATATGGCCATGCTTCCGGCATTGAAACCACCACCGGGCCTTTAGGCCAGGGCATTGCCAATTCGGTCGGCTTCGCCATGGCCGAGGAAATCCAGCGCGCGCAATACGGCAAGAAGGTCATTGACCACTATACCTATGTGATCGCGGGCGATGGCTGTTTGATGGAAGGCGTAAGCCAGGAAGCCATCACACTGGCCGGGCGGCACCAGTTGAGCAAACTGATCGTGCTGTGGGACAACAACAACATCACCATCGACGGGCCGGTCACGCTCTCGGACCGCACCGATCAGGTGGGCCGTTTCAAATCCGCTGGCTGGGCCGTGCTGGAAATCGACGGCCATGATCCCGCGGCCATCGACGCCGCGCTGACACAAGCCAAAAAGGGCAACAAGCCCACCATGGTGGCCTGCAAGACCCATATCGCTCTGGGCCATGCCGCGCAGGATACCTCCAAAGGTCACGGCGCGCTGACGGATGCCGAACAGCTGATTGCCGCGAAAGAGGCCTATGGCTGGAAAACCGGGCCTTTTGAGGTGCCTGCAGAGGTAAAGACTGCATGGGAGGCCATCGGCGCGCGCGGCGCCGAGACGCGGCGCGCCTGGGAGGAGCGGTTCGACACCCTGCCCCGGGGCAAGCGCGAGACCTTCAACCGCGCCTATGCGCTGGAGGCGCCCAAGAAGCTGACCGCCGTGATCAAGGCGTTCAAAAAGCAGATGTCCGAAAGCGCGCTCAAGCTGGCCACCCGTGCAAGCTCCGAAAAGGTGCTGGAAGTTATCAACCCGGTGATGCCGGAGACCGTCGGCGGGTCTGCGGACCTCACAGGCTCCAACAACACCAAAACCGGCGATCTGGGTGTCTTCGACGTCGACAGCCGCGCGGGCCGCTATGTCTATTGGGGCATCCGCGAGCATGGCATGGCGGCGGCGATGAACGGTATGGCGCTGCACGGCGGCATCCGCCCCTATGGTGGCACCTTCATGTGTTTCACCGACTACGCGCGCCCCTCGATGCGTCTGGCGGCCCTGATGAAAATCCCCACGGTCTTCGTGATGACCCACGACAGCATCGGGCTGGGCGAAGACGGCCCGACCCACCAACCGGTCGAGCATCTGGCGATCAGCCGGGCCACGCCGAACACCCATGTGTTCCGCCCCGCCGACACCATTGAAACCGCGGAAGCCTGGGAACTGGCGCTGACCTCGAAAGAGACGCCATCCGTGCTGTCGCTGACACGACAGGGGCTGAGCACCGTGCGCACCGAGCACAAGACCAAGAACCTCACCGCGCAGGGCGCTTATGTGCTGGCCGATGCCGAGGGGAAACGTCAGGCGATTTTGCTGGCCACCGGGTCGGAGGTGGAAATCGCCATGGCCGCACGGGATATCCTGCAGGCGGAAGGGATCGGCACCCGCGTTGTGTCGATGCCCTGCTGGGAGCTCTTTGAGGAACAGGACGAAGCCTACCGCAAGCGGGTCTTGCCGGGCGGTCCGGTGCGTGTGGCCGTCGAGGCGGGTATTCGCTTTGGCTGGGATCGCTGGCTCTTTGGCGAACGCGGGCGGCGTGAAAAATCCGGCTTTGTCGGCATGCATGATTTCGGGGCCTCCGCCCCTGCGGCCACGCTGTACAAGGAATTTGGCATCACGGCGGAAGCTGTTGCAGAGAAGGCAAAATCCCTGATCAAGTAACACGGGGGGTGCCAAGCTCTAGGAATGCGCCGCGATTTCGTGGCGCATTTTCGTTTGCGGCTATCCAACCGCCGACGTCACCGGACCCTCGAACCAGCCCTGAAGTGACCATTACCGACCAATGCCTGCGTGCTGGCGATTTCTGGCCGAAACTGCGCGATTTTCAGCCGAGTTAACACAACCTTAAGTAGTGTTAACTAGACAGGGTGCAGGAGGAGCTTTGATGGTCATTGCCTTTGCCCTGGTGGGCGGCATTTCCGGTTTTCTGTCCGCAATTGTCGCTTTGCTCTTGGGTCACGGCATATGGCAGGCGCTGTTGATCTATTGGCTGGTTGGGACCCTTGCCGCGATCAGCCTGCTGCTGTGTCATATGACGCGGCGGGCCTTGTGCCGGGTTACCCCGGTTGCCAATGAAACGTCAGAGCCTGCCCCGCATCCCAACAGACAGGTCTGAACCGCACCGGGCGAGGCGATTTCAACCGATTGTCTTGCGCAGAATGGGCGTGATGAGTTTCTCTCCCACAGGGATCAACGCAAATCCAAGCGCCAGACCAAAAACGCCATCCATGAAGGCCTTGACCGCCCATTCTCCGACACCGATCAGGTTTTCCGGCAAGGCGTGGCCCACCGCATAGGCCACATCATGGATGAAATGCCCCAGCCAGGGCGCGCCCAGAACTTCGAGCCCGTGCACAATGATGCTGCCGCCGACCCAGAGCATCGCCGCCGTACCAACCACCGTCAGGGTCCACATCACGCCCGGCATCGCCTTGACGATGCCCCGCCCAAGCGCGCGTGTGACGCCCAGACGCCCCGTGCTGGCCAGCGCCAGTCCGGCGTCATCCGCCTTCACAATCAGCGCAACAGCGCCGTAAACCGCGACGGTGATCATGACAGCCACCGCCGCAAGCGTCGCGGCTTCCATCCAGAAATTGCTGGGCGGGATCGCCGCCAGCGCGATGGTCATGATCTCGGCGGAAAGAATGAAGTCGGTCTTGATGGCGCCCGCCGCCTTTTGCTCTTCCAGATGCGCGGGGTCCTTGACCTCGGTTTCCGCGCCGGGATGGTCCTCATGCCCGTGCCCGCCAATGCCCATCGCATGGGCGACTTTCTCAGCCCCTTCAAAGCACAGATAGCAGCCGCCGATCATCAACAGCGGCGTGATCAACCAGGGTGCGAAATTCGACAGCAACAGGCCCACCGGCAGCAGGTACACCAGCTTGTTGATCATGGAGCCCTTGGCAATCCGCCAGATCACCGGCAGTTCGCGGTCCGCTGAAAACCCCTGGACATACTTCGGGGTCACGGCGGCATCGTCGATCACCGCGCCCGCCGCTTTGGCCCCGGCTTTGGCCGCCTGACCGATGACGTCATCCACCGAGGCCGCCGCCACCTTGGCGATTCCCGCCACGTCATCCAACAATGCCAGCAGCCCACTCATCACAATGCCCCTTTTTTCAACATCTGTGCTTTGCGATGACCTAGAGCGCCCGGTCCGGATTGGCAATTGTGGTTAATATGCACGCAATGCGTGTGTGCAACAGTGTGTTGCCGAGGTTTAACGCTAACATTCTGAAAACACGCCGTTTTACGCGTTTCATCAAATTGCGATTAAAGGTATAGAGCCCGCAAATGATCCGAGTGGAGTGCAAGTATGACCATCAGAGTTGGTATCAACGGGTTTGGACGCATCGGACGGTGCACCCTGTCTCACATCGCAACATCCGGCCGCAACGACATTGATGTCGTCGCCATCAATGCCACGGGTCCGCTGGAAACCTCGGCGCATCTGATCAAATACGATTCCGTGCACGGGCGCTTCCCCGGCGATGTGATCGTCGGTGCAAATTCACTGGACCTGGGCCGCGGCCCGATCCGGATGATGTCCACCTACGACATGAACGAGCTGGACTGGGACGGCGTCGATGTGGTGCTGGAATGCACCGGCAAGTTCAACGACGGTGACAAGGCCAAAACCCACATCGACCGTGGTGCCAAGCGGGTGCTGATCTCCGCTCCGGCCAAGCGCGTGGACCGGACCATCGTCTACGGTGTCAACCACCGCGATCTGCTGCCCTCCGATGCGGTGGTCTCCAACGGCTCCTGCACCACCAACTGTCTGGCACCGCTGGCCAAGGTGATGGATGAGGCCATCGGGATCGAACGCGGGATCATGACCACGATCCACTCCTACACCGGCGATCAGCCGACGCTGGACCGTCGCCATGATGACCTCTATCGCGCCCGCGCTGCCGCCATGGCGATCATCCCAACCTCAACCGGTGCCGCCAAGGCTTTGGGCGAAGTGCTGCCAAACCTGGCGGGCAAGCTCGACGGGACAGCCATGCGGGTGCCAACCCCCAATGTCTCCGCCGTCGATCTGACATTTGAGGCACCGCGCGACGTGACGGTAGAAGAAGTCAACGCCGCGTTGCAGGCCGCTGCATCCGGTGCGATGGCGCGGGTGATGGGCTATGATGCCGAGGCCAAGGTCTCCATCGACTTCAACCACACCGAACAAAGCTGCATTGTCGCGCCGGAACAGACCAAGGTTGTCGGCGGTCGTACCGTGCGTGTTCTGGCATGGTACGACAATGAATGGGCCTTCTCTGCCCGGATGGCAGATGTCGCCGTCAGCATGGGGCACCTGGGCTGATCGCACAGGTGCTTGCGGGCGCCTGAACAGGCTGTCATACCCTCACAGGAAACCGACCGCTGAAACAGTCGGTCGGTTTTTCGCAGTGCGACAAGGGTGGCAGGGAACAAGGCGTCATGACCAATAGCATCGCAATCGCGCTTGGGCTGATCCTGATTTGTCTGGTGGTCGTGGACGTCTTCATCTTTGGCACAGAGCATCTTGTTTTTCTTGGAAAAAAGCTGTTTGAGTTGATCGAATGGCTCGCCTTCTGGCGATAAGGCGTGGTTCAGGCATAGGCGAGATTTGGAAGACATTGGATGACACTCAGGCTTGGTATAAACGGGTTTGGCCGCATCGGGCGGACGGTGCTGCGCGTTCTGATGGAAAGCGCGCGCGACGACATGCAGGTGGTGGCGATCAACGACCCCGCCCCGGCAGAGACGCTGGCGCATCTCTTTGAATTCGATTCTGTGCACGGCCCCTATCGCGGCCCGCTGAACTATACCGACGCAGGGCTGGACCTTGGCTATGGCGCCATTCACATGACGTCGGTGCCGGATCCTGAGATGATCACCTGGCCGGATCTGGACATCGTTCTGGAATGCAGCGGGCGCTTCACCGATCCCGTGCGCGCCCGCACGCACCTGCGGCGCGGCGCACGTCGGGTGCTCTTATCGGCACCCGCTAAGGGGGCTGCAAAAACCATCATCCGAGGCGTGAACGACGATTTGATCCTCGCGGACGATCGGCTGATCTCCAACGGCTCCTGCACCACCAATTGTCTCGTGCCCATCGTGAAGGTTCTGCATGACGCTTTCACGATCAAACGCGGGATGATGACCACGGTGCATTGCTATACCAGCAATCAGAGCCTGCATGACACGCCGCACACCGATCTCTACCGTGCGCGAGCGGCGGCACAGTCGATGATCCCCACAACAACCGGAGCCGCGCAAACCTTGGGCGAAGTGCTGCCGGATATGGTCGGGCGCATCACCGGTCAGGCGATCCGCGTGCCCGTGCTGAACGTCTCCTGCATTGATCTGTCGGTGGAGGTCGCCTCATCCACAGATGTGGATGCGGTCAACGCCGCCTTTCGTGCCGCGGCGCGCGGCCCGCTTGCCGGGATTGTTGCGACCACCGACCGGAAACTGGTGTCCTCCGACCTCAAGCAGGCCGCCGCCAGCGCCACTTTCGCCGAAGACCAGACCCGCGTGCAGGACGGCACCTGGGTGCGGGTGCTGGCCTGGTATGACAATGAATGGGGATTTTCCAACCGGTTGCTCGACACGGCCCGCCGGATGGGCGACCTGCTCTAGGCTTTGCCCAGACGCGCCAGCAATTGCGAATTTACCCGTGGGGTGACGAATTTGCTGATGTCCCCGTCCAGCCGGGCAATCTCCTTGACCAGCTTGCTGGCAATGGCCTGATGCTGGGCTTCGGCCATCAAAAACACGGTTTCGATCCCGTCATCCAGCTGCCGGTTCATGCCAACCATCTGATATTCATATTCAAAATCCGCCACGGCCCGCAGACCCCGCACAATAATCTGCGCGTCCACATCGCGGGCGCAGTCGATCAGCAGATTTTCAAAGGGATGCACGAGGATCTCAACCCCGGTCTGCGCGGCCAGGGCGGCGCATTCGGCCTCGACCATCTCCACCCGCTCTTCGAGGTCAAACATCGGGCCCTTGTCACGATTGATGGCAACGCCGATGACCAATCGGTCGACCAGCACGCAGGCCCGGCGAATGATATCAAGATGGCCCAAAGTGATCGGATCAAATGTGCCGGGATAGAGGCCAACGCGCATGTGGTCTCTCCTGTCGTGAGTATTGCGGTGAAACGATCACTTTGATCCCGGGATTGCAAGCGTTTTGACAATGCCGCGGTAACGGATCAGTGGCCCATGATCATGCCTTCGAGGGCGTCTTTTTCCATCGCCAGCTCCATCAGCTTGGCCTTGACCACGTCGCCCAGCGAAATCACGCCAATCAGCCCGCCACCGCTCAACACAGGCATATGCCGAAACCGACCATCTGTCATCTTTTGCAGGACCGCATCGGCGGCATCATCCTGACTGCAGGTCACAAGTTTGGTGGTCATCAGCGTCTCCACCGTATGTGTCAGACACCCGGCCCCCCGGGCACCGATCTCGCGTACGATGTCGCGTTCGGACAGAATGCCGTCCGCCGTGGCCCCGTCACGCGATACAACCACCGTACCAATACGCTTTTCCGAGAGTATTCTGGCCGCCTCGGCGATTGATAATGTGGGGGAAACCGTCACAACGTCTTGCAGCGATTTGGTTTTCAGGATCTGGGACACCAACATGTCGGACCTCCTTGCAACGTGTTGAACACCTCTCCAGCGTCACCGCAAAGCGGCATCAAGTCAAGCCAGCGCTTCCAATCTTGCAACTTCTGCGCGCAGGCGCGCGCTCAGGGCTTCGGCGAAACGGCTCAACCTCGGGTTACGCCGGTCGTCCGCATGCCGGATCAGGTAGAAGGCGCGCTTGAGGCTGATCTGATCGGTGAGGATGCGGCGCACGCCCGGCATCGCGGGCACCGAGAAATCATGCGCAATGCCCACGCCACCCCCCTGCCGGATCCAATTGATCTGCACCGACACCGAATTGGACGCCAGCGGCACACGTTTGATCCCCAAATCGCTCAGATAATCGAGCTCCCGGTCGAAAATCATATCCGGGATGTAGCCGACAAGCCGATGATCGCCGAGGTCATCGATGTGTTGAATGGGCGGGTGCGCTGCCAGATAGCTCTCGGAGGCCGCCAGGTGCAAATGGTAGTCGGACACCTTCTGCACAACCAGACGCCCCGCCGTGGGCGCGCTCACTGCGATGGCCATATCCGCCTCGCGCCGCGACAGGTTGAACACCCGCGGCAGGGCCACGATCTGAATGTCGAGATCCGGGTTTTCGTCCGAAATCGCGGCGCAAACCTGCGGCAACAGGTAATTCGCACTGCCATCCGGCGCGCCGATCCTGATCTGCCCTGACAGCTGGTCACTTTGCGCGGGCAGTTCAGCAATGGCGCTGCGCATGGCACGCTCCGCCGTCTCGGCGCGCGACAGCAGCGAGGCCCCGGCATCCGTCAGCGTATAGCCCTGCGGCGATTTGGCGAAGAGCGTGGCCTGCAAGGTGGCTTCCAACCGTTGCATGCGGCGCCCGACAGTCGCCGGATCGAGCCGCAGCACCTTGCCCGCGCCTGACAGGGTTTCTTCGCGCGCGACGGCAAGAAACAAACGCAGATCATCCCAATTCGTTTGCAAACCGTCGATCTCCCAGTTGCGCCGCTGGCCGTGTCTGTCGCGCGTCAGAAGCCGGAGACGCCACCGGAACACCAGCAGATCTTGCAAAAACGCAAAATAACTTTGCCACCTTGCCCCTTTCGCCTTGGTTTTTGCAAGACTATCATCACCCCCAATCGCGTTTTCAAAGGTCGGTGCACAGACAAGGGCCTGCGCATCGGCGCTACCACAACAGTCCTGCAACTCGGAGAGATTGATGCAAGAACTCACCCACTACCTGAACGGTCAGCATGTCAAAGGCACATCCGGTCGTTTTGCCGATGTCATGAACCCGGCCACCGGCGAGGTGCAGGCCCAATGCCCGCTGGCCTCCAAGGCCGAGGTCGAACAGGCGGTGGCCTTTGCCGCAGCGGCGCAGCCTGCCTGGGCCACGGTGAACCCGCAGCGCCGTGCCCGCGTCATGATGAAGTTCGTGGATCTGCTGAACCGGGATATGGACAAACTGGCAGAGGCGCTCAGCCGTGAGCATGGCAAGACCCTGCCTGACGCGGCGGGCGACGTGCAGCGGGGCCTTGAGGTGGTGGAATACTGCATTGGCGCGCCACAGCTACTGAAAGGTGAATACACCGACAGCGCAGGCCCCGGCATCGACATGTATTCGATGCGCCAGGCGCTGGGGGTGACCGCAGGCATCACGCCCTTCAACTTCCCTGCCATGATCCCGATGTGGATGTTTGCGCCCGCCATCGCCTGCGGCAATGCCTTCATCCTGAAACCCTCCGAGCGGGACCCTTCCGTGCCCCTGATGCTGGCGGAACTGATGGAAGAAGCCGGTCTGCCCAAGGGGATCCTGCAGGTGGTCAATGGCGACAAGGAAGCGGTCGATGCCATCCTCTATGATCAGACGATCCAGTCCATCGGCTTTGTCGGCTCCACGCCGATTGCCGAATACATCTATGGCACCGGCTGCGCGC
Source organism: uncultured Roseobacter sp. (assembly GCF_947501835.1). Taxonomy (NCBI): domain Bacteria; kingdom Pseudomonadati; phylum Pseudomonadota; class Alphaproteobacteria; order Rhodobacterales; family Roseobacteraceae; genus Roseobacter; species uncultured Roseobacter sp. Next base: position 161,271 of record NZ_CANMXR010000010.1, on the reverse strand, counting down.
AGGGCAAACGCGTCCAGTGCTTTGGCGGGGCCAAGAACCACATGATCGTCATGCCCGATGCCGATATGGATCAGGCCGCCGATGCGTTGGTCGGCGCAGGCTATGGGGCTGCCGGGGAGCGCTGCATGGCCATTTCGGTGGCCGTTCCGGTCGGTGATGAAACCGCCGACCGTCTGATTGAAAAACTGGTCCCGCGCATCGAAAAACTGAAAGTGGGCCCCTACACCGCTGGCAAGGATGTGGACTATGGCCCTGTGGTGACCGCCGCGGCCAAGGCCAATATCGAGCGGTTGGTGCAGACCGGGATCGACCAGGGCGCCAAGCTGGTCGTTGATGGCCGTGATTTCAACCTGCAAGGCTATGAGGACGGGTTCTTTATCGGGCCACATCTTTTTGACAATGTGACCAAGGACATGGACATCTACAAATACGAGATCTTTGGCCCCGTGCTGTCGACCGTCCGCGCGCAAAGCTATGAAGAGGCGCTGGGGCTGGCGATGGACCACGAATACGGCAATGGCACCGCGATCTTCACCCGCGACGGCGACGCGGCGCGTGATTTTGCCAACCGGGTCAACGTCGGCATGGTCGGGGTGAACGTGCCGATCCCGGTGCCGCTTGCTTACCATACCTTCGGCGGCTGGAAGAAGTCGGTGTTCGGCGATCTGAACCAACACGGGCCGGACGCCTTCAAGTTCTATACGCGCACAAAAACAATCACATCGCGCTGGCCATCAGGCATCAAGGAAGGCGGCGAGTTCTCTATCCCTGTGATGGAGTAAGCGCGCTCTCAGTTCGTCGAGACACAAAGCAAAAGCGGCTCCGAAAAGAGCCGCTTTTTTACTTTCCAAACTTCCGAATGGGTGCTCAGGCCGCTCTCTTGCGATGGCGCATCCCCATGAGACCACCGACACCGACCAGCAACATCCAGCCCGCCGCCGGCAGCGGCACCGCACTTACTTTTTCAATCTCCGCATTGATGATCAGGCGGCTGGTGCCATGCTCATCTGTCCGCCATTTGGTCTTGCCATTCTTCTGACGCAGCGCACCATCACCGTCGAGGGAGACAGAGAAGCTCTTCAGCGTGATCCCTTTCCCGAGAACGAAGGGTAATGCCAGATCAAAATCGTCAAATTGCGTGATGACCGCAAGATCGCTGGGATCGATCGCATTGTTGGCGGAGGTGTCGATCTTAAGTTTGACCGTATCATTTGTCGTCTGATCCAGCGGGTCGTCCAGGTCCAGCTGCAGATTTGCAAAGACACGGAACAGATCATCAAAATTATACCAGGTCGCGTTGAACCATTCCAGCGCGCCAATCTGGTAGGAATTGGTGCCCGACTGGAGGCTGTGGCTGAACGAATAGTCCAAAATCTCCATCTTGCTTTTTCCGGGGCGCCCCCAGGCGATGCTGGAGGTTCCGATGCCGGTCAGCGAGCCGGAGCCATCAAATCCATTGGCCCGCAGAAAGGTGCCGCTGGTGCTGCCAGAAAACGTCGCCGCCTGGGCGGCCCCCGTCAAGAATGTCACAGCAGTCAAGCCAATTACTAAATGCTTAATACTCATTTTCAAACGCCTCTTTATCAAAAAAACTGCGTGACATTCTGGGGCACTCAATACGCCACTGACTACGGGGGCATGTCTAACATGAGCGGATTTCCGCTGCAATTGATTTTCCTAAAATTTTCTATTTTGGATAGTTTATCCCTTTTTTTCATGCAGATATGCGGCGGCAGCAACGCTCGGAAGGATTACTTTCAGGGACGCTACAAGCATATCGGCGAAAATCCACGCAGATTAAGAATCCTTTTGATGCCCTTTTCGGTAGCCAACAGCCCGGCAATTTCCAGATGCGCCACGCTGGCCCTGCGCCGGAATAAATCTGGCACAGCGGGTCGTCATTCGGTTGCTGTAGCCAAAGCGCTCCCGTATTGAAACGGATATGCAAGACGTCCTGATCCGCACCATCGGCCGCACGGGCCGTATCACCCTGAACCGGCCCTCCGCCTTGAATGCCATGACCTATGATATGTGTCTGGCGATTGAGGCCGCATTTGAGGCGTGGCGCGACGATCCGGGTGTGGTGCAGATCGTGCTTGATGCCGCCGGAGATCGTGCCTTTTGCGCGGGCGGCGACATCGCCGAGCTTTACGAGACCGGAACGCAGGGCAACTTTGCCTACGGTCAGAAGTTCTGGGCCGATGAGTATCGGCTGAACGCGAAAATCTTCCTCTACCCCAAGCCGGTGATCTCATTCCTTCAAGGCTTCACCATGGGCGGCGGCGTCGGCATCGGTTGTCACGGATCACACCGGATCGTTGGCGAAAGCAGCCAGATCGCGATGCCGGAATGTGGCATCGGGCTGGTCCCGGATGTGGGCGGCTCGCTGATGCTGGCCCTCGCGCCAGGGCGTTTGGGCGAATACCTTGGGACGACGGCTGCGCGCATGTCTGCAGAGGACGCGATTTTGGCGGGGTTTGCGGATATCTATATCCCGCAGGAAAAATGGCCTGACCTGATCACCCAGCTTGAAGAAGGCGGGACACCGGGCCTATTGAACGCAGCAGCGGAAACCCCGCCCGAAGGCACACTTGCGGCACATCTGGAACATATCGATCAGCATTTTGCAGGTGAAAGGCTGGGCGATATCCTGACCACGCTGCGCGAAGATGGCAGCGATTTCGCACGACAGAGCCTGAAACACCTCAGCCGGAACAGCCCCCTGTCGATGGCCTGCACAATCGAGATGATCCACCGCCTGCGCGGCCCCTCGCTGACCATCGCCAAGGCGTTGGACCTGGAATACCGGTTCACCTATCGCGCGATGGAGCACGGTGATTTTCTGGAAGGCATTCGGGCAGCGATCATCGACAAGGATCGCGCGCCCAAATGGCAATTCAGTGATCAGAAAGTACCCGCAGCGGCTGTAAGCAAGATGCTGATGCCCTTGGGAAAAAACGCATTGAAACTGGAGGGGACAGAGATGGAAGCGCTGAACGTTGGATTTGTCGGATTGGGCAATATGGGCGCCCCGATGGCGGCCAATCTCGCCAAAGCAGGCTGTGAGGTGCGCGGGTTTGACACCGCCGGAACCAGTGCGGAAGGCGTGCAGATGGTCGCCTCTGCCGCAGAGGCGGCGACGGGGGCGGATGTTGTGCTCACCATGCTGCCAAACGGCGCGATTTTGCGTAACGTCGCCGCGGAAATCCTACCTGCGATGAAACCCGGTGCCTTGCTGCTGGATTGCTCTACCGTGGATGTCGAAAGCGCGCGCGATGTGGCCGCTCAGGCCGAAGCCTCAAAGCTGCTCTTCGTGGATGCGCCGGTCTCAGGCGGGATTGGTGGCGCAGCCGGCGGCACGCTGACCTTCATGGCGGGGGGCACAACCGCGGCATTCACCAAGGCACAGCCGCTTTTCGACATCATGGGGCAAAAGGCCGTGCATTGCGGAGATGCGGGTGCAGGTCAGGCCGCAAAAATCTGCAACAACATGATCCTTGGTGCCACGATGATCGCCACCTGCGAGGCCTTTGCCTTGGCGGATAAACTCGGGCTCGACCGACAGAAAATGTTTGACGTGGTCAGCACGTCATCGGGCTACAGCTGGACCATGAACGCCTATTGTCCTGCCCCCGGCGTTGGCCCGCAAAGTCCGGCAGACAATGACTACACCCCCGGATTTGCGGCCGAATTGATGCTCAAAGACCTCGGGCTGTCACAGCAAGCCGCAGAGGCGGTCGATGCCGATACCCCGATGGGCGCACTGGCGCATGCGCTTTACGCCAGATTTGTCGAAGACGAGGATGGCATGGGCAAGGATTTTTCAGCGATGTTGCCACGGTTTTCGGCGCGGGGCAGAACATCATAGGTCGCAAACAGACGCATCGATGGATCGGGTCGCGGTAAGCTGCGGTGAGATCACAGAGAGCTGGTATGCCCAAACCCTTTCACGAATTTGCCGCCAACCTGACCTACGATGACCTGACTGAGCCGGTCCTGCAGGTCCTCAGGCGATCCTTTCTCGATACCATGGGGGTGGCGGCGGTGGCCTCGACCACGACTATGGCCGGTATTGCCCGAGAGGGCGCGATGGCGCTCTTTGGCACCGGACAGGCTGGCAGCAGCCGCATCCTGATGCACGGCGCGCGCGTCAGCCCTGCAGGGGCGGCCATGGCGGGGGCGTTCACCGTTGACAGCGTGGACGCGCATGACGGCACCTCCCCTTGCAAGGGTCACGCGGGCTCCGCCGTTTTCCCCGCTCTTCTGGCGATGAGCGACGTTCAGGACGGGCTGCAGGGCGCTGATTTTGCAACGCTTTTGGCGATGGCCTATGAGGTCAGCTATCGCGTGGGCCTGGCCCAACACGCGACCTGTGCGGAATATCACACCTCCGGCACCTGGACGGCTGTGGGTGTCGCCACCGCCTGCGCCCGCGCACTGGACTGTACGCCAGACCAGATACGTCATGCGGCGGGGATTGGAGAATACCACGGCCCGCGCAGCCCGATGATGCGCTGCATTGATCACCCGACCATGCTGCGGGACGGGGTGGGCTGGGGCGCACCTTCGGGTGTCACGGCAGCCTATCTCGCTCAGATGGGTTTCACCGGTGCGCCAGCCTTGACCTGTGAAGACGCGCCCGCGTTCTGGGAGGATCTTGGCACGGCTTGGCGTCTGGTCACAGACACGCATTACAAACCCTACCCCTGCTGCCGCTGGGCTCATCCCGCCATCGATGCAGCACGGGATTTGATGCAAGAGCACAAACTGCATCACAGCCAGATTGCAGGGGTCGATATCCGAACCTTCCACAACGCCATCCGGTTGGCCGGGCATCACCCTGCAACGCCAGATGAATTCGCCTATGCCATCGCCTTTCCGGTGGCCACCATGATCGTGCGCGGACAGGTCGGGGTGCCGGAACTGACCGAAAGCACTTTGCAGGATGCCGATATCCTGCGGGTCAGTGGTGCCACTCGATTGATTGAGGATGACCACTTTACAGCCATCAGCGAGGGCAAAAGATGGGCGCAGGTCACGCTAAGGCTCATGGACGGCACCGAAGTGTCATCGCCCCCGCGCACACCGCGCGGCGACACCGATCTGCCGCTGTCGGACGCGGAGATTTCAGAAAAATTCCACCTTTTTGCCGATCCGGTTCTGGGCACCAGGCGCGCTGGCGAGATCGAGGCGCTCTGCGCAGAGTTTGATACACTCGCCGCAGATGATTTCGCGCGGCTATGTGATCTGTGCCTTGAACCGGCGGTCTAGCGACCCGCCCGCCGCCGCATGCCCAGTGCCTCTCGCCACCTACTCCGCAGCAACCTTTCGACGGGACTGCAACATCGGTTTCAGGTACTTTCCGGTGTAGCTTTCGGCTACCTCCGCCACCTGTTCCGGGGTGCCGGTGGCGACGATCCGACCACCACCATCGCCGCCTTCAGGCCCGATGTCGATGATATGGTCGGCGGTCTTCACCACGTCCAGGTTGTGTTCGATCACGATGACCGAATTACCCTGATCCACCAACTCGTGCAGCACTTCCAACAGCTTGCGCACATCCTCGAAATGCAGCCCTGTGGTGGGTTCATCCAGAATGTAGAGCGTCCGCCCGGTGGAGCGTTTGCTCAATTCTTTCGACAGCTTCACCCGCTGCGCTTCCCCGCCCGAGAGCGTGGTCGCCTGCTGGCCCACCTTGATGTAGCCGAGCCCCACACGCATCAGCGCATCCATTTTCTCGCGAATTGACGGTACTGCCTGGAAAAACGCCTGCGCGTCTTCAACCGTCATGTCCAGAACGTCTGCTATGCTCTTACCTTTAAAGGTAACTTCCAGCGTCTCACGATTGTAGCGCTTGCCCTTGCAGGTCTCACATTCCACGTAGACGTCGGGCAAAAAGTGCATCTCGATCTTGATCACACCATCGCCCTGACAGGCCTCACAGCGCCCGCCCTTGACGTTGAAGCTGAAGCGTCCGGGCTTGTAGCCGCGCGTTTTGGCCTCCGGCAGCCCGGCAAACCAATCGCGGATTGGCGTGAAGGCCCCGGTATAAGTCGCGGGGTTTGACCGCGGCGTGCGCCCGATGGGACGCTGATCAATATCGATGACCTTGTCGAGATGCTCCAGCCCTTTGATGGTCTCACAGGGGGCGGGCGTCTGGCGCGCGCCGTTGAGCCGCATCGACGCGGTCTTGAACAGGGTCTCAATCGTCAGCGTGGATTTGCCACCGCCCGACACGCCCGTCACGCAGACAAATTTGCCCAACGGGTAATCAACCGTCACGTTTTGCAGGTTGTTGCCGGTCGCCTTGATCACCTGAACCTTCTTCTTGTTGCCCTTGCGGCGGGTGGCTGGCACCGGGATTTCCCGGGTCCCGGTCAGGTACTGGCCCGTGATGGACTCGGTGTCGCCCGCAATCACATCTGGCGTGCCATGGCTAACCACCTGTCCGCCATGCACCCCGGCGCCCGGACCGATGTCAAAGACATAATCCGCCTCACGAATTGCTTCTTCATCATGTTCGACCACGATCACGGTATTGCCCTGATCGCGCAGGTTTTTCAGGGTGAGCAACAGGCGGTCGTTATCGCGCTGGTGCAGGCCGATGGAAGGCTCATCGAGTACGTAAAGAACACCCGTCAAGCCCGACCCGATCTGGCTGGCCAGCCGGATACGCTGGCTTTCACCGCCCGAGAGCGTACCTGCATTGCGGCTGAGCGTCAGATATTCAAGGCCCACGTTGTTGAGGAATCCGAGCCGTTCGCGGATTTCCTTGAGGATCGCACGGGCGATCTCGTTTTTCTGCACGGTGAGATGATCCGGAACGGTCTCGCACCAGTCAAAGGCCTCGCGGATCGACATCTGAACAACCTCGCCGACATGCAGCCGCTGCTCCGGCGCACCATCGACCGGTCCGATCTTGACGGCCAGCGCCTCTTCGCGCAGGCGGAAACCGCCGCAGGTGCCGCAGGAGCGGTTGTTCTGGTACCGTTCGAATTCCTCGCGAATCCAGTTGCTGTCCGTCTCGCGGTAGCGGCGCTCCATATTCGGGATCACGCCTTCGAACACGCGGGTCACCTGATAGACGCGCCCGCCCTCATCATAGCGGAAGGCGATCTCTTCCTCACCAGAGCCATAGAGAAAGACCTGCTGCACCTTCTTGGGCAGGTCCTTCCACTTATCGGTCTGTTTGAACTTGTAGTGTTTCGCAATGGCTTCAATGGTTTGCAGAAAATACGGGCTCTTGCCCTTGCGCCAGGGGGCCAGCGCACCATCGGCGATTTTCAGGTTCTGATCCGGCACCACAAGGCGCTCGTCAAAGAACAACTCCACCCCCAGGCCGTCACATTCCGGGCAGGCCCCAAAAGGTGCGTTGAAGGAGAAAAGGCGCGGCTCGATCTCCGGGATCGTGAAGCCGCTGACCGGACAGGCGAATTTTTCCGAGAAGGTTGTGCGCTCCGGGTCGCCGTCGCTGGGGGCAGTCTCCAGAATGGCGATGCCATCGGCGAGGTCAAGCGCGGTGCGCAGGCTGTCGGCCAACCGCGTTTCCAGCCCTTCGCGGACCACGATCCGGTCCACCACCACATCGATGTCGTGGCGGAATTTCTTGTCGAGCGTGGGCGGTTCGTCCAGTTCGTAGAACTCCCCATCCACCTTAACCCGCTGGAACCCCTGCTTGCGCAGCTCCAGAAATTCCTTGCGGTATTCGCCCTTGCGGTCCCGGATGATCGGGGCGAGCAGATAGGCGCGGGTCCCCTCCTCCATCGCCATCACACGATCCACCATATCCTGCACCTGCTGCGCCTCGATGGGCTTGCCGGTGGCGGGCGAATAGGGCGTGCCGACACGGGCGAACAGCAGCCGCATATAGTCGTAGATTTCGGTGACCGTGCCGACGGTGGAGCGTGGGTTCTTGGAGGTGGTTTTCTGCTCAATCGAAATCGCGGGCGAGAGACCGGCGATATGATCCACATCCGGTTTCTGCATCATGTCGAGGAACTGACGCGCGTAAGCGCTGAGCGATTCGACATAGCGGCGCTGGCCCTCGGCATAGATCGTATCGAAGGCCAGCGAGGACTTGCCCGAGCCAGAAAGCCCAGTGATCACAACCAGTTGGTCGCGCGGAATATCCACGTCGATGTTCTTGAGGTTATGCTCGCGCGCGCCGCGCACTTCGATATGTTTTAACTCGGCCATCAGGCACCCCCGTGTAACGTGCTAGACATAGGCCCATTGCGCGCATTAGCCAATGAAAAAATGAGAACAAAAGGTAAACTTTAGCGATGACGGCGGCGGCGGGCCAAGAGAAGATGCGCGCAGCCCCCAAGGACAAAGGCGCAGCCCGCCAAAAGCGGCAATCCCGCATAGCCGATGGCCCCGGAAGTCATCGCCATGACCGGCGTGCCCAGGGTATTGCCGACATTGCCCATCTGGGCCACCGCGCCATTGGCCTGCGCCTGCGTTGCCGGGGTGTGGTTCAGCTGTGGGACGGCGGCAAAGCTCGCGCCCTGGATCAAACCCATCGTAGCGGCGAGCATCAAGCAGCCCATGGGATCACCCGGGATCGCCCAGAGCCAGATCATGGTCATCGCACTCCCCGCGAAACCGATCAGGATAACGGAAACGGCGGAAATGACGCGCAGCAGGGCAACGCCCAGGGTCATCGAGATCAGGATGCTGGTCAGGGGCATCGCGCCCATGACAAAGGCGCGGCTGTCCTCGGCGATGAAGGACGGCAGAACCGTCAGGATGGAGACAAAACAGAAGGTGTAGAAAAGCCAGCCGATGGCAGGCGCTGAAATCGCAGGGGAGCGGTAGATCGTCAGGTGGTCGCGCAGAATTTGCCCCGGTGATAGCGCAGAGGCTGGGGTGTCAAGTGTGAGCGCGCTCAGCCGGGTCCCGAGATAGAGCGCGAAAACCGCCATGTAGAGCGCATGCGCCGTCAGCAACGCCGGCAGGCCCTGCCAGGCCACCAGCGGCAAACCGGCCCAGGCGAGTACCGCGAAGGCGACCCCAAAGAACGTGCCCCAGAGCGTCAAGGCAAGACCTCGATCCTTGGGTGCGCAGATCTGCGCAATCAGCGTGGGCGCCGCCACGACAAGGCCCAGATGCGACAACCCTTCCAGCGCGCGGCTGAAGAGCAGCCATGGCAGCGGCGGCAAAAACGCCTGAAACGCGGAGAGCGCGGCCCCGGCCCAAAGCGCCCAGAGCAGCGCGCGGCGATAACGAATGCGCGCGACCATCAGCCCGGCCGCAACGCCGAAGAAAATGCCCAGCAGCCCCACGATGGACACCACAAAACCCAGAGCCGCGCCCGCATCGGGGTAAATCGCGGGCAGTTGATCGAAAGTGGCGCTGAACTTGCCATATTGAGCAGCGGCACCAAGGCCCGCCCCCCAAAGCGCAAGAACGAGGCCCCAGGGGGTTCTCTGCATCGTCGTTCTCCTCGGTGTCTGCATGACAGAGCGGGCTTGGGCGCGCAATTGGAGATACGGTTCACCCTAACGTGAAAGCTGCCCGCTTTCCCTCGCGTCGCCTCGCACTTAGGTGAGCCCTGCACGATCACCACAAGGAAAAGAGCGGCCTGCCATGACATTACCCCTGTACATCACTGTACCCCTGTACATCACTGTCGCAGCCGTCATTTTGGGCGTTTTCCTCCCCCTCCGCTGGGGCGTGTTCGGGTTTCTCGGCGCGGCAGCCCTGCTCTTTACCCTGCAGGCGGGCATTCAGACGGCATCCGGTTTCGAAGGCACAAGCATCGAAGAGAGCTTGCTTTTGTTCAACGGCTCCTGGGGCGCCTATCTGGGGTTCAACGCCCAAATCACCTACCGCAGCTTTGCACTGCCGCTTTTGGTCATGGCGGCGGGCGTTATTTTCAGAATGGCAAGGACGGCGCACACGCGCGTGTGACGCCCCGACCTATATCGTTAAGCAGATCATTTTGAGGTCTTGCCTGCGCCAATACTACCGGCGACCGCATTCTTTCATCATCAGATCGAATGCGCGGGAGAACCCGGTCATGTCCACATCGATATATGCAAAACCCTTACTGCCCGCCCGCACGCGACCCCGATTATTCGAAACCTGCAGAAACTCCCTCAAGACCAAGTTATCATGTCGATTCGACAACCAGGCGCTGGTGCCATCCGATCTCATTCGATAGTCGCGCCCCGCAACGTTTATGAAAATGCCCACCGAACGCGGCATGCGTTTGTTTGAAAAGATTGACACCTGCGGGTTGGCATTATTGTTGAACTGTGTGACCGCCAGAAAATAACTCTGATCAGCTTCTAGATCATCATACAGAATCGTTGCTGCCCAACACGTCTTGGGCCTGGGCTCTTCTTCTACATATACGCCCCAATTGCCAAAGGTGGCCTGACGCGCCGAAGTCTCGGCCTGAACGGATCCCGCAAGCGCCGCCACACAGACAGCAGATACGGCACAAACAGGTCTCGCGCGGTCGATCCAAAGGTTTTTCAAATAGGCGCGCACAATGCTTCCTTATCGCAATTGAGATCTCATCACATGTGGATAACGCGACCGTAGGCGTCGAGCACAGATTCGTGCATCATCTCGGACAGCGTCGGATGCGGGAAGACCGTATTCATCAGATCTTCTTCGGTGGTCTCCAGCTGGCGGCCCACAACGTAGCCCTGAATGAGCTCGGTAACTTCGGCCCCCACCATATGCGCGCCTAGAAGCTCGCCGGTCTTGGCATCAAAAATGGTTTTGATCATGCCTTCCTGTTCACCAAGAGCGATGGCCTTGCCATTGCCGATGAAGGGGAAACGCCCAACCTTGATCTCGTAGCCCAGCTCCTTGGCCTTGGCTTCGGTATAGCCCACGGAGGCCACCTGCGGATGGCAATAGGTGCAGCCCGCGATGGTTTCCGGTTTGACGGGATGCGCGTGTTTGCCCGCGATCAGATCGGCGACCATGACGCCCTCATGGCTCGCCTTATGCGCCAACCAGGGCGCGCCCGCGATATCGCCGATGGCATAGAGCCCGTCGACCCCGGTGCGGCAAAACTCATCCGTGACCACATGGGTGCGGTCAACCTTGACGCCCAGGTCTTCGAGGCCCAGACCCTCAACATTGCCGACGATGCCCACGGCGGAAATCACCGTGTCGAACTCGTGCTTTTCGACCTTGCCGCCCACCTCGATATGGGCCGTCACCTTACCCTTGGCGCGGTCGAGTTGTTTGACCATCGCCTTCTGCATGATCTTCATGCCCTGCTTCTCAAACGACTTCTTCGCGAAGGCAGAAATTTCCGCGTCCTCAACGGGCAGCACGCGGTCCATGACCTCGACCACTGTCGTATCGGCACCCAGCGTGTTGTAGAAACTGGCAAATTCGATGCCGATGGCCCCCGACCCGATCACCAGTAGCTTTTTCGGCATGTGCTTGGGTTCCAGCGCGTGTTTGTAGGTCCAGACCAGATCGCCGTCGGCCTCCAGCCCCGGCAGCTCACGGGCGCGCGCACCGGTGGCCAACACGATGTTCTTTGCGGTCAGCTCCTCAGCGCCCTTGTCGGTCTTGACGCTGACCTTGCCCTTGGCGGGAATGGTGGCCGCGCCCATGAAAACGGTGACCTTGTTCTTTTTCATCAGGTGGCCAATGCCGCCCGACAGTTGCCCGGCAACCTGACGCGAGCGCTTGACCACCGCGTCGAGATCATAGCCTACGTTGTCGGCTTTCAGGCCGAACTCCTTGGCGCGATGCATCAGATGAAAGACTTCGGAAGACCGCAGCATCGCCTTGGTCGGGATGCAGCCCCAGTTGAGACAGATACCGCCCAGATGCTCGCGCTCGACGATGGCAACGGACATCCCCAGCTGCGCCCCGCGAATGGCTGCAACATAGCCGCCAGGGCCTGCACCGATCACAATAAGATCAAAGGATTTCGCGGCCATGGTGTGTCCTCGCTGATGGAATATCCGGAATATAGTTCACCGTTAAACTATATTCCCATCAGCGGCAACAGCAGCCGCGGCGCGACATATGCGCACCTTGCAAGGGGGCATATCACCCCATGCAATCGAATTTCTCAGGCGGCTTTTGCGGTCTGCAGGCTGCGGATCATTTCGCCGTATCCACCCCGCGCGGCAAACTCGTTTTCGAGCTTTGTCGGCGTCCGGCCCAAAGCCTCGTTGCGGAAGGGGAAGCGCCCGAATTCGCGGATCACATCGCGGTGTGCCCGGGCGTGCAACAGGTTTTCGGCACCGTGTTCCGGCATCCGTTCACACATCAGCCGCACGCAACGTTCCTGATCGCAGAGGTTTTCGGAATGCATCAGCGGCAGATAAAAGAACTGGCGCGCGGGCTCGTCAATCCGCATGTCCCAGCGTTTGTCGATGGCAGATTTTGCTGCTGCCAGGGCAACCTTGTCGCTGGCAAAGGCCTGGGCCGTGCCGCGGAACATGTTGCGGGAGAACTGATCCATCAGGATGACATAGGCCAGCGCGCCGGAGGGGTATGTCAGCCAGAGAGAGAACCGGCCTTCGCAGGCGCCGTGCCAACTCTCTTCAAACCGGGTCCTGATTGCGCCATCCAAAGCATCGGATTGCGTGTACCAACCGCTCTGACCGACTTCATCCAGCCAGAAGCTCAAAATCTCTTGCGGACCAACCATACCTACCGTCTCCATTAAACATACCGTGTCATTAACGTATGCTCTGTTTACTTCAATCACCTAGTCACTTTTTGCATCATTACGACACATTCAACCAGCATTTGTGGCGTTTTCGTCGCTCAATTCGCTCTCAATGGCGTATTCCTGAGCATATTCGAGGGCAACCGAGGTCGAGGACGGGGCCACAGCAACATACGCCCCCGTTTCCTGAACCGGAATCGACTTGCGCACCGTCGATCGATAGGCCGCGTAGATCACCAACATCGCAAAAAGCACACCTGTGAAAAGATAGAAGCCGCCCGGCCCCACCACGTCCATCATATAGCCGGTGATGATCGGGCCGAGGATCGCACCAAGCCCGTTGATGAAGATCAGCCCGCCCGATGCGGCGGCCATGTCTTCATGTTCCAGAAAGTCGTTGGTGTGGGCGATCAGCAGAGAATAGAGCGGGTTCGACATCCCGCCCACCACAAAGGCCGAGACCAGCAGCATCGTGAAGTGCCCGCCCAGCAACATGCCGATGGCAGAGCCGATGACGCCAACCGCCGACACGATCAGGATCAGAAAGCGCCGGTCCATCCGGTCGGAGATCCAACCAATTGGATATTGCAGCAGCATCGCACCGACAAAGAACATCGCCACGAAGGTGGAGATCTGCGCGACGGAAAGCCCGGCCTTGGCGCCATAGACGGAGGCCATACCGAATTGCGCGGAAAAGACACCGCCCAGCAGGAACATGCCGACGCAGCCCATTGGAGAGTAACCGGCAAGCTCCCGAAGGCTCATCGGTTTGGTGGTATCAAAGGCCGGTGTCGGGCTGATCGACAACAGGATGGGTGTGACCGCAATCGACACCAGCACCGATGGGATGACGAAAAGGACGTAGCCCGACGGATCGGCGGCCAGCAGCAGCGCCTGGCTGAGCACGATCCCTGCGGTCTGCACGATCATGTAGAGCGAGAGCGCCTGGCCGCGGTTTTCGTTGGTGGCCGCGTTGTTGAGCCAGCTCTCTGCCGTCACATACACGGCCGAGAAGCAAAACCCGATCAGCACCCGGCCCAGTGTCCAGACCCAGACCTCGGTCAGCGTGGGGTAGATGATCATCACCGCAGAGATCAGCGAGGCCAGCGCAGCAAAGACCCGCACGTGGCCAACCCGCCGGATCATCCCCGGGGCCATCCGCGACCCGCCCAGAAAGCCGACAAAATAGGCCGACATCACGATGGACATCTCCAGTGTAGAAAAACCCTCGATCTCGCCACGGATGCCCAGCAATGTGCCTTGCATCCCGTTCCCGACCATCAGGAGCGACATGCCCAGCAAGAGCGCCCATGCGCTTGATAAAACCTGAAGCATGTTGATCTCCGTCTTATCTTGGGAGGGGTGTTTCGCCCTCCTTGCCGCATGGCCGTGGTCAGGTCCGTCTCATGTGCGACTTCGCAGGTCGCTTTGCGCCCATGAGGGATTATTTCGGAAAGAGAAGCGACGCATCCCCATAAGAGAAAAAACGATACTCCGCGCGGATGGCGTGATCGTAAATGCGCCGCACGGTGTCGGGCCCCATCAGCGCCGAGACCAGCATCATCAGGGTGGATTTGGGCAAGTGGAAATTGGTCATCAGCGCGTCGGTGATCTGGAACGCAAACCCCGGATAGATGAAGATATCGGTATCCCCCTCCCAGGATGTGATCTGCCCCCCCCGTGCGGCGGTTTCGATCAATCTCAGCGCAGTTGTGCCAACCGGGATCACGCGCCCGCCGGTCCGTTTCGTCTCCGCGATCTCGGCGGCGGCTTGCGCGCTGACCCTGCCCCATTCGGAATGCATCTTGTGGGTGGTCACATCTTCGACTTTCACCGGCAGAAATGTGCCTGCGCCCACATGCAGGGTCACATGGCTGAAGCTGACGCCCTTCTCGGAGAGCGCCGCGAGCAGAGCATCGTCGAAATGCAAGGAGGCGGTTGGCGCGGCAACGGCCCCCTTGTTGCGGGCAAAGACGGTTTGATAGTCCTGCATATCCTGCGCATCCGCCGGTCGTTTGGCCGCGATATAAGGCGGCAGCGGCATGGCACCGGCGGCATTCAGCGCCGCATCAAAATCATCCCCCCTCAAGTTGAAGACAAGATGCCCCTGCCCGTCAGCGGTGCCTTGCAAACTGGCCCGCAAGGCATCGCTGAAAACAACCTCTTCCCCGATTTTCAGCTTTTTCAGGGGTTTGATGAGGGCCGCCCATGTGCCGTCACTGCGCGGTTCCAGCAGGGTCACTTCGATCCTGGCCTGCGTGGCACCCTGCGCGCTGATGCGGTGGCGCACCCCGGTCAGCCGCGCGGGGATGACTTTGGTATCGTTCAACACCAAACGGTCGCCGGGGCGGAGAAAATCAACAAGGTCCGACACCACCGCATCGGCGATTGTATCCCCCTTGGCGACCAACAGGCGCGCAGCTGTGCGCGGCACCGCCGGGCGGGTCGCAATCAGGTGTTCGGGAAGCTCGAAATCGAAGTCGCTGAGTTTCATGGCGGCCCCCTAGCGATCTTCTCCGGTCGTTGCAACAGGCGGGGCGCGCTCGATGACGGGTGGCGGTGTTTCGCCTTCGGCGAGGGGCACATCAGGCTTGGGCGCGCGGAAGAGATCGCGGATGCCGCCCGGTGTCAGCGCCGTCAGCGGATTGACAAAAACATCCGGGTTCTTGGCCGTGCCGGTGATCGAGTAGTTGAAGGCAAAAAGCCCCTCGCCCTTGCGGGTAAACACGCTGCCGATACCGTTGAGAATATAGACCGGGGTGATGACACCCTGCATCTGCAACTGCCCGGTGCCCAGGGCGTAGATCCCGTCCATGGAAATCCCCATCGAGGGGCCCACAGCACTGCCTTCGCGCAGGGTGATCTGCGACGGGGACAAGCGAAAATCCGCACCGACCTCGGAGAAATAGAGGCTGTCGCCGCCTTCCGCGTTGAAGAGCCCGACGATGCTGACCGCATTGAGCAAGGCGGCCATCGCGGGCGCGTCGACGATGCTTGTGTCCAGCACCCGCAGGGTGCCGTCAAATGCACCACCGGTGCCCACCGGGATCAGGATCAGTTCAAACTTGCCGCCTCGGGCCTTCTGCAAAACATTTGCCGAGGAAAACACCGATCCCGCATCATTCGCCGTCAATCGGATCGCGCTGCGCCCGCCCTGCGGGATCATTCGGCCATTGACCGGTGCGCCGCCATTGACCCGCCCCGAAAAGGTGCCGTCGAGGCCCGCGCCCGTGGTGAAGTCCCCCCGGATGTTGGTGATGGCGATGGTGTCGCTGACCTGCAGCCGGTCCAGCGCCACGGTCAGCGGCGTGTTTTCTCCGGTGGCGGCGTCATCCGGGATGTCCGCCCGCCGCAGATCAAGCGTGCCGCCGCGCAACACAACGCCCACGGGCACATCCGCACCCCGGCCCACCAGATCAACCTGCGCATCCAGCCAATCCGAGACAAGCACGCGCGACAACCGGACCCTGTCCAGCTGACCGGCCCCGGACAGCGTAATGTCCCCTGTGGCAGAAAGGCCCGGCGCCTGCAGCGACAGGCTTTGCACGGTCGGGATTTCCGACAGCGTCGCCGCGAGCTTGAACTCCGCCGCCGTGGCCGCGCGCTTGGACCAGCCGATGGGCGGAATGCTCAGCGTGATGCCCCGCAGATCGGAGCTGAGTTCAAGTTTCGGCGGCTGATCCTTGACCAGTTCCACCACAATATCCGCGTTGCCCTCACCGGTCACATATTCTGGCGGCAGACCGACCTTCAGATCCTCCAGCGCTTCGGTTGAAATATCGATCTGGCCCGTGACCGTGCCCGGCGTGCCGGGCTCCCCAAGCGGTTGCTGCCATGTCACGTCGAAGGGCAAACCATCCAGATCCCCCGGCCCGCGCACCGTGACCAATTCATCAGAGGCCACAAGCGACAGCAAAGGCGCACGGACTGTCCGGTCCTTGATCAGTTGGGTGCTGCTGACGTTGGCAAGCGCGCCGGTGACATGGAATGCGACCTCTTCGATCTGGGCTTCTTTCTTGAGCGGGAGCGCCAATGTGCCCGCCAGTGTCGCGCGCCCCTCGGCCAGCGTCACAGGCTCCCCGGCTTTGCTCAGCACCTCAAGCGGCGGTTGATCCAGCATCGACAGGGCCGCTGTCACCGACGAGTCGGTGAGCAGTCGGACCACCGCCGGGGTTTCCTCCTTGGCCCGGATATCCGGGATGATGAAGGACGAACCGGCCAGATCAACGCTGCCCCCTTCAGGGGCCTCGACGCCGCCCTTGTCCACCACCAGCACAAAGCGGTCCTTGAGAATCGAGGCGTGCCCCTGGGCCTGTTTGATCAGGGGCATTTCTTTCAAAAACCGAACATCCGCCTCTTTGAAGTCAAACCCCAGGAATGTCTCGGGGGCCGCGCCCGCACGCCAACGCAGCGCCGCGTTGACATCCTGCAAGGTCCCAGCGAAGAGGTTTTCGTTAAGCCATTTGCGCGTTTTCGGTCCCAGGGCTTCGGGCCAGAGCCCCATCAGGCGTGCGGAATCAAAGCGATCCATCTGCGCGTCCACCGCGATGTCCCATCCACTGGCATCTGCAGCCACCTCTCCCTTGGCGCGCAGCAGGTATCCTTCGTCCAAAATCTGCAACCGGCCCAGATGCAGCGAAAAGGGCTGCGGGGTAAGGCGGAAATCAAGCTCGGCCTCGGAAACGGTGACCGGCACGTCGTAGAAATCCGCCGGGTTGATCTTGAGATCGCTGAGCCGCAATTGCCCCACCAGATCTTCGATCCGGCCATTGCCGTCATCAGCCAGCGACGCGGTCCCGTCAAGGCGGCCGCTGACCCATTTGCTTTCCACCGAAAGCTCATCGAACCGCAACAGGCGCTCTGCGGGGGTATAGCTGAAATAGCTGCGCGCGCCGTCGATGGGGATGGCACGGGTTTCGGGTGTGGGCTGGATGACGCCAGCGCCGATCTGAAAGGTCGCATTTAGCGGGTCAAAGGTGCCATCGGCGTTCATGCCCCCGCGCAACGATCCCGAAATCGGCGCGCGCAGCGCCTCCAGCCAGCCAAAGGCCGGACCCTGCACCGCGACATCGCCCGCATCGACATTTGCGAAGGTGACACCGAAATCCGACGCCGTGTCGCCAATGCGGCCCGCGTAATTCGCCGCCACCGTGGCCACCTGTGCGCCGCCGCCCAAAACGGCCAGATCAACGCTCAACTGAAGGGTTTCGCCCGTTCGGCGCAGCCCCAAACGCCCGCCATCCACTGTCCAGGCGCGATTGGCGCGTTCGTCCTCATAGCGCAGGGTCAGGGCGTTCAGATTTGCCTCGTTCAACTGTGCCAGCCCCGGACGCAACAGAAACTCGTCCATCTCCGCGATCAGCTGCACCAGATTGGGCGCGCGCCGCACCGGCGGCGATGTGCCGGTCCCGGACGACAGGGAAATACCCCCCTCGGGGCTGCGGCGCAGGTTGAGGAATACACCGCTGAGGTCCAGCGATTTCAACTCCAGCGTCCCGCGCAGCACTCCGCGCATCGACAGGCTGGCGCGGACTTCTGAAAAGGCGACGATCTCGCCGCCCGCCGGGGTCGTTGCCCGCACATCGCGCACGCTGGCGCGCGGCCGCCACCCCTCGTCAACGATCAGCACCATTTCGCCGTAGCTCACCTGAGCATCCGGGATCGCTTCGGCCAGACGGGTATCGATCTGCGCCCGCGCCCAATCGGGCACGATGATTTCACGGTCCTTGACCCACATAAGCGCGCCGCCTGCCCCAGCCAAAAGCAGGGCCAGCAGAAACCAGGCCACAAAACCTCTTTTTCTGCGGCGCGGCTTGGTGGGACTGGGCGTTTCAGGTTCCAAAACGGGGTACGGCTTCTTGGGTTGCGAAGGAACGATTGTTATCTTGGATGCAGGCCTTCCCTATGGCCTGCGCTGCTCTACTATGTCATTGCAACACCAACCTTAAAACCCAAGAGAGTGCCATGCCAGAGATTTCGCAACCTGCCCCGGATTTCGCCCTGCCCAGCACCGATGGCGGCGACGTCACGCTGTCTGCCTTGAAAGGCAAGCCCATCGTCCTGTTCTTTTATCCGCGCGACAACACGCCGGGCTGCACCAAGGAGAGCGTCGGATTTTCCGAAAACCGTGCGGCCTTCGAAGAAGCGGGCGCGGTGGTCTTTGGCATCTCCAAGGACAGCATGGCGAGCCACGAGAAGTTCGTCGCAAAGAAGGAATTGACCGTACCACTTTTGTCCGACGAGAACGGCACTGCCTGCGAAGACTATGGTGTGTGGAAAGAAAAGAGCATGTACGGCAAGAAATTCATGGGGATCGAACGCAGCACCTTCCTGATCGCTGCGGATGGCACGATTGCGCAGATCTGGCCGAAGGTGAAAGTCCCCGGTCATGTTGACGCGGTTCTGGAAGCGGTCCGCGCCCTGTGATCCCCCTGGCGGCAATGGCGGAGGCGGTCCTGCGCACGGCAGACGGGCGGGAAAAGACCGCCCTCTCCCGCCAGTTTGCCGCCGCATGGCAGGCCGCCCGCGAGGATGGACAAAAACCGGAGATCGGCAGCGCCACGCCGCCGCTGCACCCGGCACGCCCGGATGCGCCGGAACTGCTCAGCCCGCGCGATGTGCCGCGCCGTCGTCCCGGCACGCCCGAGGGACGCATTGCCTTGCTGCATGCGGTCGCGCATATCGAACTCAATGCCGTGGACCTGCATTGGGACGTCATCGCACGCTTCACCGAGACGCCGATGCCGATGGGGTTCTACGACGATTGGGTGAAAGCGGCAGATGAAGAATCCAAGCACTTCAACCTGATGTGCGATTGTCTGGAGGAGATGGGCAGCCACTATGGCGCCCTGCCCGCGCATGCCGGCATGTGGCGTGCCGCCGAAGACACCGTGGATGACCTGATGGGGCGCCTGGCCGTGGTGCCGATGGTGCTGGAGGCGCGCGGTCTGGATGTCACGCCCGGCATGATCGAGATTTTCCGCAAGGCGAAAGCCGGGTCGGCCGTTGCTGCCCTTGAAACCATCTACGCCGAAGAAGTCGCGCATGTGGCCTATGGGTCAAAATGGTTTCACTTTCTCTGCGGTCGCCACGAACAGGATCCCAAGGAAACCTTCCATGCGCTCGTTCGCAAATATTTCCATGGCGCGCTGAAACCGCCCTTCAATGAAGAGAAACGCGCGGAGGCTGGTATTCCCCCCGATTTCTACTGGCCATTGACAGAGACCGTTTGACGCCAAGTTTCCGGGGAAATCAGCAGTTTTTTGCCGATTTGCAACAATTCAACGACAAGTTGCAGGCTGAACGTGAAAGCCACTTGCCCCCTCAATGCCGCCTCATTAAGCACTTCGTGGCGGAGGGTTAACCATCCACAGAAGGTGTGCGCTCCGGGGAAACAGGCAAAGGGACAGCTTTGTGCGGACACGTTTGGCTATCAAAGTTCACGGTATGCTGGAACGGCATTTCCCTGAGCGCCGCGTGTTTCTCAAATCCGATACCGACACCAGATTCATACGCCTGCGTCCGGAAACCCAGCTGATTGCCTTTGCCGGTGGCTCGCTGCTGGTCGCGTGGACCATCATCGCCACAGCGGTTCTGCTGATGGACAGCATCGGCGCTGGCAACTTTCGCGAACAGGCCAAACGCGACCAGGTGACCTACCAGGCGCGGTTGAACGATCTCTCCGCACAACGTGACCGCCGGGCCGCCGAAGCATCGGCCGCACACGCGCGGTTCAACGCGGCGCTTGATCAAATTTCAGTGATGCAGTCCCAATTGCTGACCTCGGAAACCCGGCGCCATGAATTGGAAACCGGCATCGAGGTCATTCAGACCACCCTGCGCAGCACCATGAAGGAACGCGAAGAAGCGCGCCTGGCGCTGGCCAATCTGCAGGATGATGCTGCTGATGAGGCGGCGACAAATCTTCTGGCGGCAAAAGACGCCGGTGCCCCGGTTGATTTCCTGTCCGAAGCCCTCGCCCGTACGGCGGCCGAGCGGGACAAGGTGGTCGCCGATGCGCAGGAAGCGTTGCATCATGCCGACGAGCTGACCCATGAAATCGCGCTGATGAAAGAGAACAACGACCAGATCTTCCGCCAGCTCGAAGAGGCGATGACGATTTCGGTGGCGCCGCTGGACAAGATGTTCAAAGCCGCAGGCATGCCGCCGCAGCGCATTCTGGATCAGGTACGGCGCGGTTATTCCGGCCAGGGCGGACCGCTGACGCCGCTGTCTTTCTCCAGCCGTGGTGAAGAACTGTCCCCGGATTTCATCCGCGCAAACCGGCTGCTGGAACAGATGGATACGCTGAACCTCTATCGCATCGCGGCTGAGAAAGCCCCCTTCGCGCTGCCCGTCAAACAGGCGTTCCGCTTCACCAGTGACTATGGCTTCCGCCGCGACCCCAAGACCGGTGGACGCCGGATGCACCGCGGCGTCGATTTTGCGGCACCGGCTGGCACCGACCTGCATGCCACAGCGGATGGTGTGGTGACCCACGCGGGCTGGCAATCCGGCTACGGTCGGCTGGTGAAAATCGAGCACGACTTCGGGATTGAGACAAGGTACGCTCATCTGTCAAAAATTCGCGTTAAAGTTGGGCAAAGGGTCTCGCGCGGCGAACATATCGGTGATATGGGTGCATCCGGACGGGTGACCGGCGTGCATCTGCACTACGAAGTTCGTGTCGGTGGGAAAGCTGTAAACCCAATGATCTATATCAAGGCTGCAAAAGATGTTTTCTAAGAGCAAAATCAACGAACCAGGCCAGAAACCGGCCGAGGCAGATACTCCGGCGAAAGCGCCATCTTCTTCTGCACCGGCCAAACCGGCCTCAAGCGAGTACAAGGCCAGCCCCCCCAAAGCCAAGCCACCGGCTTCGCTGCTGTCGGCTGATCTGCATGTGACCGGCAATATGAAGACCACCGGTGACATTCAGGTTGAGGGGACTGTTGAAGGTGATATCCGCGCGCATCTGCTGACCATCGGCGAAACGGCGACCATCAAAGGCGAAGTCATTGCCGATGATGTCGTTGTGAACGGTCGCATCGTGGGCCGCGTGCGCGGTCTGAAAGTGCGTCTGACCTCCACGGCGCGCGTCGAGGGTGACATCATCCACAAGACGATCGCCATCGAGTCCGGTGCCCACTTCGAAGGCTCCGTACAACGCCAGGACGATCCGCTGAACCCAGGCGCCAAAACCGCGCCCGCGGCGAAAGCGAACCCTGCGTCCTGAGCAACACGCGGCCCGAACAACCAGTTGGCCGCTATGTAGGTAAATATCTGCAAACAAGCGCGCCCCGCTCTGGGGCGCGTTTTTTGTGCGGCGCATATGATCAGCGTTTGGATGCGTCCTGCGGAGCTTTGCTGCCGTCGGGAAGCAGACACATTGGAGAGAAAGACCCGACAACAAACACGACAGGCAGGTGGTAGATGCAAAGATTGATTGTCACCGGCGCGAATGGGGCAGGCAAGAGCCATATCGCAAGGCAATTGAGCGATCTGCGCCCTGAAATATCGTTGATTTCATTCGATGCGATCAAGTTGACCAGCGGTTGGAAACAGCGGTCAAGACCGGAGATCGAAGCAGAACTGTCTGACATCGTTGCGACGGACGCGTGGATACTGGAGGGAGGTCCAAGCCTTCTTCACCAGGCGCTGCCAAGAGCGCAGGCCATTATTTGGCTCGACCCCTCGGAGCTGGTAAGAGCATGGCGCCTTATGTCGCGCCCGTGGCGCAACCTTGGCAAGACGCGTCCGGAGCTACCCCCCGGGAATGTAGATTGGCCTCTGCAGCAGTACCGATTTGCTTTTCGCAGCATCAGAAAACGAAGCAAATTTCGAGACTATATCGCCACCACATTGGACGCAGCAGAGGACAAAATTGTCTGGCATTGCCGGAGCCAAAGGCAAATAGATGATGTCGTTGATCGCTGGCGCGGCGCTGGCGCTCAAAGCGTTTCGGGAAACACCTGAACCGCATCACGCTCCGATCATCGCCGGGACTTCATCCGACAAAAAAACCGCCGCTTGGGTCAGCGGCGGCTTTTGATCACGCAAGAACGGGATGTCGTTTCACTCAGTCACGGTCACCTTTTCCATAATGTCCGGCGCGCCGATCACGGCGCCATTTGGGCCTGCCCCCAGCTTGATCGCGTCCAGCACGTCGAGCCCTTCGGTCACACGGCCCACAACAGTGTACTGGCCGTTCAGGAAATAGCCTTCCTGAAACATGATGAAGAATTGGCTGTTGGCACTGTCGGGACTTTGCGCGCGGGCCATGCCGACGACACCGCGATCAAAGGGCACATCGGAAAACTCCGCCGCCAGGTCAGGCTGATCTGAACTGCCGGTTCCGGCACGGCGCATGTCCCCACCGGTCTTGCCATGTTCCACATCGCCGGTCTGCGCCATAAAGCCTTCGATCACCCGGTGAAAGACGACACCATCATAGGCGCCCTCTTCCGCCAGCGCGGTGATCCGCGCCACATGGCCAGGGGCCACATCTTCGAGCAGATCGATGACAATCGTGCCCTCGGCCTCGCCGGACACCTGAATTTCGATGCCCGTTGCCGCCGCCGGGCCTGCGAGCATCAGCGATGCAACCAGCGCCTTATACATCCGCAGCCACCTTCACGGAAATCATCCGGTCAGGCTCCGCAGGCGGCTCGCCACGGGTGATGGCATCCACGTGCTCCATCCCTTCGATCACCTGACCGTAAACGGTGTACTGACCGTTCAGGAAATCATTGTCCTTGAAGTTGATGAAAAACTGGCTGTTGGCGCTGTCAGGGTTTTGCGACCGGGCCGCCCCGATGGAGCCGCGCGCATGCGGGATCTTGGAGAACTCCGCCGGAACATTCGGCAGGTCGGATCCGCCTGTACCCGCCATGCGCAGGTTGAAGCCGTCTTCCATATCGCCGTGCTGCACGTCGCCGGTCTGCGCCATGAAGCCTTCAATCACCCGGTGAAAGGCCACGTTGTCATATTGCCCGGACCGCGCCAATTCCTTCATCCGGTCGACATGTTGCGGTGCGACGTCCGGCAAGAGCTGGACAGTCACGGTGCCGCCTTTCAGCTCAATCAGGATTGTGTTTTCGGGGTCTTTGATCTCAGCCATCTGGCGCTCCTTCGATAATCGTTGCCGATTACCTAAGCCGTGGCGGCGCGAATGCCAAGCAAGTCCATTGACCTCTGGGCAGATAAGCGCAAAACACGGGCCAGCAGGGATGAAAGGAACAGGCGATGGGTTGGAAGACACTGGACGATATGGACCTGGCGGGCAAACGCGTGCTGGTGCGGGTGGATATCAATGTCCCGGTTGAAGACGGGCGCGTCACCGACACCACGCGCATCGACCGCATCGTGCCCACAATCAAGGACATCGTTGCAGGCGGCGGTCTGCCGATCCTGCTGGCGCATTTTGGCCGCCCGAAGGGAAAACACGTGCCCGAAATGTCCCTGCGTGTGATCCTGCCCGCGCTGGAAGCGGCGCTGGGTCAGGACGTCACCTTTATTGAACGGCCTGATGTTGACGCGCTGAAGGCGCTGCCCGCGGGATCCGTGGTCTTGGTTGAGAACACCCGTTTCGCCGCAGGAGAAGAGGCAAACGATCCCGACATGGCTAAATTCCTGGCAAGCCTCGGGGCCATCTATTGCAACGATGCGTTTTCCGCCGCCCACCGGGCGCACGCTTCGACAACAGGGGTTGCGCAGCTGCTGCCATCTTGCGCGGGGCGCCTGATGCAGGCGGAACTCTCCGCGTTGGAATCCGCTTTGTCGACACCACAACGCCCGGTCGGCGCGGTGGTGGGCGGCGCGAAGGTGTCGACCAAAATCGCCTTGCTCGAAAACCTCGTGGGCCGGTTGGATCTTCTGGTGATCGGCGGCGGCATGGCAAATACCTTCCTCGCCGCGCAAGGCGCACAGCTGGGCGCATCCTTGCAGGAACCAGATTTCATCGACACCGCAAAGTCCATCATGGCCCGCGCGGCCGAGGCCGGTTGCCGCATCTTGCTGCCTGTGGACGGGTTGGTGGCACGCGACTTCAAGGCAGGTGCTGCGCATGAGGTGATCGCCCTTGGCCCTGACACGGTTCTGGACGCGGATCAGATGGTGCTCGATGCGGGCCCGGAAAGTGTGAAGGCCGTCACCGCCGCTTTTGCCGATCTGAAAACGCTGATCTGGAACGGTCCGCTCGGCGCTTTTGAAATCGCGCCTTTCGATCAGGCCACCAATGCCGCTGCCGCAGATGCCGCGCGCCAGACCAAGGCGGGCACATTGATTTCGGTGGCTGGCGGCGGCGACACTGTGGCGGCCCTGAACCAGGCCGGGGCGGCGGATGACTTCACCTATATCTCCACCGCGGGCGGGGCCTTTCTGGAGTGGATGGAAGGTAAGGAATTACCCGGGGTCGCGGCCCTCAATCAGTGACATCGCGCCGGATGAATCTCGCAGATGTGCGTAAAAGCGCCTGATTCTTAAAGGATTTGCGACAAAGGGGATTCCCTTGAAGCGTCACATGTGCCATACAGTTGTCACGCCCGGTAAGAGGCGACCATGAGGCACGATCAATGACCCGAACACCCCGGCCCGCTCTAGGAGCATTTGTGTTCTTCGCCCTGGCCCTTGGGCTTGCAACCTATTTCACTTTTGCTGCTGTGCAGGGAGACTTTGGTCTCTTTCGCCGTGCTGAGATTGTCGCGGAGGCCGATGCCCTGCGTCTGCAATTGACCCATGTCACGGGTGAAGTCGCGCGGATGGAAAACCTCACACAACGTTTGTCGGATGATTTTCTCGATCTCGATCTGCTTGACGAACAGGCGCGCTCGGTGCTGGGCATGATACGGGCTGATGAGATCGTGATCCGCTAAAGGTTTTTCCTTTTAGAATCAATGCATCTACCAGCAAACTGACCACGCGTCAGATTGTCCCTCGCATTAGCGTCCCGAATCCGATAAAGAATAGTTTAACGCTAAACTATCTGCCCGCACCCGGGCGAGACGAGGGAGAACCGCTCAGATGGCACCGCGAAAATCCACCAAAAAACCCAATGTATCGGCGGAGGAGCTCAAGGCCTATTACCGAGACATGCTGCTGATCCGGCGATTTGAGGAAAAGGCGGGCCAGCTCTACGGCATGGGCCTGATCGGCGGGTTCTGCCACCTCTATATCGGGCAGGAAGCGGTCGTTGTTGGGCTTGAGGCCGCAGCCGAGGAAGGTGATAAGCGCATCACATCCTATCGCGACCACGGTCACATGTTGGCCTGCGGCATGGACCCAAACGGCGTGATGGCAGAGCTTACCGGGCGCGAGGGCGGTTATTCCAAGGGCAAAGGCGGCTCCATGCATATGTTCTCCAAGGAGAAGCATTTTTATGGCGGCCACGGCATTGTCGCCGCGCAGGTACCGCTGGGGGCGGGCCTCGCCTTCTCTGACAAGTACAAGGAAAACGACCGTGTGACCTTCACCTATTTCGGAGACGGTGCCGCCAACCAGGGTCAGGTCTACGAGTCCTACAATATGGCGGAGCTGTGGATGCTGCCGGTGATTTTCGTCATTGAAAACAATCAATATGCGATGGGCACCTCGACCAAACGCTCGACCATGTCGCCCAGCTATTGGGAGCGGGGCGCCTCCTACGGCATTCCCGGCGAGGAAGTGGACGGCATGGATGTGCTGGCCGTGAAAACCGCCGGTGAGAAAGCCGTGGCGCACTGCCGGGCGGGCAAGGGTCCGTATATTCTGGAGATCAAGACCTATCGCTATCGCGGGCATTCGATGTCGGACCCGGCCAAATATCGGACCCGCGAAGAGGTTCAGAAAATGCGCGATGAACGCGACCCGATTGAAAATGTGCGCTCGCTTCTCCTGACCGGGAAACATGCCAGCGAAGAAGATCTCAAGGCGATCGACAAGGAGATCAAGGAAATCGTGAACGAAAGTGCCGAATTTGCCAAAACCTCGCCGGAGCCTGCATTGGACGAGCTCTGGACCGATATCTACGCAGAAGCAGGGGAGGCCTGAGCCATGGCAACTGAAATTCTGATGCCCGCCCTCTCGCCCACCATGGAAGAAGGCACGCTGGCCAAATGGCTGGTCAAGGAGGGCGACACCGTCTCCTCCGGTGACATCATGGCCGAAATCGAGACCGATAAGGCCACGATGGAGTTCGAAGCCGTCGACGAAGGGATCGTCGGCAAGATCCTCGTCGCTGAAGGCAGCGAAGGGGTGAAGGTCAACACGGCGATTGCCATTCTGCTGGAGGAAGGCGAAAGCGCAGACGATATCGACACGTCGACATCAGCGCCGGAGGCGGCGAAAGCTGCCGACGCGGGCAACGAGGCGGCCCCTGCGGCCTCCGAGGCGCCCGCCCCTGCCCCCGCCGCTCCCCAAACCGACACCTCCCCTGACTGGCCGGAAGGCACCACCCTGAAGGAACAAACAGTGCGCGAAGCGCTGCGGGACGGGATGGCCGAGGAAATGCGTCGCGATGATTCAGTCTTTCTGATGGGCGAAGAAGTGGCCGAATACCAGGGCGCCTACAAGATTTCCCAGGGCATGCTGGACGAGTTCGGCGCCAAGCGCGTGATCGATACCCCGATCACCGAACATGGCTTTGCCGGCATCGCCACGGGTGCCGCCTTTGGCGGTCTGCGCCCCATTGTGGAGTTCATGACCTTCAACTTCGCCATGCAGGCGATTGACCAGATCATCAACTCCGCCGCGAAAACCCTCTACATGTCCGGCGGTCAGATGGGCGCGCCCATGGTCTTCCGCGGCCCCAACGGCGCCGCTGCCCGCGTCGGCGCGCAGCACTCCCAGGACTACGCGGCGTGGTACATGCAGGTGCCGGGCCTGAAGGTCGCAATGCCCTACTCCGCCTCTGACTACAAAGGCCTGATGAAAACCGCGATCCGTGATCCCAACCCGGTGATCTTCCTGGAGAACGAAATCCTCTACGGGCGCAGTTTCGACGTGCCGGACATGGAGGACTATACGGTACCGTTTGGCAAAGCACGCATCTGGCGGACCGGCACCGATGTGACCATCGTGAGCTTTGGTATCGGCATGCAATACGCGCTGGCGGCAGCAGATCAACTGGCCGAAGACGGCATCTCCGCCGAAGTCATCGACCTGCGTACCCTACGCCCGATGGACACCGGCAGCATCATCAAGTCGGTCATGAAAACCAACCGCTGCGTGACGGTCGAAGAAGGCTGGCCGCAGGGATCCGTCGGCAATTACATCAGTTCGGTGATCATGCAGGAAGCGTTCGATTACCTTGACGCGCCGGTGATCAATTGCACCGGCAAGGACGTACCGATGCCCTATGCAGCCAACCTTGAAAAACTGGCGCTGGTGACCACCGACGAGGTTATCGCCGCCGTCAAACAAGTCACCTACAAATAAGGAGCGCGCAAGATGCCAACAGAGATACTCATGCCCGCCCTGAGCCCGACCATGGAAGAGGGCACGCTCGCCAAATGGCATGTCAAGGAGGGCGATACCGTCTCCTCCGGCGACATCATGGCCGAAATCGAAACCGACAAGGCGACGATGGAATTCGAGGCCGTGGACGAAGGCACGGTCGGTAAAATTCTTGTCGCTGAAGGCAGCGAAGGGGTGAAAGTGAACACAGCCATCGCGATCCTGCTGGAAGAGGGCGAGAGCGCGGACGACATTGAGAGCACGCCTGCCCCGGCAGCCGCCCCGCAACCCGCTGCGGAAACAGCGGCCGCGCCACCACCAGCACCAGCGCCCTCACCGGCTCCTGCAGCGCCTCAGGCGGCGGATGGGACACGCATATTTGCCTCACCTTTGGCGCGGCGCATTGCGGCAGATAAAGGTGTCGACCTGAGCACTGTGAAAGGCTCCGGCCCCCACGGTCGTATCGTAAAAGCGGACGTGGAAGGCTTAAGTGCTTCCGCCGCGCCAACCGCAGCGACCAAAGCACCTGCTGCCACCGCAGACGCCAAGCCCGCGCTTGCGGCCGGACCAGCAGCAGACGCGGTCATGGCGATGTATGAAGGGCGCGAATACGAAGAGATCAGCCTGAACGGCATGCGTAAAACCATTGCGGCGCGGCTGACCGAAGCCAAGCAATCGATCCCGCACTTCTATTTGCGTCGCGACATTGAACTGGACGCGCTGCTGAAATTCCGGGGCGACTTGAACAAGCAGCTTGAAGACCGTGGTGTGAAGTTGTCGGTGAATGATTTCATCATCAAGGCCTGCGCTTTGGCCCTGCAATCCGTCCCGGACGCAAATGCCGTCTGGGCGGGAGATCGGATGCTCAAGCTGAAACCTTCGGATGTGGCCGTCGCCGTTGCTATCGAAGGTGGCCTTTTCACACCAGTTCTAAAGGACGCGGAGCTGAAATCGCTCTCTGCACTCTCGGCCGAGATGAAAGATCTGGCCGGGCGCGCGAGAGACCGCAAGCTGGCACCACATGAATACCAGGGCGGCAGCTTTGCAATCTCCAATCTCGGGATGTTTGGCATCGACAACTTTGACGCGGTCATCAATCCACCGCATGGCGCTATTCTGGCCGTGGGTGCCGGTGTCAAGAAACCGGTCGTGGGTGCTGATGGCGAATTGGGTGTGGCCACCGTCATGTCGGTTACCCTGTCCGTGGATCACCGCGTGATCGACGGCGCGTTGGGTGCGCAGTTGTTGCAGGCGATCAAGGATAATCTTGAAAACCCGATGACAATGCTGGCCTGATCCAAACACTGGACACAAAAAAAGCCGGAGGCATCGCCTCCGGCTTTTCTGTTTTATAATTTGCTTACGCGTCTGGTCCGAACATGTGGTTCATGGAAATAGACGGTTGATCGCACCCTGCCTCGCCGACAATCCGCGCCGGAATACCCGCAACGGTCTTGCAGGGTGGCACCTCCTCCAGAACAACCGACCCTGCGGCAATGCGGCTGCAATGCCCAACGGTGATGTTGCCCAGGACCTTGGCACCTGCACCAATCAGCACGCCATCGGCGATCTTTGGATGGCGGTCCTCTTCTTCCTTGCCAGTCCCACCCAAAGTCACGGAATGAAGCATGGAAACATTGTCGCCCACCACAGCGGTCTCGCCGATCACAATGGAATGGGCATGATCAATCATGATGCCCTTGCCGATCCTGGCCGCCGGATGGATATCGACGCCAAAGATCTCCGAGACCCGCATCTGCACGAAATAAGCCAGATCGCGGTGACCTTTCTGCCAAAGATGGTGTCCCACGCGGTAGGCCTGCATCGCCTGATAGCCCTTGAAATAGAGAATAGGCTGCAAAAGACGGTGGCATGCAGGATCACGTTCATAGATCGCAACCAGGTCAGCCCGCGCGGCCTGGACCAGACTTACATCCTGCGAGTAGGCCTCTTCGACCATTTCCCGCACAACAACCATCGACATCTCGTTTGACGCAAGCTTTGCCGCAATTCTATACGACAAGGCCTTTTCGATGCTTTTGTGATGCAAGATGCAGGCATGCAGGAAACCGCCCATCAGCGGTTCATCCTGAGTCGCCTGACGCGCCTCGGCGCAAATCTGATCCCACGTCGGATCAACGGAAGAAATGTTTGGTTTTAGCTCAGCCATCGCGATCATCCTTTTGCGAATGCTTTTACTTTATCTAGTATCTAAAAACCAAACGCAAACCTGTGATGGGCTACATTTCGGATGTTGATGAGCGAAAGCCGGCGGAAGAAGCCGCGCAGCTTTCGCTTCGAGCTGAGGGGTCAACGGTGCAAACGAGGACAAAGCGGTTCAATCAGTTAGCCGGTTAAGCATCTGATACAAAATGAAAATACACAATAAAAGGTGGACCAAAATCAACCTCTCAAGCCGCAACTTCCAGTTTACGTGAAAGACCCACGCCATAGACGGCCGAAATCTGCGCCACTTCGATCTCGAAAGGCGTTGCAAGCCCATCTACCATCTGCTGCGTCGCGGGGTACTGCCATGCTGCTTCCGACACGATCTGCTCACGGATGGTTTCCCCGTTTTTAAGAACCCGCACCAGATAGCTTTCGGTCTCCTCCGCAAGCGGCACCTCCGGCACGTCCCAACTATCGCCATCCACACGCGTGCGTCGGATCCAGGATGCAGAGAGATCGCCATTCGCCTCCAGATCCGCGCATAGATGGACAGGCGCATAAGGTCGCTCGCCGTTCCCGTCAAAAGCATAAGTCTGTTGTTCAAAAGATTGATCGTCCACTGGGCGTCGCGCTGGCCCAACGCGATAGGTTTGCGATACCCGACGCAGATTGCGGCTCAGATCGATTTGTTCCGGCAAACCATTGAGAAGCACAAACCATGATCCCGTCGGCCATTGATCCGGCATCAAGCCATCACTGCCCAACTGGCCTCTCAAGCGTGCACTCAAGCGATATGTGTTGGTATCGATGAGTTCCGCTTCACTGAATTGAAAGAGTTCCCAGTTGCCAGGGCTGCCATCGCCGATCGCCGCAAGATTTGCGCCACTCAGCATGGCATTCATCACCACTGAACTCAGGGACCCGCTGATCAGTTTAACCTCCAACGGTGCTCCTTGATCCAAGCGGCCCGCGGGTGCTGCATACATTGGGCTTTGCGTGGTGCCTATGACGGATTTCGCCGCCACCTGACTGATCAACCGAAAATCGCTGTCACTTGGCGACTGATAGACGGCGACTGATCCGGGCCACGGGCTGGCTGTTGCTGCTATGTGCGGTGCATGCGGTACTTCATCCCCGGTAATCAGAGGCAAATCCAGAAACAGGGACGAGACCGGTACCGGCGGCACAAAAGAACGCGGGCTCGGCACGTCATCAATCATCTCGGCAGATGTATAGACATCGGGTTCAATACGAACCGCTTCAACAATCTGAAGCATCCCCTGCTCTACCCGATCAATGCGGTAAAGCGCGCGACCCTCTGTCTGGTCCCCCAACAGTTCGACCACATCACCGGCCCCCATGGTCAAACAAGACGGCGGTAAGGCGAACCTGATCGCTTCACGCGCAACGCGAGCTTCGGTCAGCCAACGTTCCGCAGTCTGCCGCCCTTCACCGCGCGTCAAGGCAATCGGGATTTCCGATGTAGAAACCGAGTGGGTACGTTCATCTGCCAGCACCGCCTCTTCCGCAAGCACATCGAATTCCGCATCCGCCTGCACAAAACGCAGCCTGACACGCCCGGCCATTTCCGCCTGAGCGGACCGGGATTGTTCGACCGATCCGTCCAATTCTTCGCTCAGAGCCAGAACATCACGATCAAGCGTGATCGCGTTTTGTCCTTGCCGCATCTTGAAGCTCAGCAGACCGTCCCGTTCAACAGCATCGAATGAATACCGCAACATAAGCGGCTGCAACGAAGCGCGGGCATCATTGACGTCATTAACCATGTAGCCGCGCACAGTGCCGTAAAGCTGGCTGGTATCGTAATTGGTCAACCCCGCCTTTGTGCAGATTTCTCCCACCACCGAAGCCAGCGAGCGCGCCGATGTTCGACCGTTGATCCAGTGTCCACGAGAGTAGTTCTCGGCATCGCTCCAAAGCCCTGAATTATTCGGGAAATAGGGATAGGGTCGCGCATCCCACGCCCAGACAAAGGCGCGGCTCATGTTCACCATCGGCGCGCCATAACTAGCAGAGACCGGGTTGTTTTCCGCATCACCCCAGAACGAAACCATCGCGCGCAAATACTGCGCTTGAATAAAGTCGTCTCGCGCGCCGTTGGAGTAATTTGGAAGGCTGCTTTCGGAAGACTTCAGATCAAGGAATTTATTCGGCTGGTTTGTGCCCTTGTCGATTGATGCACACCCCATCTCGGTAAACCAAAACGGTTTTGATCCAGGCACCCATTCCGTTGGGTTGGCAGATCTGACACCTCCAATGCGCTCGTGATGCGGATTGGACCACCAGTTTTTAAGGTCCTTATACCGGAAAACCCATGGTTCGTTGTGGGCACCGTCTTCAATCGGGGTACGGATCTGGTTTTCAGCTGCGTCTTCGGAGGCATAAAACCAGTCATATCCCTCACCGCCCGCGATATTGCTCTTCAGGTAGTCGAGGTCATAGATCGATCCGACATCCGCATCCAAATGCGCATCCCCTTCCCGCCAATCGGACATTGGCATGTAGTTGTCGATGCCGATGAAATCGATGTTGGAATCTGCCCAGAGCGGGTCGAGATGAAAGTATCTGTCGTTGGAGCCGTCTTGTGGCTGATACCCAAAATACTCGCTCCAGTCCGCCGCATAGCTGATCTTGGTGCCCGATCCCAGAATTGCACGTACCTGGCCAGCAAGCGCGCGCAACCGCTGCACCGCTACGAAGGTATTCCCGGCGCCCCTGATCTGGGTCAGGCCCCGCATTTCAGAACTGATGCAAAAGGCCTCGACGCCGCCCGCGGCTTTGCACAGCGCTGCATAGTGGAGCACGAAACGGGACAGCGTCCATTCATTTGGACCACTATAATTCACTGAAAATCCTGAGGTCGAAAAATCTGCGGCGGTCGCGCTGCCAAAGAATGCATTCACCTCGGCGTCCGCGGTTGCCGTACCATCGGGCGAGCCGTTAACCCCCGGTGCGACCGACAGCGTAATCCGACCGCGCCAGGGCAGCCGTGGCTGCGTCTCGTCCGGCGCATAGGGGTTGGGCAGCGTGTTCGTGCTCAGCTGATCCATCAGGATGAAGGGATAAAACATCACCTTTTTGCCAGCTGCATTCATCGCTCGGATGGCCTGAACCACAGACAAATCGGTTGGCGTACCGCCATAGATCGGACGTCCGTCGACAGTTGGCATTGCCTGTGCCGCAGCCCGCGTCAGGCCAGAAACCGACCAGGGCATATTCTCCCCATCGAATTGCTTTTTTTCCACTCTGGGACGCACGCGGCAGGACCCACAGCGCAGATCATTGCCGAACCATGAGACAACCAGCGAGACCCCTTCACAATTGGGTAGGTCGTCCACCAGGTTGTCGAGAGACACCTTGAAGTCGGTCTTTTCGTTGGGCGTGTTGACATTGGCGCTCCAACGGCTTCCCGGCCCGCTGGTATAATGCACTGGCGTTGTCGCAAGTGAATACTCGCCCGTGCCGGGGATAAGCGCCACGCTGCGTACTGCGTACGTCAGAGCGAGATCTGCGTCTTCTTCATCCAATTGTTCCGGCCGCGACACTTCGAATGAGAATTGGGGCACGCGGTTGCCAAAGCGTTCCAGCGCAAGGTTTTCAAAGACCACATAGGCCGTACCGCGGTAGGCAGGGGTTGCGCCGGTGCCTTCGATCGCTTCGATCACAGGATCAGGCAATTGGTTCGACGTCCCCTTGTAGACACGCAGGTTCAGATCATCCGGCGCAATTTCTTCGCCGTTGGCCCAAATACGTCCAATCTTGGTGATCTGACCTTCGCAAATCGCAACGGCCAGATTAACAGAATAGGAATAGCTGCGCGTCTGCGTCTGCGGCTGGCTGGGCGCACCTTTACCGCCACCTCCGCCGCCCCCGGAAACGGTCACGGTTTCGGCAAAATCAGACGCCCAGATCACCTGCCCACCAAGGCGCATCCGCCCATAGATCTGTGCCAGTGCCTCACCTTCCCCAACGCTGGAGATCCGAAAACGGTCAACACGTCCGGTTTCGACAACCTCAGAGCCTTGTCCCAGGAGTTTCTGATCAATGACCCGGCCAATTGTTGCGCCAACCGCGCGGCCAATCACCGCCGTGGAAAGCCCTGCAACCGTACCGCCAATGGAGCCGCCAACCGCTGCACCAACTGCAGAAAGAACTATCGTTGCCATCAGCTGGCCTCCTCAGGGAATGTGAACCGCGCCACGATGCGGCGGCGCCACGGAAGGCTCAGCGAGCTTTCGATGACACCGTGGTTTGAATAGGCATGGATAAAACTGGCGTGATCGCCCAGACGTCCGGCAACGCCGAGATGCTTGGCAACCGCGCTGTCGCGCATCCGAAACAGCAGCACATCACCCGCCGCCTCATCCTCCAATGGCTTGGGTTGCAGGTGACGGAGCGCTGCCGTCCACAGCCTTTCCTCGCCCTGGGGTTCCGACCAATCCATCGAATACGCCGGGATTTCCTCAGGCTCGGACCCATGTAGCGTGCGCCAAATGCCGCGCAGCAATCCCAAGCAATCGGTGCCCGCCCCTTTTACCGCAGACTGGTGAACATAGGGTGTCCCAATCCAGTCTCGGGCCTCGGTGACGATCTGCTCCTGCATCGGGGTCATCTGCGGCTCCCGCCCGTATTGGCACCTGTCGATTTCGGCACGGCCAGCATCCAATCTTCCCCGGGAACATCCGGAAATCCTTGGAAATTCAGCAGGTTCGCAAATTTGACCCGGCAGGTTTCGCTGCGTTTGTCACAGCCTGCCGTGAGGCGTACGATTGTTCCTGCCTCCAACGGACTGCGAATGGGCTCCCAGAGTTCGATCACGCGCGTGGAACCTTCATAGCGGTCCTGCTTGACCATGCCCCAAAGGCCCTTTGCGGAACCGGAGAGTACCTCCATGCGTCCCCGCGCGAACCAGCCGTTGTCGAACCCGTCGAAGAAGTCCCAGCGAAAGACCCGCGCCTGCGACACCTGATCGATTGTGAGTTCGATGGAATATTCAGGCGCGGTCAAATCCACGCCGCAGTTCGGATCGCCCAACACGGCGGTGCAGGGTTTTTGATAAACCCGACCCAAGGGACGGTTTAACACCTCCGTCAATCCGCGCAGTTCGGCTTGAAAGCCCCCGTCGGCGCGGCGCAACTCGCCAATTGTACCGCGAAACTGCAGCCACCGCTGACTGACATCTTTCCAGTTCACCAGCCAGGCGCGCACTTCGGCCTCATCAAACCGGCCCTGCTCGATTTCATCTTCGCGGATGGACAGATCGCTCAAAGCGCCAAGCGCTTCGGTGTTGTCAACGGACAGACCTGTGCTCTGCGCCAGGGATACCGCGCTCAGGCCGGTATCGGCCCGAAACGTCACACCCTCAAACGCCAGTTCCCGGTCATGATCGGTAAACCCAAGCACCACACCGTCTTTGCGCGTGATCGCCCAGGCGTGTGCAACCGTGGTCAGCCCGCCCTCAAGATGGGCCTGCAGCCCCGCATCCATTCCCGCCATCAGACCCGCACCTCGACAATCGGCACATTGGGCACTTCGCCCGCCTTGAAACTTGCAATGCTGGTCTGGATTCGGTCGGTATCGAAACGCACCGGCACGTCGAATTCAAACCCCGCGCTCACGGCTTCTCCGACGCCGGGCGCCTGCACAAAAGTGATCTCTCCGCTTGTCAGATCCACCGTGTAGTCGACCGTTTCCTGAAGGGCGACGCCAGCGACGCCGACCTGGATCGTCCCCGAAACGGGTTTGCTGATCGGGCGCACATACTCGTATGTGCCGGACTGATAGGTCTTGATCATCGAGAATGTGGTTTGCACACCGTCTCCCGCACCTATCGTCTGATCAAAGGCGGTGATATCCTGCGAGGGCTTGGAAGACCGATAGTCGGACCAGTCTTTCCACCGGAACGCAAAAAGCTGACCAAACCGCGCCTCAAAAAACGCGATGAGCGTTTCAATGTCGTCGAGTGAACGCATGCCCATGCCGGCGTCATACCGTCTGCGTGAATGCGCCCAAGGCGCGTTACGCTCCTCGTACCCATTGCTGATGGTGACGACATCGGTGCGCCGCTCGGGCCCGCCGACTGAGCCAAAGCTCAATGTGGCCGGAAACCTGACTTCATGGAATTGCATTGCTCTGCTCCCCTCAATTTAGCGATTGCGTTGTCCGCGCCCCAAGGCGCGTGACATCTGGGCCGCGATCTGGCCCTGGCTGCGCTGAAACCCCTGAACGTCCGGGGTGCTGATGTTCATCACAACGGTGCTCCCACCGCCGCCTGCGCCGCGCACGCCCAACTTGCCATCGGGACCCCGTGCAAGCGGCATGATGGCCTCTGGTCCGGCCTCTCCCATGACGCCCATGCCGCCGCGCATCCCAAAAGGTGTCGCCCCGCTGACGATGCCACCGGTTGCAAAGGGCATCACGCGGCCCTGGCTGAAGGGGGCGCCATCGGCAAAAGGCAAAACGCTGCCAATCAGCCCATCAACGCCCTGCGCCAGCAGCCCGCCCACCTGATTGGTCACCGGCGTGATCGCGGCGTTATAGGCGGTGTTTGCCAGGCTCTCGGTGAGCTTCGACAGCGCGTCTGACAGGTTCAACCCATCAAAGACGACCCCGTCGAAAGCACGGCGCAGCCCGCGGCTCAGCCCTTTCTCCAGAACGGCGATATCCCGTCCCGTTGCTTCGAGCGAGGTCTTCATCCGCCGCAGTTCGCTGTCAAAACCAGTCACCAGCACACTGGTCTGTGCCAGCGTGTCGTTCAGGTCATCGGCGCGTTGCTCAAAATCGTCAAAGCCTTCATCCATCATCGCCCTCGTCCTTATTCTCATTATCCGGGTAGGCCGCCATCAGCGCGTCAAGGCCGGTGCTCAGCAGCGGCCCCGTCTTTCCTGGCTCGTCCAGCATCAGTTGAAATTCAGCGGGGGTCAGCGCCCAAAACGCTTCGGGCGACAACCGCAATCCCCGCAACCCGACCTTCATCAGGGCGGGCCAGTCCAACCTGCTCATGCGTCAGGCACCGTGAAGGCCCGCGCCAGCAATTCTGCCGCGGCACGGGCCGCAGCCAACGGCCCGCCTTCGATCTCCGCGTGATAAAGTGCATCGTCGGATATCTCACATTTACCGCCCCGCAGCCCGGCACGCAGCAGCGCCAGAACATCCTGACTGGTGAAACTGCTGCTCTCAAAGCGTTCGACCATCGCCATCAGCGACTGAGACTTCAGCTCAGCCTCCAACTCGGCAATTGCCCCCAGCGTCAACCGCATCACCTGGGTTTCCCCATTGATACGCAAGGCCACATCGCCCCTCCAGGGATTTGCCATGATCAGATCGCCGTGAAGGTCAGCGACCCGGCGCTGGCCAGCGCCAACTCGTAAGTCGCCTCGCCATTGTGGCTGCCGCCGTATTCGATCGACGTCACCTGAAACGGTCCCTCGACAATGCCAAAATCCGGGATCACAACCTGGAAATTCGGCGCTTCACCGTCAAAAAACAGCTGCCGCGCGCGCTCGTCCGTATCCGCGTCGCGGAACACGCCCGAGCCGCTGATCGACACCGACCGCACACCGGCGCCCGACAGCAGCTCGCGCCACCCGCCCTGACTCTCCAGGCTGGTCACATCAATGGTTTCGGCGTTGAAGCTCACCCGCGTGGCGCGCAGACCCGCAAGCGTGGTGAACGAACCACTGTCCGTCATGTCGACCTTGATCAAAAGGTCTTTTCCGTTCTGAGCACCCATGGGTTATCTCCTGTTTGAAATCAAAAAGTTATTCGTCTTCGACCCGCGCGCGAAACCGCATCCGGATCTCGCGACCAGCGTTTTTGTCGATGCGCCGTGCTTCGGCGCGCTGGAACCGCAGATAGACGAGTCGCCCGCGGCTTAACGGCAAATCGGCATCCTGCAACGCGTCTGAAATCGCCCCTGCAACCGCCTTTGCCCCGGCAAAACCGGGTTGCGTGGTGATCACCGAAATATCGATGGTATGCAGCGCCCCATCGCCCGTCTGGTCGGACGCATCACGCGCTTGTTCCCGCCCGAGGCTGACGTAGGTCTCCGGCAGATTCCCGCTCGGCACTGCGTCGTAGACATTGTCCCCAACCAGCGCGGTCAGAGCAGCATCATTGGTGAGGGCATCGAAAATGGCGGCCTGTAGCGCGCCCGACATGGCGTAGCTCATACCGCTGTCTCCTCGGTGGCAAAGCAGGTGATGTAGCGGCCATCCGCATCTTCATCCGCCACAGCTTGAATGACGAAAAACCGAGCACCATCGCGAAACCGCTGTTCCGGTTTTGGGCGGTCAGGCGCGCCATGCGGGGCACCACGCACCATGATCCGGTAGCTCATCGATGAAATCGGCGCGCCCGAGAGCGCGGTTTCGCGCCCGGTGCGCGCTGTGACCTGCGCCCAGAGCGTGCCCAACGCCTGCCAAACCTCGACATAGCCGCCGGCCCCATCGGGGACCTTCTGCGGGTCTTCCAGCACCAACTGCCGGTTCAGGCGGGGCGTTTTCATCGCACCGACCCCGCGCCCAGGCGCAGCACCTTGTAGCGCTCGATCAGGCTGCTGACACCAAAGGGCATGCATCCATCGCTCAGCGAGGTCTCATGCCGGTATTCGTAGTAATGTGCGGCCAGCAGCAGCACGGCCTGACGCAGATCAGCAGGCAAAACATCCCAGGTCGGACCGTAGCCAGCCTCGAATTCCACCACAGCGGACCCACCCTGCGGGATCACCGGCAGGCAGGCGCCAACAGACCGCAGGCGCGGGCGCTGACTGTCGCGTTCCAGCCAATACTGTCCTGCATCAATCTCAACCTGGGTGCCGTCACGCGCCACGGTCGACAATCGCGACAGCGCGGAAATCGGGGCAACCGGCAGAACCTGTGCATCGCGATCGCGCCAGAAGGTCAAAGACCAGCTGAACGGTCGCGTCATCAATACTTTTCCGGTGCGGGCCTCAACAGCGGCCATTGACGCTCGCAAGAACCCGGCCAGCACCTCATCCTGCGCGCTATCCTGACCGAAGCTGGTGCCCAGCCGCAGATGCGCTTTGAATTCATCGACTGGAAGTGCAGCATCCGGCACCGTCGTCTCTTCGATCAACATCATGGAATGTCTCCAAAAAATTGCTCCCCACCTTAAGAGGAACCGGGCGCGCGCCCATCTGTATTGCTCGGTCGGAGGGGAGCAGCTAGACAACACAAACGTTCACGCACGCACCCGGCCCGAAGCCCGGGGTGAAAACCCCCGGCCCCGGTTTCAACACCCCGGTTTAGGAAGTGCCGAATTTCAGCAGTTTGATCGCGGCAAAATCGCTGACATCACCACCCACACGCTTGGTCGCATAGAACAGAACATGCGGCTTGGCGCTGAAAGGGTCGCGCAGAACCCGCAGGTCGGGACGCTCGGCGATGGTGTAGCCGGTTGCGAAGTCGCCAAATGCGATGGCATTGGCGTCGGTGGCCGCATCCGGCATGTCTTCGGCGATCAGCACCGGATAACCCATCAGGCGCGCAGGCTCGGCTGCCGCCAGACCGTCGGACCACAGGAAGCGGCCATCGTTGTCTTTCAGCTTGCGCACAAGACCGGCTGTCTTGGAGTTCATCACGAAGGTCGCGTTGGCGCGGTATTCCGCCCCCAGCGCGTAGACCAGATCGATGATCGCTTCTGCCGATACATCGCCTGCGATACCCGTTGGGACATAACCAAGGTTGCCCCAGGCCCAGACGTCATTGTCGACCGACGCGTGGCTCAGGAAACCCATGGGCTTGTCGGTGCCGTCACCATTCACAAAGGCTGCGGCCTCTGCACGGGCGAACTTGTCGGCAATGCGGCTGGCCAACCACGTCTCGATGTCGAATGCGCTGTCGTCCAGCAGACGCTGGGACGCTTTTGGCAATGCGCTCAATTCGTGCAAACCAATGGTGATGCGGTCAAGCTGCGGCGTGTCAGTTTCAACTGTGGAACCTGTTTCCGTTGCCCAACCGGCGCCCACATCCGTGTGATCGACCAGCACGTCATAGGAGGTCGCTTCCACGTTCACCACGGCGGCGATGGAACGGATCGAGGCGGTCGCATTCAGAACCGATTTCACGGTGTCCGACGTCTGTGGATCCACCAGGTACCCGCCATCGGAATTCACCGCAGTGGAGAGAGACTTCACGTCCATCTCAAGGCCGCGCAGCCCATCGTCATCGCCCGAACGCAGGTAAGCGTTGAACGCCTTCTGGTGTGGTGCGCCAGCATCTGTGGCACCGCCAAGGGGGCTGCGTTGGGGGGTGTGTGTTTTACGGTCCAGCATGGTCAGTCGCTCTTCTGTTTGTTGAAGTTTGGTCTCGATGTCGGTTTGGAAACTCTTGAAATCAGTGACAAAGCCGGTCACGGCCTGTCTGACGTCCTCAGCGGGGGACAAACCTTCCCCGCCCGCCGCCTTTGCTTCGGTCTTGCTCATTGGCAGTTCCTCGATGATGTGATGTTAGGGCCGCATGGAACCTCCCATGCGACCGGGACGACAGGTGCGCGTTAGCGGCGCGCCAGATCAGCGCGCGCGCCTGCAAAGACGGCGGCCATGTCACGCAAATGGCGGTCAAGATCGGTATCCTCCGATTTGCCCGCAACCCGCGCACTGGGAAGCATCGGGAAGGTCACCAGCGACACCTCCCAAAGCTCCAGTTCCTGCAAGAGCCTTTGGCCCTTGGTGTTCTTGGTGGCTTTCTTGGTCCGGTACCCGATCGACAACCCGTCAATCGCGCCCGCTTCGATCAACGCGGCGGCTTCCCGACCCTTGGTGACGCTCTCCAGCAACCGCCCCTTGACCCAGAGACCCCGTGTGTCCTCGCGCACCTCGTCCCAGATCCCGATGGGCTGGGTCGGGTCATGCTGCCACAGCATCTTGACCTTCGTGCCCTTGGCGCTCAGCGCGGCCAGTGACGCGGCATAGGCGCCCGGTTCAACCACATCATTGCCCTGATCAATCGCGCCGAAAAGGCTGGCATAGCCGCTGATCACGCAGCCGTCTTCGACTTCCAGCGCCTCGCCGAAACGGGCGAATTTGCGCTCCAGCCCGGTCTCGATATCCATGGCTTCACTCCTCATTGTTGTTATGTCTCTCTGCGTGCTCATGGCACCGCCACCAGCACCGATTGCAGCGCCTGGCCCAGGATCATCGCGACGATCCCGTAGACGGTAAGCCACAGGCGTTTCTCCAGCCGCTCCATCATCTCCTCGACCCGGTCAAGCCGTCGGATCAGATTGTCGTGCTGGATCTGGGCAACGCGTTCATGCGCCTGCAGGCGCAGGCCCGGGGCACATTCAAACCGCTCCAGGCCGGCATCACTCATCGGGGCTCACCGCGGGCAACCCCAAAAGCGCGCGCTTTTCGGCCTGGGTCAGAAAGTCCGCCCCTGCAACGCGGCTCCACTGGGCGTCCCGCTCGGCGGCCAAGGCGGGCACCTGATCCAGGTCCGGTTTCAGCGCCAGTTGTTCGCCCGTATAGGCCGCGATCCAATTGGACAACGCTGCGGTGACCCGCGTAGCCAGCGGCAATACGGTCAAGCGATAGAATGCCCGATGCGCTTCCTGATAATTGGCATAGGTCGCGTCGCCCTGAATGCCCAACAGCATCGGCGGCACGCCAAAGGCCAGCGCGATCTCTCGCGCCGCGGCTTCCTTGGTTTTCTGAAATTCCATGTCGGAGGGTGAAAAGCCCATGGGCTTCCAGTCCAGCCCGCCTTCGAGCAGCATCGGACGCCCGGCATTGCGCGCCCCCTGATGGTGGCTCTCCATCTCACTGACCAGACGCTCGTACTGATCCGTGTTCATGGAGCCCTGCCCTTCAGCGCCGCGATAGACAATGGCACCCGACGGGCGCGCGGCATTGTCCAGCAGCGCTTTCGACCAGCGGCTTGCTGAATTATGCACGTCCACCGCCATGGCCGCCGCCTGCATCGGGCTGAAACCGTAGTGATCATCCTGCGGATGGAAGCTCTTGATATGGCAGACCGGCGCGACCGGCCCCGTGGCGTCAAAGCGATGCTTGCGCCCGCCGACGGCGTATTCATAGGCGATGGGCCAGCCATCGCTGCCGGGCACCACGCTCATCCGGTCCGACCGCAGCACATGCAACTCCACGGGCAGCGCCGCTTCGCCGGACACGGCTTCGACATATCCGTTGCCGGTGAGCAGCAGCTGTGCATAGAGCGCTTCAAGCAATTCCGCCCGACCCTGCATCGGGTTGGGCCGCGACACCAGATTGATCAGCGAATGGACCTCAAAACGCTGTTCACTGTCCTGCAACACCAGCGGCAAGGCGGCTGCGGCCTCGGCAATCAGTTTGACCGACCGGAACCCCACCGGATTGCCGGAAAAACCCGTGCGCGTCAGCGACACCGCATCCCGCGGGCTCCACGCCACGCGCCCCGAAGATTGGTAGGCCACGACAGGCCCGGTGGCGCTCGCCTTCTGCTCTGGCGCCTCCATCGGCACACCGCGCTTTAGAAAGTCAAAAACCATGTCGTTTGCTCCTCGATTAATCTTCTGAGCGCGTCAAAGCAGCCCGCGCCAGATACACTGCCGCGCGGGTCCGATCCCATCGCCTCGTTTGTCGGTAAGTCCCTCAGCCCGAGTCGCTTAAAGCGAGCGTACCCGGGGTGCCCGCCACGTCGCGGCAGGCTCAATCATCAATTCGTGCAGGGCCCA
Organism: uncultured Roseobacter sp.; assembly: GCF_947501835.1. Lineage (NCBI taxonomy): Bacteria > Pseudomonadati > Pseudomonadota > Alphaproteobacteria > Rhodobacterales > Roseobacteraceae > Roseobacter > uncultured Roseobacter sp. The sequence goes on along the minus strand of NZ_CANMXR010000010.1, from coordinate 118,301 downwards.
GACAAGGGCATCGACCCGGTCCGGCGATCCCTTGCCCTCATACCCCTGCAATGTCATGCGGCACATCTGGTCCTCCAGACCATCCAGCCCCGGCATATGGCGCACACGTCCCTGCTCATAGAGCGCCGCGACGGGTTCGGCCCGTGCGACCTTGCCCCGGCTGGCATGCACCCCCTTGTAGGGCACCAGCGGGTCCACCTGGCGCAACACCTCTGCGACCATCTGCCCGCCCTGGTTCACTTCAGCCACCAGACGGTCCGCGCCGTACTGCTCCATCGCTGAGATCGCCGCCTGCGCCCAGCCCGCAGGCGATGCGCCTGCAACCGTACAATCGGCCAGCACCACCGCGCGCCAATCCTGTGGGGCGCCGCCCATTTTGACACCAGCAACGACAATGCCGCATTCGTCAGCGGCAGAGCCGCCTGTGCTCGCGGGGTCAATCGCCACAACGATCCGGTCAAGCTCCGGTGTCTCGCGCACCCGGCAGGCTTCCATTCCTGCGGAGGTCCAAAGCGCGCCCTCTGCGTCTTCCAGCAACACGCCATCCAACTCCTGTCGGCCCAGCCGTGTGCCCTTGTATCTCTCCCGTACCTCTTCCAGAAACGAGGCGGCCAGATTGGCCGCATTGGCTTCGGTCGGCGCCTGCGTGATCACTGTCGAGGGTGACTTGAGCAGGGCTTTCAACACGCCCACATTGCGCGGCGTTGTGGTCACACAGACCTGCGGTTTGTCTCCAAGCCGCAGGGCAAACTGCAACATGTCCCAGGTGTCTTCGGCCTTTTTCCACTTGGCTAGCTCATCCACCCAGGCGGCGTCGAACTGCGGCCCTCTCAAGCCCTCGGGGTCAAAGGCCGAATGCACGGATGCAATCGCGCCATTGGGCCACACGAGCCGCTTTCGCCCAGCTTCCCAGACCGGCCTGCGGTCGGGTGGCGAGCAGGCCAGAATGCCGCTGTCGCCAAAAATCATCACTTCACGCACCTGATCGAAGGTTTCTCCCACCAGGGCCACGCGCCGTGCGCGCCCTTCGTCTGTCGGTCTCGATCCTTCGACCTGTGCGCGCACCCATTCTGCACCTGCGCGGGTCTTCCCCGCCCCGCGCCCGCCCATGATCACCCAGGACCGCCAGTCTCCCTCCGGCGGCAACTGATGCTCCATTGCCCAAAACTCAAACAAATAAGGGAGAGCCAGAAGCTCTCCCTCGTTAAGGTCATTCAGAAATTGTTCCTGTAGGTCGTGTGCAGCGGAGCCGAGCCAGCTTGCACCCGATCGAAGCCCGTGCTCTTTCGAGATCGAGGGCATAGCCCCCGCGGACGATACCTGCGTGTTTGCTGCGGCATTCGACAAGGCGGTTCTCCACTTTCTGGCAAGTCTCCAAGAGCGACACGGCTTGTGTCACGGTCTTGGTGCCCTGCGCTGTCACTGCACCATCAGTTTCGCGGACCCGTTCTTTGAGGTCTTCTAGTTCTTTCCGCAAATCTTTGATGGATCCGATGACCGAATTCAAAAGGTCTTCGGTTTGCGACTCTACGAGCTCTGGGGTGATTAAGGTCATTCAGGTCTCTACCTCTCATGCGCGTAGTCTCCGCACGAGAGAAACGAAAAAACGACCCAACGGGATCACTCCCGGGGTCGCCTGCCCACTTCTTCTAGCATGTCACAAGTTATACGTGTAACCGTTCGCAAAGTCAAGACAATTCCGACCAAGCGAAAATGCTAACCGTACGGTGCCATTAACAAATTCCTAATTCAAGCACACGTTAAACGGTATCTGAAAATACTGCAGGAAAGGTAAAACGCCCGTCTATCATGTGCTAGACCAACGATTGTTCCGGCCTAGTTGTCCGTTGGTTGATTGGCGCGATCCGCCTCAATCTGCCGCCATTTCGCGACGTTCCGATTGTGCTCATCCAGCGTTTCCGCGAAGGCATGGCCGCCCGTGCCATCCGCAACAAAGAACACATAGTTGGTTTCCAGCGGTTGTGCAGCAGCCTCAAGGCTTGCCGTGCCCGGATTGGCAATCGGTGTCGGTGGCAGGCCTTCGATCACATAGGTGTTCCACGGCGTTGCCGCGCGCAGCTCGCTCTGCCGCAACCCGCGCCCCAGCACACCCTGCCCTTTGGTCACGCCATAAATGACCGTCGGGTCGGTTTGCAGCCGCATGCCGCGATTAAGCCGGTTCACGAACACACTGGCCACCTGGCCACGTTCTTCGGCCACACCGGTTTCCTTTTCGATGATCGACGCCAGCACCAGCAGTTCTTCCGGCGTCTGCACCGGCAGACCCTCATCGCGGTTCTGCCAGGCCTCGGCCACCCGCAATTCCTGTGCGCTCTGCATCCGCTCGACAATCGCCGCGCGGTCATCCCCCGGGCGCACCTCATAACTGTCGGGCGCCAACGATCCTTCGGGTGGCAGTTCCGCAACCGACCCTTCCAGCACGTCCATCGATTTCAGGCTCTCGACCACCTGCCAGCTGGTTACGCCTTCCGCCAAGGCGATCCGGAACCGCGTATCCGCTTGTGCCTTCTTCTCCGCGTAGATCTCCGGCGTGTCTTCTTCTGCGGGATTGAAACTCGCGCGCTCTGCAAAGCGGTTTGTCTCCGGGTCCAGCTCACGCACCTGAACGCCCAGGCGGCTGACCCCGATCCGGTAGACCACTTCGGTGCCGCAGGTGCTTGCACCACCACGGGTCACAATATCAACGATCTGCGCCATGGACGCCCCGGGATCAACCAGATAGCTGCCCGCTTTCAACTGGCTGGTTTTTTCGGAATAATCCGCACCCATCCGGAAAATGGTGGAGGAGCTCACCGCGCCCTGCTCTTCCAGATCTACGCTCACGCGGCGCATGTTGGTGCCGCTGGGCACCTGCAGACAAATCGCCTGCTCCAAGGGGCCGGTCGCATCATACTGCCCCTTACCCCACAGGATCACCCCGCCCATCAGGAAGAGCAAAACAATCAGCATTGTCACCGCGTTAGACGCGATATGTCGCCACATCAGCTGGTTTTCCCAAAAATCACACTGGCATTTGTGCCGCCAAAGCCAAAGGAGTTCGACAGCGCCACGTTCACTTCACGTTCGCGCTTGGCATTCGGCGCCAGATCAATGGCCGTTTCCACAGCCGGATTGTCGAGGTTGATCGTCGGCGGCGCCACCTGATCGCGGATCGCAAGGATCGAGAAGATGGCCTCGATCGCCCCGGCAGCACCCAGCAGATGCCCTGTCGCCGATTTGGTCGATGACATGGTGACCTTGCTGGCATGATCGCCCATCAGGCGCTCCACCGCACCCAGTTCAATCGTATCCGCCATCGTCGATGTACCATGCGCGTTGATGTAATCCACGTCGCTGGGCTCTAGACCCGCGTTGCGCAGCGCATTGCGCATCGCGCGCTCACCGCCCTCGCCGTCCTCTGAGGGGGCCGTGATGTGATAGGCATCGCCCGACAGACCGTAGCCCAATACTTCGGCATAGATCTTTGCACCACGTGCCTTGGCGTGTTCATATTCCTCGAGCACCACAATCCCGGCGCCTTCGCCCATGACAAAGCCATCGCGGTCCTCATCATAGGGACGGCTGGCTTTTTGCGGGTCATCGCCGCGTTTGGTGCTCAACGCCTTGCAGGCATTGAACCCGGCAATACCGATCTCGCAGATCGCCGCTTCCGCCCCGCCCGCGATCATCACATCCGCGTCGCCAAAGGCAATCAACCGGCTGGCATCGCCAATCGCATGCGCACCGGTCGAGCAGGCCGTCACCACCGAATGGTTCGGCCCCTTGAAGCCGTATTTGATCGAGACCTGACCCGAGATCAGGTTGATCAGCGCCCCCGGCACAAAGAACGGCGAGACCCGGCGCGGGCCTTTTTCATTCATCATGATTGCGGTGTTCGCAATGGAGTTCAGCCCGCCGATGCCGGACCCGATCAGAACGCCGGTGCGCTCAAGGCTTGTCCTATCTTCCGGCTGCCAGCCCGCGTCTTCCACGGCCTGTTGCGCGGCGGCCAGACCAAAGAGGATAAAGGTATCCACCTTGCGCTGATCTTTCGGCGCCATGTAGGTGTCTGCGTTGAACGTGCCGTCCGACCCATCGCCCAGCGGCACTTCGCAGGCGTATTGCGTGACCAGCTTGCTGGGGTCGAACCCCGTGATCGGACCCGCTCCCGACTGACCGTCGAGAATCCGAGACCAGCTCGCCTCAACCCCATCTGCCAGCGGTGTAACCAGGCCCAGACCTGTGACAACTACTCTGCGCATCGCAATGCCCCTTCCAATTCCGTTCCCCCCCATACAGCGTTGCGCGGTTTTTGTGCAAGAGCACACCGTCTTGTCATGGTCATGCCGTTGCTATTGCGGAGGGCCTTTGCGCACCATTAGACGTGCGGCACTTCCTTCATATTCCGTATCGCGCAGAAGCTCATAGCCGACGGCTTCCGCAATGCGCAACGATGCTTCGTGTTCCGGCGCGATCATGCAGACCAGCTGCCCCGTTACCACGCGGTCAAACCAGTCATGGGCTGTGCGCACTGCCTCGATGCCGAAACCCTGCCCGTGCGCCTCGGGCGCCAGCACCCAGCCGGCCTCGGGATAGGCATCAAAATCCTCGCCCAGGTCCCGCTTGGCATAGAAAAACCCGACCTGCCCCGACATGTCAGGCTCCCGGTGGCGGTGAATCGCCCATTGGCCGAACCCGGTGATCTGCCAGTGCCCCGCATGCCGCAGGAAGGCCGCCCAGGCCTTGCTGCGCGGCCAGGGCGCGCCATTGATGTGCTCGACAACTTCCGGCATCGCCCAGATCTCGGCAAACCGGTTGAAATCCTCTGCCCGCATGCCGCGCAGGGTCAATCGTGACGTGTTGATCGTCGGTATGGTGCGCGACATTTCGCTGCCTCTGCTCTGAAGATGGGGCTTTGCGCCCTCTGGCCAAAGAATTGCGCAACTCCGGCACGCAATTCAACCCCTGAGCGAAGTCCGGACAGCAAAAAGCGCCTTTCCTCGCGGAAAGACGCCTTTGATTTAGCAGAACCGGGCCAAACCCGGCGGCTGTCAGGAGGCTTCGGTAATGAACTTTACCGCGTCGCCAAACGTCTGAATGGTTTCGGCTGCATCATCGGGGATTTCGATGCCGAATTCTTCTTCGAAGGCCATCACCAGCTCAACGGTGTCAAGGCTGTCTGCGCCAAGGTCGTCGATGAACGAAGCATTCTCAGCCACTTTGTCCTCTTCCACACCCAGGTGCTCCACAACGATTTTCTTAACGCGATCTGCGATGTCGCTCATAATAGTCCCTCATTCGTTCGGGCCAAACTGGCCCCTTTCGGTTGCCCCCCGCCTCGGCTCTGTCGAGGTCGGAAAACGTTTGCCCCAAAAGGGGCGGCTCTGTCCGGTCAGGCGCAAAAACCATCGCGCTGTCTCAGACGGGTCCACATGCAACAGGTCGCATGCAGGGTCAAAAACTGCGCCCCCTTTAGCACAAGCGGCCTGAATGGCAAACGCATTGTGCACACTCTTTGCGGGAGGCGCAAATCTGACCTACAACATGGCCATACCGCCGTTCACATGCAAGGTGGTACCGGTAACATAGCCCGCCTCGGGGCTTGCGAGATAGAGCACGGCGCTGCTGATTTCTGATGGTGTCCCCATCCGCCCGGCGGGAATTTGCCCCATGATTCCAGACTTTTGGTCATCGGTCAGCTTGTCGGTCATCGCCGTCTCGATAAAGCCCGGTGCGACCGCATTTACCGTGATCCCGCGGCTTGCGACCTCATAGGCCAGGCTTTTGGACATGCCGACCATACCGGCCTTGGAGGCGGCATAATTAGCCTGACCGGGATTGCCGGTTGCCCCAACCACCGAAGAGATATTCACAATCCGGCCCCAGCGCGCCTTCATCATGCCGCGCATCACGCCCTTGCAGAGCTTGAACGTCGCGGTGAGGTTCACGTCGAGCACCGATTGCCATTCGTCATCCGACATCCGCATAAACAGATTGTCCCGCGTGATCCCGGCGTTGTTGACCAGAATATCCACGGACCCCATGGCCTCTGCCGCCTGCTTCGGCAACACGTCCACGGCGGCCATATCGCTGAGATTGCAGGGCAGCACATGCGCCCGCTCCCCCAGTTCGGCGGCCAGAGCCTGCAGCGGATCAACCCGCGTGCCCGACAGGCCCACCGTTGCACCGCTTGCGTGCAATTGCCGGGCAATCTCTGCCCCGATCCCACCTGATGCGCCGGTGACCAGCGCGTTTTTCTGCGTCAAATCAAACATGATTGCCCCTTTATCCTGCCAAGGCCGCCTGGATGTCCTCCGGCGTGCCGATGTTGCGTGTGCCAGCCTCTCTGGCGATGCGGCGGATCATGCCGCTCAGCGCCTTGCCTGCGCCAATTTCCCAAAATTCGGTGACGCCCTCAGCCGCCATCCATTCCACCGATGTCTTCCACCGCACCCGGCCCGTGACCTGATCCACCAGCAGCGACCGGATTTCCGCAGGGTCCCTGACAGCAGCGGCCACGACATTGGCCACCAGCGGTACTTTCGGCGCGTTCAACGTCACCTGCTCCAGCGCCTCGGCCATCTCGACGGCAGCAGGTTGCATCAAGGCGCAGTGAAAGGGCGCGGACACCGGCAGCATCAGCGCCCGTTTGGCACCGGCTTCCTTGGCCAGCACGGTCGCGCGTTCGACCGCCGCCTTATGGCCGGAGACGACATTCTGCGCCGGATCGTTTTCATTGGCGATCTGACAGACCTCGCCTTCCGCCGCGCGTGTCGCGACATCCGCCGCCGCCGTCGCATCCAGTCCGAGAATGGCGGCCATCGCCCCTTCTCCCACCGGCACCGCCTGCTGCATGGCGCGCCCCCGGATCCGCAGGAGCCGCGCCGCATCCGCCACGGAAAATGCACCTGCTGCCGCCAGGGCAGAATATTCGCCCAGCGAATGACCCGCGACGAAATCCACGCGGTCCAGTCCGATGCCTTCCGCCTCCAGACTGCGCACCGCCGCCATCGATGTCGCCATCAAGGCAGGCTGCGCGTTTTCCGTCAGGGTCAGCGTTTCAATATCACCCTCCCAGATCAGATCGCTGAGCTTTTCGCCCAAGGCGTCATCCACCTCGTCAAAAACCGCCCGCGCCGCCGGATAGGCCTCGGCCAGCGCCTTGCCCATGCCGATGGTCTGCGCCCCCTGACCCGGAAAAACAAATGCGATGCTCATGAAATCGCCTCCCCTCTCGTTTGTTCTCCCCGGCTTAGCCTGACCGCGCAGGCGAGGCAACGGCCCAAAATCCAAATCGCGAAAGCGCAAACAAGCAGGCCGGTTTGCGCCTGCGCGCAAAGACTGTGCATCAGCGGTCATTGCCGTAACGTTTGAAGCACCTACTCTTGAACCGACGCATAAATACCGGAAACACCCGATGTCCCTAACCAATACCGCCACGCACTACGGTGCGGTCACCAAGACGTTTCACTGGTTGACTGCGCTTTTGATCCTGACGCTGATCCCGCTGGGCATCTATGCCAACGGCCTGCCCTTCGACACCTCCGAGCAGCTTGCGCAGAAGGCACGGCTTTTCTCCTTACACAAGACACTTGGCGTTACGGTTTTCTTTGTGGCCCTGGCGCGCATCCTCTGGGCGCTCAGCCAGCCAAAACCGGGGCTGTTACATGCGGACCGCAAAATCGAAAGCCTCGCCGCCGAAACCGTGCACTGGCTGCTTTACGGCTCCTTGCTGCTGGTGCCCCTGTCGGGCTGGGTACATCACGCGGCCACGGACGGGTTTGCGCCGATCTGGTGGCCGCTGGGGCAAAACCTACCGTTTGTGCCCAAATCGGAAAGCCTTGCGGCCACGGCTGCCGGGTTGCATATCGTGTTTGAACGGGTGCTGGTGGCCTCCATCTTTCTGCATTTCGCGGGTGCCCTGAAACACCACATCATCGACAAGGACGCGACCCTGCGCAGAATGCTGCCCGGCACGCCTGCGGTTGCGGATACGGGCGGCGGGCACCGCGTGGCGGCCCCTTTGATCTCCGCGCTTGTGATCTGGGCCGGGGCGCTTTTTGTCGGCAGTACGCTGGACATCTATGCCAAACATGACGCCGTGGCCCCCGTCGCAGCACTGGAAGACGTGCAATCGGATTGGACGGTGCAGGACGGGGAGCTTTCCATCACCGTGCAGCAACTTGGCTCAGACGTCCGCGGCAGTTTTGCCGATTGGACCGCCGCCATCAGCTTTGATGAGACTGTCACGACGGGTACGGCGGGCACGGTGGATGTGACCATCTCCATCGGCTCCCTGACCCTCGGCTCCGTCACCAGCCAGGCGCTTGGCGCGGATTTTTTCAACGCGGAAAACTTCCCCACCGCGCAGTTCACCGCCGACATCATCAACACTGAGGCGGGCTATCAGGCGGAAGGCACGCTTACGATCAAGGACAAGAGCATGCCCGTGACCCTGCCTTTCACGCTGGAGGTGGCCGAAGGTGTTGCAACCATGATCGGCAGCACACAATTGGACCGACGCAATTACGCCATTGGTGACAATCAAAAGGACGAAGCGACGCTTGGGTTTACCGTTGCGGTGGACGTGTCACTGACCGCCCAGCAATCGCAGTGACGCCCTGGTTGTAACCACAAGAAAAAAGCCGCGCTGGGATGGCGCGGCTTTTCCATGTCGAAAGAGGGGGGCGTTATTCTGCCTTCATCGCCTCGACAGAGATCACAATCTCAACCTCATCGCTGACGAATGGGGCAAAGGCACCCAGCTCGAAATCTGACCGCAACACGGTTGTTGTTGCGTCAAATCCTGCCCAGGGCTTGCCCGCTTGCGGGTGATCGCCGGTCTGATTCAGCTTGGCATCCAGAACAACGGGTTTGGTGATGTCATTCATGGTCAAGTCACCGGTAATCAGCGCCGTGCCCTCACCCGTGACTTCGATTGCGGTGGAGGAGAAGGTAATCATGTCGCCCTCTTCCGCGCCAAAGAAATCGCCAGACATGAAATGCCCGTCGCGCTTCTCCCACCCGGTGAACATGCTCATCACCGGCATCGATACGCTCACCGATGAGGCCGCAGGATCTGTCTGATCGAACATGATCTCGCCCTCAAAGCCGGAGAACATGCCGTAGGTGGTGGAAAAACCCAGGTGGTTATAGCTGAACAAGACCTGGCTGTGGCTGGCATCCAGCACGTATTTTTCCGCAGCGGCAGACGCCATGCCCGCGGTTGCAGTCAAAGCAGCGGCAAGAAGAAGTGATTTCATTGAGGTGACCTCCAGTTGTAAAACATGCAGGTAATGTGGGGTTGTTCTGCCGCTTAGCAATTCCGCAGGCGCAAACAAGTGATGCGCGCTGATGAACAGCGCGCAATTTCGCCGATGCAAAGTGGTGGATCAGAGTTTACCGGCAACCCGCAGGGCGGTGACGAGGCTGCGGTGGGCGACGCGGTCGCTTGCGGCCACTTCGGCGAGCAGCGCGTCGTTCTTGCCCCAGAGTTTCACATAGGTCCCGCTGTTTTCAACGCGTGTGAGGTTTTTGAAGCTGCAGCGATCCAGAACGAAGCGGTCCTTGCCACGGGTCCGCACCAGACGCACCTCATGGCGGATGGTGTCCACTTCCACCTTCGGGGGCGCGGGCCGCGCAAAGCCCTGCAGCAACGCAATGCCCATCATCCCGCCCACGGCAGAGGCCAGCAGTTTGAAAAGCATTAGCTCATGGTCCCAGCTGGCACCCGGCGCCACCCAAAGGCCAAGGGCCGTCAGGATCAGGGCCACGCCCACCATCCCCTGAACGCCCCGCATGATCATGCGACTGCCATCCAGGGTCCGCACGGGTTGTGGTGCGATCGATTCAAAGCTGACGGGATCAACTGTGCTGGACATGTGCTTTCCTCTCTTGGTTAATGACGAGAGAAACGCCCAATCAAGACGCAAATAAGACGGCTTTCGGGCTCTGTCTGGGCCATTTCGTGGAGGTTACCGGCACAGTTGTCGTTTGCGGGCTGGCCGGCAGCCTTGCGCTGCACGCCAAAGCGTGTATATCGGCGCTTCCTTTTGCAAAACACTTGAACCGCGCAGTCTCTCGTGGCGGGGCCGCAAAAGGAGTAACGGCCTCACCTTTGAAATGCGCCTTGATATAAATGAGGAAGCTACATGCCTAAATATGAGCATGTTATGATCGCGCGTCAGGATCTGTCCAACACGCAAGCCGAAGGGCTGATCGAACATTTCGGCGCCGTCCTGTCTGACAACGGTGGCGCACTCGTGGATCACGAGTACTGGGGCGTCAAGACGATGGCCTATAAGATCAACAAGAACCGCAAGGGCCACTATGCCTTCCTGCGCTCGGATGCTCCGGCACCGGCCGTGCAGGAAATGGAGCGCCTGATGCGCCTGCATGACGACGTGATGCGCGTGCTGACCATCAAGGTCGATGAGCACGCGGAATTGCCTTCCGTGCAGATGCAGAAACGCGACGAACGCGACCGTGGCGAACGCCGCGAACGCCGCTGACCCGCTTTAGGACAAGGACATAAATCATGGCCGCTAAACCATTTTTCCGCCGTCGCAAGGTCTGCCCCTTCTCGGGCGACAACGCGCCGAAGATCGACTACAAAGACACCCGTCTGCTGCAGCGCTACATCTCTGAGCGTGGCAAGATCGTACCGTCCCGTATCACCGCAGTCTCCGCCAAGAAGCAACGCGAACTGGCCCGTGCCATCAAACGCGCCCGCTTCCTCGCCCTGCTGCCCTACGCTGTGAAGTAAGGAGAACACCATGCAAGTTATCCTTCTCGAACGCGTCGCAAAACTGGGTCAGATGGGCGAAGTCGTCGATGTGAAACCCGGCTACGCGCGCAACTTCCTGCTGCCGCAGGGCAAGGCACTCAGTGCTTCGAAGTCCAACATCGAAGCTTTTGAGCAGCAAAAAGCGCAGCTCGAAGCCCGCAACCTGGAAACCAAGAAAGAAGCGGAATCGCTGGCAGAGAAACTCGACGGACAGCAGTTCATCGTGATTCGCTCTGCTTCCGACTCCGGTGCGCTCTACGGCTCCGTGACCACCCGCGACGCGGCAGATGCTGCAACCGAGGCTGGTTTCTCCGTGGACCGCAAGCAGGTGGTTCTGGCGCCGATCAAAGAACTGGGTCTGCATTCCGTGCAAATCGTTTTGCACCCGGAAGTCGACGCCACCATCGAGCTGAACGTGGCCCGCTCGACCGAAGAGGCCGAGCTGCAAGCTGCTGGTAAATCCATTCAGGAACTGGCAGCCGAAGAAGAAGCCGCCGCAGAATTCGAAATCGCGGAACTCTTCGAAGACATCGGTGCTGCAACTTCCGATGATGAAGAGCTGGCCGAAGCCGTGGCCGAGCCCACGGAAGAAGCTTCCGGCGATCAGGAAGATACGGCCGGCAAAGCCTGATCTTTACGATCAAAGAAATGGAAATGGCCGGTTGCATCAGCGCCCGGCCGTTTTTCTTTGCGATAACCCTTGCGCGGTTTGGAACAACGCCGGGGCTCAGGACAGACCCGGTGTCCCGCAATCCGCTGCATCCAGTTCCAGAACAGGATCGTTGGGTCCGCATTCTTCACCGGTGATCGGGTAGGTTTCCGGCTCCGTGCATCCCAGAAGGGCCAGGGATGCAGTCAAAAACGCCATGTGTATCAGTTTCATATTCTTGCCTTTGTACGTGTCGATACCCGCTCCATAGACACTCGCAAATGATCTCGACTTGACGCAGGTCAATTACGGTGCGTACGACGTCGGGTCACCTGTTTTCACCGACCACCACGCCCCCTTTCGCGCAGGGCGCTGGCGCGCAAATCATCCGCAAAAGCCAGCAAACCGGTCGACCTCACGTCAGACCGCAGGCGGCTTGTCGCGCATGTCTCTCTCCTCCCTTGTGGTCCTCCCGCCAGCGGTCAATATCCGCCGAAAAGACAGAAGGTCACCCGCCGTGCAGACACGCCGCCATTTCATTACCACCGCCGCCGCGCTCATGCTCACGGCCTGTGGCGCACGCGAGCCCGCAGAGTTCAATCCCCCGCTTTACCCGAATGAAACGCCGGAACTGCGCCGTCTGATCAATGAATACGCTGACTTTTACGACCTCCCGCGCTCGCTGGTGCACAAGCTGGCGATCCGCGAAAGCACCCACCGCCCCTGGGCGCGCAATGGTCCCTATTACGGGCTGCTGCAAATCCTGCCTGAAACCGCGCGCACCATGGGGTTTCGCGGCAGACCGGACGACCTGCTGGATGCGGAAACCAACCTGAAATACGCGCTGAAATACCTGCGCGGCGCCTGGCTTTTGTCGAATGGCAATCAGGACACCGCCATCATGTGGTACGCCCGTGGGTATTTTTACGAGGCCAAACGGCGCGGCATGCTGGTTGAAACCGGTCTGCGCCCTGCGGGATAACCTCAACCCCGGCGGGAATTTCGACTTGACGGACCGAAGCGTGCGGGATCATCGTGGATGTCATGAAGCTGTGATCCCTGCGCGGCATCGTCCACACCACTGATACCATAAGGATATTCGCCATGACCCTGCGTCTTTCACGTCGTTCATTCATCGCTGGCAGCGCCGGCTTGCTGGCGGTGCACCCCTTCTCCGCCCATGCCAGCGCCGGTCAGGCACACCTGCGGCTGATGGAAACGACGGATCTGCATGTGCATGTGTTTCCCTATGATTATTACGCGGACAAACCGCGCGACACCGTGGGGCTGGCGCGCACCGCTTCGATCATTGGCGACATCCGCGCGGAGGCGACGAACGCGCTGCTGCTCGACAATGGTGATTTCCTGCAGGGCAATCCGATGGGCGACTACATCGCCTATGAGCGGGGCATGAAGGAGGGCGACATGCATCCGGTGATCGCCGCGATGAACGCCGTGGGCTTTGACGCCTCCACGCTGGGCAATCATGAATTCAACTATGGCCTTGATTTCCTGATGAAATCACTGGCCGGTGCAGATTTCCCCGTGGTCTCGGCCAATGTCGTCAAGGAAAGGGGCGGCACGCCGACTGCGGATACAACGCTGATCAAACCCTACACCATCATCGAACGCAGCCTGACGGATGGTGCCGGTGAAACCCACCCGATAAAGATTGGCCTCATCGGCTTTGTGCCACCGCAGATCATGAACTGGGACCGGCGTCATCTGGAAGGTAACGTGCAGACCCGCGACATTCTGGAAGCCGCGCGCGCCTATGTGCCCCAGATGAAGGAAGAAGGGGCGGAGATCATCATCGCCCTGTCCCACTCCGGGATCGGATCGGCGGATGAGAGCGAGATGATGGAAAACGCTTCCGTGCCCTTGGCCGCCGTGCCGGGGATCGACGCGATCCTCACCGGGCACAGCCATCTGGTTTTCCCCTCCGCGACCTATCAGGACTACGCCGCGGTCGATGCCGAGGCCGGAACGATCCACGGCAAACCGGCGACGATGGGCGGGTTCTGGGGCAGCCACCTGGGTCTGGTCGATCTGATGTTGGAGCGCGACGGCGGCAGCTGGCGCATCGCCGGGCATACCTCCGAAGCACGTCCAATCTCCAAACGCAACGAGGACCGCTCGATCACCGCACTGGTGGAGAGTGATCCAACAGTTCTGGACAGCGTGCAGCAGGCCCATGACGAAACCCTCGCTTACGTGCGCCGCGCGGTTGGGAAAACCGATGCCAACCTGCACAGCTATTTTGCTTTGGTAGCAGATGACCCATCGGTGCAAATCGTCTCGAACGCGCAAACCTGGTACATTAAAGAAATGCTGCAAGGCACTGAATACGAAACGCTTCCGGTTCTATCAGCTGCCGCACCCTTCAAGGCAGGTGGCCGAGGTGGCCCGGAATACTACACAGATGTGCCGAAGGGCGATGTGGCGATCAAGAACGTCTCCGACCTCTACCTCTATCCCAATACCGCGCGGGCGGTTCTGGTCACGGGCGCAGAGGTCAAGGACTGGCTGGAGCGTTCCGCAGGCATGTTCAATCAGGTGACCCCCGGCGAGGCGGATCAGCCGTTGATCAACGATGACTTCCCCTCCTACAACTTCGACGTGATGGACGGGGTGACCTATCAGATCGACCTCAGCCAGCCGTCAAAGTTTGACCCCAAGGGGGTGCTGATCAACCCGGATGCCAATCGGATTGTCGATCTGCAATTTGAAGGTCAACCGGTTGATCCCGATCAGAAATTCATCATCGCGACAAACAATTACCGGGCCAGCGGCGGCGGTGATTTCCCCGGCGCCAAGGGTGACAGCATCGTCTTTGAGGGCCCGGACACAAACCGTGACGTGATCGTGCGCTACATCGTGGAGAACGGCACCATCAGCCCCAAGGCCGACGCAAACTGGACCTTCAAACCGCTCGATGGCGCCTCGGTGCTCTTCGACACGGGGCCCAAGGCCGAAGACTATGTCGATGAGGTCAAAGGCGTCACCGTCGCCCCCGCGGGCGAAGGTGACGATGGGTTTGCACGGTTCCGCATCCAGCTCTGATATCCGCCCATTAAAAAAGGGCCGCAGCAGAGATGTACGGCCCGTTTTCTATTCTATAAGAAGGCGCGTTACTCTTCTTCAAGCGCCTCAACGGCTTTTTGCAGATCGTCCTTGGAAACCTCTTTTTCCTTGATGGTCGCCTGTTCAAACACATGATCCACCACTTTGTCTTCGAACAAAGGTGCGCGCATCTGCTGCTGCATCTGCTGATTTTGCTGAACAAATTCAAAGAACTGGCGTTCCTGACCCGGGTACTGACGCGCCTGGTTCATGATCGCCTGGGTCATTTCCGCATCTGTCACTTCAACCTCGGCTTTCTGACCGATCTCGGCCAGCAACAGCCCCAGCCGCACGCGACGCGTCGCCAGCTTGGTGTGCTCCTCGGTGGTCTCGATCTCGGGGTGATCGTGGCCTTCCACATCCGGATTGTCCTCATGCCACAGCTGATGCGCGATCTGCTTGGCTTCCGCCTCCACCAGCGAGGGCGGCAGGTCGAAATCAACAAGGCCATCAAGCGAGTCCAGCAGGCTGCGTTTCATCACCGCGCGGGCTGCCCCGGCGTATTCCGCTTCCAACCGCTCGGAGATTTGCGTCTTCAACCCGGCCAGATCTTCAGCACCGAATTTTGTGGCCAGATCATCGTTGATCTCAGCGGCTACCGGCTCTTTGACTTCCTTGATGGTGCAGTCAAACACAGCTTCCTTGCCCGCCAGGTTTTCGGCCTGATAGTCCTCCGGGAAGGAAACCGTTACGGCCTTTTCCTCACCGGCTTTCACGCCAACAAGCTGCTCCTCGAACCCGGGGATAAAGGAGTTTGAGCCCAACACCAGTGGATAATCCTCTGCGGCACCGCCGTCAAAGGCTTCGCCGCCCACCTTGCCGAGGAAATCCATGACAACCTGATCGCCGTCCTTGGCCTTGGAGCCTTTCTTGCGCGCTTTGAAATCCTGCGCGGTTTCCGCCAGATTGCCCAGGGCTTCTTCGACCGCCGCGTCCTCGGCTTTCACCACCAGCTTTTCCAGCTTGATCTTGCTGTAATCGACCTCGGGAATTTCGGGCAGCGCTTCGTAGGACATCGAAACTTCGACGTCATCGCCCTCTTTCCAATCTTCGTTGGTCATCTTGACTTCTGGCTGCAATGCCGGGCGATCACCAGATTCCTCAAAGTGATTGCTCATCGCGCCATCAATGCTTTCCTGCATCGCCTCGCCCATGACCTTCTGACCAAACTGCTTTTTCAGCAGCGCCATCGGCACCTTGCCCTTGCGGAAGCCCTTCATCTCGACTTCGGGCTGCGCTTCGGCCAGTTTTTCATTAACCTTGGCGTCCAGCTCCGCGGCAGTGACCGTGATGGCATAGCCGCGTTTCAGACCTTCGTTCAGCGTCTCGGTGACCTGCATGTGTGCTCCATGTAAATAAGGCGCGCCGGGCGGGCGCGTGCGTAAATTTCCGCTCTTCTATTTTGCCAGCGACAAAGGTGCAAGAGGCGTTGTCCCGCACGTCAATGCGCCCTGCGCAAACGGCGATTGAAGTGGTGCGGGTGAAGGGACTTGAACCCCCACGCCTTGCGGCGCCAGAACCTAAATCTGGTGCGTCTACCAATTCCGCCACACCCGCACGAGACCGGGGATGACCCGCGGCTCGCGCGGTCCTTAGCAAACCATTGCGCGCAGCGCGAGTGCAAATTTATCGAAGACATTAAGACAACGTTATATTAAATCGTGCAGACCTTGAGGCAGGTTGAATAAGGAAGAACGCCCATGAAGCCGAAAACGGCCGGGCGCACGAGTGGTAACATCCCCCCAACGGGCCGTTCGGCACAACCGAACATGTCCGGTGTGGGACTGGTATCCGGCGCGCGCATCTTAACACTGAGGGGTGAGCAGCCCGTTGAAACCTTGCGGGCGGGCGATCGCGTCATTGCGCGGGGTGGCGGGGCGGTGCCCCTTACCGGCATCGATGTCGTCAGCATGGTGACCCATGTCGTCTACATCATCGCCGGATCAATCGGGCACAGCCGGCCGGACTGCGATACCCTGCTGACCGCGGATCAGACGGTTCTGATCCGGGATTGGCGTGCAATGGCTTTCTATGGTGCCCCGCAAGCCCTTGTTCCGGCTCGCCGGCTGATCGACGGTGAATTTATCCGCAATCTGGGGCAACAGGCTGTCACCCTCTACCGGCTTCACTGTGCGGCCCCTCAGGTGGTCTTTGCCGATGGTCTGGAATTGGGTACGGCCAACAGCTTTGCCCAGGAGATGCGACACCACACGGCCTAAAGCCCCAGGGACCGGAACACTTTTGGCAGCACTTCGGGCAGATCCTCGGCGATCAGCCCCGGCCCGAAGGCGCGCGCGCAGGCGGTGTGCAGTTTTGTCCCGGTTGCGGCGGCCTCCAGTGGCGGCAGCCCTCTGGCCAGCAACCCGCAGATAAACCCGGCCAGAACATCGCCCGACCCCGCCGTGGCCAGCCAGGCGGCCCCCTCCTCCGGCGCATTCACGATGCAGCGGCCCCCGGGGTCCGCCATCACCGTATCCGCCCCCTTGAACAGCACGACACAGCCCGCCCGTTCCGCTGCCGCCCGCGTCGCGTCGATTTTGGAATAGGCCGGTCCGTGGGTGGGAGCGGCTGCCAGCCTCTCGGCAATATCCGGAAAGAGGCGGCTGAATTCCCCCCCATGCGGGGTCAGCACGCAGCCTGGGTGCAGATCGGCAAACATTTCAGGCTCTTCCGCCAGAAGCGTCAGGGCATCAGCGTCCAGAACGGTTGCGCGGCGCAACGCGAGCGTGGTTCTGATCAACTCGGCAGCGACAGCGTCCTTGCCCAGAGCCGGGCCAAGGCAAAACGCATTGGCGCGCGCATCCTCGGCAAACCGGGCGCGCAATGCGCTCGCCCCCTCAATCGGAACCACCATGACGGCGGTCGACTGCGCCGCAACCTCCGAAAGCGCATCAGGTCGCGTGGCCAGGCTCACCAATCCCGCCCCAATGCGCAACGCCCCACGTGCGGCCAAGCGCGCAGCACCCGTGTGCGCCGCCGGGCCGCTGATCACCACCGCGTGGCCATAGTCATATTTGTGCCGCCCGCCGTCCTTTGCCAAGACTGCCGGGTCTGGCAGGGCATTTCGGGAAATGCCCGTGAAATCCCCATGCGCGCTTTGGAACGGCGGCAGGCCAATGTCCTTGACCACCACGTTTTTGGAACAGCTGGTCGCGCCTTCCGCCAGCAGATGGCCTGGTTTCTCGCTGTGAAAGGTCACCGTGAGGTCCGCCCGCACGGAGGCCCCGAGCGGGCGACCGCTGTCCGCGCATAGGCCGGACGGAATATCCACCGCGACGACCCGAGCCCTATCGCGCGGCGCAGGTGCATTGACGTAACGCTCGATCACCGCGGCAAGAGGGGGATCCAACGGGCGGGTCAACCCGGTCCCAAAAAGCGCGTCGATAATGAGATCGGGCGCCACCTTTGGATCGAACTCGACCTGATCCAGCGGTCGCACCGGCTCCAAATCGATCCAGCGGAGAGCGTTGGCCTTTGCATCCGGCGGCAGATTTTCGGGGCTGCCAAGGGCGAAAACCTGCACGTTCCAGCCGCGTTTTTGCAAGAGGCGCGCGACCACATAGCCATCGCCGCCATTGTTGCCCGGCCCGCACAGCACCACCGCACGATGCCCGCCGGATTCCAACTCCGGCCAGCTTCCAAAAACCGCCTCAACCACCCCCTGACCGGCCTTCTCCATCAGTTCCAAACCCGTCACAGCACCCGACTCAATCGCCGCTTTTTCATGGGCGCGCATCTCGGCGCTGGTCAGAACTTCGTTCATTTTTGGCCCTCACGATTCACTTTCGCCTATTTTTTGTGCGACATGCCCTCTAAATAAGCGCGTCCATGCCAAAGCCACATGGGATGTGACCCAGTTTACGCCTATCGATGGACCGCTCCAGCCCGAAATGATCTGAAACCTTCTGAAACACGCCAAGGGAGGCTCCAATGAAAAAGATCGAAGCGGTTATCAAACCGTTCAAACTCGACGAGGTCAAAGAGGCTTTGCAAGAGGTCGGGGTTCAGGGTCTTTCCGTGATCGAAGTGAAGGGGTTTGGCCGCCAGAAAGGTCATACGGAGCTCTACCGGGGCGCTGAATACGTCGTGGATTTCCTGCCCAAGGTAAAGATCGAGATCGTACTGGACGATGACATGGTCGATGCAGCAATTGACGCCATCGTCGGCGCTGCGAAAACCGAGAAAATCGGGGATGGCAAGATTTTCGTCACCCCTGTCGAGCAATCGATCCGCATCCGGACCGGCGAAACCGGATCAGACGCGCTCTGATCCGCGCCCACACACCATTATCATTCCAACAACAAGGGATACACGAGAATGAGCCAAGAATTGCTGAAGATGATCAAGGATGAGGACGTGGAATACGTCGACATCCGCTTCACGGACCCGCGCGGGAAACTGCAGCACGTGACCGTGATGTCTGATCAGGTGGACGAGGATTTCCTCGAAGAAGGGTTCATGTTCGATGGTTCCTCCATTGAGGGTTGGAAATCCATCGAAGCCTCCGACATGAAACTGATGCCCGACACCGATAGCGCCTACGTCGATCCGTTCTACGCAGAGAAAACCGTGTGTCTGCACTGCTCCGTCGTGGAGCCGGACACCGGCGAAGCCTACGAGCGCGACCCGCGTGGCACCGCCCAAAAGGCTGAAGAATACCTGAAGTCCACGGGCATCGGTGATGTGGCCTATATGGGCCCGGAAGCAGAATTCTTCCTGTTTGATAACGTGCGCTATTCCAACACGATCAACAAAGTGTCCTACGAAGTGGACGCGGTTGATGGCTCCTGGAACACCGACACCGATTACGAGATGGGCAACATGGGTCACCGCCCGGGGGTCAAAGGCGGCTATTTCCCAGTGAACCCGATCGACGAATCCCAGGACCTGCGCTCCGAGATGCTCTCGACCATGAAACGTTTGGGCATGAAAGTAGACAAGCACCACCACGAGGTGGCGTCCTGTCAGCACGAGCTGGGTCTGATCTTCTCCTCGCTGACCAAACAGGCGGATGAGCTGCAGAAGTATAAATACGTGATCCACAATGTGGCCCACGCTTATGGCAAATCGGCGACCTTCATGCCGAAGCCCATCGCAGGCGACAACGGCACCGGCATGCACGTGAACATGTCAATCTGGAAAGATGGCAAGCCCGTCTTTGCCGGCGACAAATACGCCGACCTCAGCCAGGAAGCGCTCTACTACATCGGTGGCATTCTCAAGCATGCCAAGACGCTGAACGCCTTCACCAACCCCGGCACCAACAGCTACAAGCGCCTGATCCCGGGCTTTGAAGCGCCGGTGCTGCGCGCCTATTCCGCGCGTAACCGGTCGGGCTGTGTTCGGATCCCATGGACCGAAAGCCCCAAAGCCAAGCGCGTTGAGGCACGTTTTCCGGATCCGTCCGCGAACCCCTATCTCGCATTTGCGGCCCTGTTGATGGCAGGCATCGACGGCATCGAAAACAAGATCGATCCCGGCGAGGCGATGGACAAGAACCTCTATGATCTTCCTGCGGAAGAGCTCGAAGGTATCCCAACCGTCTGTGGTTCGCTGCGCGAGGCGATGGAAGCCCTGACGGCGGACCATGACTTCCTGCTGAAGGGCGACGTCTTCACCAAGGATCAGATCGAAGGCTATATCGACCTGAAAATGGAAGAGATTGAGCAGTACGAACACACGCCGCACCCGGTCGAGTTCGCCATGTACTACAGCTGCTGATCTCTTAAGGCGCTTTTGCGCCTGAGCCGAAATTGACGACACCAAAGGCGCCCTTTGCGGGCGCCTTTTTTTTATTCCGCCTCACGCCGACATCGAACAGTTTGAGATTTCAACTTTTTAGTGCATTATTCGATTTTATTTTATGTATCAATTTTGGAGACGTCCCCATGACGCTGTTTTTCTCGCGCCGCACGTATAATGCTTCCAAGACGAAATTTACCAATAACCCGGCGCAACTCACCCGCTATGTCAGGATCACGGACGGCCCGGACGCCGATGGCACATGGAGCGGTGGCATCATCAGCCAGAAGGATTGGCTCGATCAGGTGCATGCCGAGGCCGAAACAGATGAGGTGACGATCTTTGTCCACGGCTTCAACAACGATCAGTTGGACATGCTGCGCCGTTTCGACAAGATCAAAAACGGACTGCGCGACCAGGGGTATCGTGGTGCGGTTGTCGCCTTTGACTGGCCCAGCGAAGGCAACGTGCTGGCCTATGACAACGACAAGCGGAATGCCAAAGCCACGGCCCAATGCCTGGTCGAAGACGGGATCATTCCGCTTACCACCCGCTCCAACGCGACGAAAATCAATCTGATCGCCCATTCGATGGGGGCCTATCTGACCCTGCGCGCGCTCTCCGATTTCGGCGATGCGGCCAGCCCGGGCTCAGGCGTGTGGAAGCTCAACCAGATCATGTTTGTCTCAGGCGATGCGGATGCCCGGTGGTTTGCGCGCGGGGCCTGGGGGTCTTTGTTGCTCGCGCATCGCAGCAATAGATTTACAAATTATTTCAGCCAGTTGGATCAGGTTCTTAATCTTCCTGCCGTGATCGGAAACGGCCTACAAAAACGCGTTGGCCGCAGCGGGATGCCGCAGGTCATCGACAAGAACCACGTGGATGTCTACAGCCATGAACAATATCTGCAGGATGTCATTCTGCAGGATCGCACGACCGCGTTTTCGCATCAGTGGTGGTTTGACAACGACAAGTTCTACAAGGACGCGGCGTTGACGATCGCCGGGGAGGACGCGCAGCAGATGCCCACACGCCGGCGGATGAACACTTCGGATCTGGCGCTACTCAGCTGAGCGTTTCACCACATAGGTGTGGATGGAAAAGACGACAGCGCCGGTCTGCGGCAACCTGACGAGGCTTTGGCGTTCGGCGCGCTGATACCCAGCCTCCGCCTGCCCCGGCGCAATGCGGCGGGGCTCAGAGGCGGACCGCGGCTGGAACAGTTCCGGATCGTCATACCAGAGCCTGTTGTACCGCCAGAGCGGTCGCCCCACCTGCACCCCGTCAAAGAGCCGCTGCACCCGGCGCGCGATGGCGTCATCATATTCAGCAACCGTGTCATGGATGGCGATCAGCGGCCGCCCGACTTTTTCCCGTAGCCGCCAGCTGGCCGGAAAACACAAGATCGCAGCGGTCAGCACATGGGCATCTCCGCGCTTTTCCATCAGGCAGATGTCCTCCTGCAGGATTTGCCCAAGCGCGACCAGAGGCGCATCGCCCATCAGATCGACCACCGCACCATCAGGGCAACGACACATCTGCCCCGACACCTCGAACCCCAAGGGTGGCAGATGCTTCAGCGCTTCCGACAACACCTCGCGCGCGGCATCGGCGGCGGTTGGGTCTTGCCAATAGACATCGGCGCGCCGGGTTTCGATCAAACGCCGCCGGTGCGCCATTTGTGCGGCATAGGCCTCATCCACCCGCAACCAGGCCGTCGGATCCAAGGGCTGGACGCCCGGCAAGGCGCGCGCCTCCACCATATCGCGTGGCATATGATCCTGCAAAATCTCCGTCATGACGGGCATTTAGCCCTCACCGGGGATGTTGTCTTCAAAAAACGACGCTCTGGTGTGTCGCATTCGAGCAAACCTGACGCGGCGATTCCGCACAAGATTTAGGCAAGACAGCGCAGGGAGGCATCGATGAACCAGCATTACCGCGACACACGCAAGATCGATCCGGCGCGCGGGGCGACCCTGGGCGATGGCAGCCCGAACGACATGGACCGCGTGGAGATTGGCCCGACGCAGCTGGCTTTTGCGGAATGGGCCGCTGCCGGGCTGGAGCTGCCCAACCTTGCCGCCATGCGCGCCTATCGGCACGCCCGCCTGACGCAACACATCGTTGATCGCGGCTATGCCGGTCTGCTGATGACCGACCCGCTGAACATCCGCTACGCCACTGACAGCACCAATATGCAGCTGTGGAACACCCACAATCCGTTTCGCGCGGTGCTGCTCTGCGCCGACGGCTACATGGTGATGTGGGATTACAAGAATTCGCCCTTCCTGAGCGAATTCAATCCGCTGGTGCGCGAACAGCGCTCCGGGGCCGATCTGTTCTATTTCGACCGGGGCGACAAGGTCGATGTGGCGGCCGACATCTTTGCCAATGAGGTACGCGTGTTGCTCGCCGAACATGCGCCAGGCCACCGCCGCCTGGCGGTCGACAAGGTCATGCTGCATGGGCTGCGCAGCCTCGAAGCCCAAGGGTTCGAGGTCATGGACGGCGAGGAAGTCACCGAAAAATCCCGCAGCATCAAGGGCCCGGATGAGATCAAGGCGATGCGGTGTTCCTCCCATGCCTGCGAAACCGCCGTGCGCCTGATGGAAGATTTCGCACGCGCCAATGTCGGCGATGGCAAGACCTGCGAGGATGACATCTGGGCCATCCTGCATGCCGAAAACGTCCGACGCGGCGGCGAGTGGATCGAAACTCGGCTGCTGTCGTCCGGCCCCCGCACCAACCCGTGGTTTCAGGAGTGCGGCCCGCGCATCTGCCAGCCCAACGAGATCATCAGCTTCGACACCGATCTGGTGGGTGCTTACGGCATCTGCACCGATATTTCCCGCAGCTGGTGGATTGGCCCCGACCGCCCCCGCCCTGACATGATCTATGCGATGCAGCACGGGGTTGAGCACATCATGACCAACATGCAGATGCTCAAACCCGGCGTGATGATCCCGGAGCTCTCAGCGGGGACGCATGTGCTGGACGCAAAGTTCCAGAAACTGAAATACGGCTGTCTGATGCATGGTGTGGGTCTGTGCGATGAATGGCCCCTCGTTGCCTATCCCGATCACGCGGTCGCGGGCGCCTATGACTACCCGCTGGAGCCGGGCATGTGTCTTTGCGTCGAGGCCCTGGTGTCTGAAGAGGGCGGCGATTTTTCCATCAAACTCGAAGATCAGGTCCTGATCACCGAAGACGGGTTTGAGAACCTGACAACATACCCGTTCGATCCGCGTCTCATGGGGGAATGACGGATCAGGCGCTTCGCTGATTCGCAAAATCGGGCCTGCGACCCGGTGCAACAAAGTTAATTTCCCGCGCGGCGCGAAGACAATTCACCCGCGACGGGAACACTGTTCACGCAAGAGATGAAAGCGGCAGATTTGCACCCGGATCCTGTAAATTCCCCTTTCCTCTCAGACCCCCATCATTGTATTCAAATTTTAATTTCCGGGTCGCGAAAAGCATCTTTTTCATGTCCGGGTCATGTTCATTCGGACCGGCCTTTCAGATGGTCGCACGGTAACAAGTTGGAGACACGACTTTGAAACTTATCGCGCTTGCGGCTGCGGCTGCGCTTTCCCTCACAACATATGCCACACAGGCTCAGGCGGCGACGCTGTCGGGCATCTTTGAAGTGCAGGTTGTCAACTTCAACGCTGGTGGTTCCGGCAAAGGCGCCC
The DNA here is from genome assembly GCF_947501835.1 of uncultured Roseobacter sp. NCBI lineage: Bacteria > Pseudomonadati > Pseudomonadota > Alphaproteobacteria > Rhodobacterales > Roseobacteraceae > Roseobacter > uncultured Roseobacter sp. The sequence continues at coordinate 94,303 of NZ_CANMXR010000010.1, read as the reverse complement.
GCGCCAACCGCGAAAACTTTGACGCGCGTTTCGCAGCGGCAAACGACACGCATAAAGACACGTTTGTGTATAACGGCGCGCTCGACTTCTTCGTTGACAACTTCCCACGAGATCTTGATCTGGAGACAATCTCCGACTTTCTCGGCTCGCTGAGCTCCGGCACGGTCAGCGGCCTGGACGCAGGCGTTGCCGGTCTGCGCCTGAGCAACCCAAAGTTCCAGACCACCACGCTGTTTTCCTTCACCGAAGTCTACGCCAACGCCTTTGACACCTCGGTGACCCATGACGACGGCTTCACCATCTATGACGACGGTGAAGAGCTGATTGGCTTTGCGAACCCAACAGGTGTGCGCACAACGCCAAAGACCGGCACCATCAACTTCACCGGTGGCGAGTTCAACCTGATCTACGCTGCGGCAAACGGGAACCCCTCCAAGCTCTTCGTCGAGGGTGACGGGGTGCCAGCGGTGCCACTGCCTGCCTCCGCGCTCCTGCTGATGGGTGCGATGGGTGGCTTCGGTGTCGCCGCACGGCGCAAGGCCCGCAAGGCGGCCTGAACGCGCCTGCCTACTGCATGATTTGAAAAACGCGCTCCTCGTCGGGCGCGTTTTTTGTTGGAGGAGGCAAGTTCTCCGCTCAGGTCGTCACCTCCGCGTGATGTGGCTGTCACAGACCTTGCTACCGGCGGTTCCGCGCCCCACTCTGACAGTCGAAGGAGCGCCGCAATGCCCACAGAACGTATTACATTTTCCGGACATGATGGGTCGCAGCTTGCCGCCCGATTGGATCTGCCGGAGGGCCCACATCTGGCCACGGCGATTTTTGCGCATTGCTTCACCTGCGGCAAAGATATTCCTGCGGCCCGCCGTATTGCAGCGCGCCTGTCGGCCATCGGGATCGCCGTCTTACGGTTTGATTTCACCGGCTTGGGGCATTCGGGGGGCGAGTTTTCAAACACCTCCTTCACCTCCAATGTCGACGATCTGATCGCGGCCAACGCATACCTGGAAAGCCGCGCGATGACGCCCTCGCTGATCATCGGGCATTCACTGGGGGGGGCGGCGGTGCTCAAGGCGGCTGCGGCCTTGGATAACATCAAGGCTGTCGCGACACTTGGCGCGCCCTTCGACCCGGAACATGTGACCCACAACTTCGCCGATGCGCTGCCGGAGATTATTTCCAATGGCGTCGCAGAGGTGTCGCTGGGTGGGCGCCCCTTCCGTATTGGCAAGGGCTTTATCGAAGATGTTGCCAAGGGGCAGCTCACGCCATCAATCGGCTCGCTCAATGCCGCGCTGCTGGTCCTGCATGCGCCCCGCGACGAAATCGTATCCATTGATAACGCGAGCCAGATCTTCCTGGCCGCCAAACACCCCAAGAGCTTTGTCACTCTGGATAGCGCTGACCATCTGATCACCCGCGCCGAGGATGCGGAATATGCCGCCGATGTGATTGCCACCTGGGCGCGACGCTATATCGCCCTGGCCCCACCTGCCCCGCCGCCCGGTGCGCCGGAGGGGGTCCTGCGGGTCTCAGAGGCGGATAAAAACGGCTATCTGACCGATATCACCTCCTCCGACGGGCATCACCTGCTGGCAGATGAACCGCTGGCCTATGGCGGCACCAACAAGGGCCTCAGCCCCTATGGTTTTCTCTCCGCCGGGCTGGGCGCCTGTACCTCGATGACCATCCGCATGTATGCGCGACGCAAGGGCTGGCCACTGGATCATGTCTCGGTCGATGTGAACCACAACAAGGTCCACGCGCAGGATGCGGAAACCGCAGTGGGCGAAAAGATTGACACCTGGCGGCGGCGCATATCGCTCGCCGGCAAGCTCAGTCAGGAACAACGCGCCAGGCTGCTGGAAATTGCCGACAAATGCCCGGTGCACCGTACGCTGGAGCGCAGCTCTACCGTCATCACCGAACTGGCGGAGTAACGGGCTCACGCCGCAACAGACGCATTCAAACAGAATGAGGCGCAGCTTTTGGCTGCGCCTCTCCTTTTACCTGACCTGCGCTCAGATCAGCTGCGGGCGTCACCCACCAGTTTCCAGACCAGCGGCAGCAGTACGGCGGCCAGCGCCAGTTTCAGCGCATCCCCCAGCAGGAAGGGCGTGAGGCCCCAGGCCAGAATAGGTTTGTCCCAGCCATAAAGCTGACCCAGCCACAGCAGACCCGGCACATAAAGCAGCACGTTCCCGATCAGCATTGCCAGCGCCATCCAGACCATGGACCGGTCCCAGCCGCGCTGCGCCAGCGCGCCCAGCACCACCGTCGCGATCACATATCCGACGAGATACCCGCCGGTGCCGCCCATCATGTATTCAATGCCATTCAGATCCGCGGTCGAGCTTTGAAAGATGTCAAATCCCAGCGCCCCGATGATCATATAGCCCAGAATGGTCGCGAGACCGAGCCGCGCGCCATAGGCTGCACCGATCGTCAGCACCGCAAAGGTCCCCATGTTCATCAGAACCGGCGAGCCCGGCACCGGCACTTTGATATTCGCGGCCACGGCCAGCAGGGTGATGCCCAAAACAACCAGAACGGCCTGTTTGATGCGCCGCGCGGTGCCGGTTGTGGGCCCGAAGGTCTCTGCCAGAACGGAATGAGAGGCGGACAGTTGCATGGATTTATGTCTCCTGTTGAGAAATCTTGCCCCCTGAATGCCGCAGCCGCAGCATCAGCGCAAGACCTCTTGCGCTAACGGCGGCTGTATTGGCTGCGCAGGGTGTAGGATTTCTGCGGTCCGGTCACCCGCCACACGGCGGTGAAGGCAGGCCAGTGGGTGAAATCATAGGTCACCTTGTAGGTATCCGGATCACACCAATGCTCCGCCGCACCACCGCGCTCTGGCACCCGGTGGAAAAACCGCCCGTCCTCGAAATAGACATCCAGGTCAGGCCCCCACTGATACCGCCGTTCCGCCTGCATCACGACGCCCTGCGCCATGTGTAGCTTGCCCGTTTCCGTGTAACGCAGGCCCTGACCATCAGGCACCCAGACGGCCTGGCCTTCAAAATGCGCTCGGGTCCCATCCGCATGAGCAATCTGCCGGGTCAGGTCCCAAGTGTCTTCGAAATCCGCCAGGACACGGGCGCGCACCTCAGTCGGCATAGACCGCATCGGTGATGTCATCACCCTGCCCGATGAAACGCAGCCGGTCACCCGACCGCGCCATGCCATAGCAGGCCCAGAGGTCCGAGGGCGGCCATTGGCTGCAATACTGCTCGCCTTCCACCCGCCAATACCCCCAGCTGTCAGCCCCTGCGTTATAGAGTGTCCGGCCTGACGCGCGAAAATCCTGCCAGGCGTTGGCATACTGCAACTTGCGGTCTGTAAGCGCCGCACGGATCTCCTCCCCGCTCATCGGCACCCAATCCTCTGCCGCGGCCCAGACCGGGCAAAACACCAATGCGGTCGCCATCAATACTCTCATTTCACCGGCTCCTGCCTTGTGGCCCCTGCCCCCGCAGTTTAAGAGCGCGGCATGCCCAAGACAAACGCGAAAAAGGTGCGCTGATGATCCCCCGCTACTCCCGTCCCGACATGGTTGCCATCTGGTCCCCCGCCACGAAATTCCGCATCTGGTACGAGATCGAGGCTCATGCTTGTGACGCCATGGCCGATCTGGGGGTGATCCCGCGTGAAAATGCCGAGGCCGTCTGGAAGGCCAAGGATGTGGAATTCGACGTCGCCCGCATTGACGAAATCGAGGCCGTGACCAAACATGACGTCATCGCCTTTCTCACCCATCTGGCGGAACATGTGGGCAGTGACGAGGCGCGCTTTGTGCATCAGGGCATGACTTCCTCGGATGTGCTCGACACCTGTTTCAACGTGCAGCTGGTGCGCGCCTCCGACATCCTGATCGCCGATATGAAAGCCCTCCTGGCCGCCCTGAAACGCCGCGCGCTGGAGCATAAGGACACGGTGCGCATCGGGCGCAGCCACGGCATTCACGCCGAACCCACCACCATGGGCCTGACCTTTGCGCGCTTTTACGCGGAGATGGACCGCAACCTGAACCGTCTGGAAAAAGCGCGTTACGAGATTGCGACGGGGGCCATTTCCGGTGCGGTCGGCACTTTCGCCAACATCGATCCGGCGGTCGAGGAGCACGTCTGCGCCAAGCTGGGACTGGAACCCGAACCGATCAGCACGCAAGTGATCCCGCGTGATCGCCACGCGGCCTTCTTCGCAGCACTCGGCGTGGTTGGCAGTTCCATCGAAAACATCGCCACCGAAATCCGCCACATGCAGCGCACTGAAGTGCTGGAGGCCGAAGAGTTCTTCTCCGCCGGGCAGAAAGGCTCCTCCGCGATGCCGCACAAGCGCAACCCGGTGCTGACCGAAAACCTCACCGGTCTTGCGCGGCTGGTGCGCATGGCCGTCGTCCCCGCCATGGAAAACGTTGCACTTTGGCACGAGCGGGACATCTCGCACAGCTCGGTGGAGCGTAACATCGGCCCGGATACCACGATCACGCTGGATTTCGCGCTGGCACGCCTGACCTCCGTGGTCGACAAGCTGGTGATCTACCCCGACAATATGCTCGCCAATATGAACAAGTTCCGCGGGCTTGTGATGAGCCAGCGGGTGCTTCTGGCGCTGACCCAGGCCGGTGTCAGCCGCGAAGACGCCTATAAGCTGGTGCAACGCAACGCGATGAAGGTCTGGGAGGACGGCAAGGATTTCAAAACCGAACTTCTGGGGGATCAGGATGTGCTGGCCGCCCTCAGCGCCGAGGAGATCGAAGAGAAATTCGACATCGGCTATCATACCAAACATGTCGATACGATCTTCAAACGGGTGTTCAAGGACTAGGCGACACAGGCATCGGACACGGCGCATTATGTCATTTTTGTTGACCGGAGGCTGCGCGCTGCTACCTTGAAGGCATCAACCAAGGAGACCCGCAATGACGATCAAGACTTTGGCCGCCGCGGTGGCCCTCACAATTCTCCCCGCTGTGAGCTTTGCTGCCGGGTGTAGTTATGACAAGCAAGCAACGATGTCCTGTGCGCCGGGCACCGCATATGACGCCCAGACCGGCACTTGTGTCACCAGCGTAAACAGCTGAGCCTGATCGAGTTTTATTCAATCACGCGCCTGTGATTGAATAAAACCGCGGGCTGAACCGTTACCCCCATACAATGTGTATTTGATTGAGGAGTTTCGCAATGATGCGGATTTTACTGGGGGCAGCCCTGCTTTTTCCAACCACAGTGCTGGCCGCAGGCGGCAATGACGCGCCGCCCAGCAAACCTGCCGTGTCCTGCAAAGGGGCGCAGGTCTATGACAAGAAGACCAAGACATGTGTCAATCCGCAGGAAAGCAGCCTGGAACGCGAGCAGCTTTATCAGACCGTGCGCCACATGGCCTATGCCGGGCGCTATCACGATGCGCAGACTGTCTTGGACGCAATGGACAAGAATGATCCGGGCCGCCTGACCTACATGGGGTTCACCCACCGGAAACTGGGCAATATCGAACTTGGCAACATGTTTTACGAACAGGCCATCGCGCAGGACCCCGGGAACATTCTTGCACGCTCCTACATGGGTCAGGGGCTGGTCGAGGCTGGCGATACAGCCGGGGCCTTGGTGCAGTTGCGCGCCATTCAAGAACATGGCGGTGCCGGTTCTTGGTCCGAGGCGTCGCTGCGCAAAGCCATCGAGACGGGCACAACTTACAGCTACTGATTTCAGCCAATGTTTACCTTTATCTGCCAAGGATAGGAGCAACTTCTACCAAGGCGGATAAAGATGACAGATATGGTTCCAATGGCGCCGTTCCCGGCCCTGCCGGGCGCGGGAGGAAGTACCCCTGCAACCCTCACCCGTCGCGCAAAAGCGGCGATTGTTGTGCGGCTTTTGTTGAATGAAGGGGCTGACATTCCTTTGGAAGACCTGCCGGAAGACCTGCAGGCACAGCTGACCAAGCAAATGGGTTCCATGCGTCTGGTGGATCGGAACACGCTTTCCAGCGTCGTTTCCGAATTCGCCGATGAGCTGGACAGCATCGGCCTGTCCTTTCCCGGTGGCATCGCCGGCGCACTTGATTCGCTGGATGGCCGGATCTCCAAACAAACCGCTGCAAGGCTGCGCAAGGAGGCTGGCGTGCGCCAATATGGTGACCCCTGGGCGCGCCTGAAGGACATGGGTGTCGAAAAGCTGCTGCCCATTCTGGAGAATGAAAGCATCGAGGTGGCCGCGGTTCTACTATCGAAAATTGACGTTGCGCGCGCCGCGGAGCTCTTGGGGAAACTGCCAGGCCCACAGGCGCGGCGCATCACCTATGCCGTTTCACAAACCAGCGCGGTCACGCCGGATGCGGTTGATCGCATCGGTCTGTCCCTCGCAGCGCAGCTGGATGCGGAGCCACTGCAGGCTTTCGACGACGGCCCTGTCGAACGTGTCGGCGCTATTCTGAACTCGACAACCTCTATCACCCGCGACGACGTGCTCGAAGGTCTGGATGAAACGGATGCGGGCTTTGCCGATCTTGTGCGCAAGGCGATCTTCACCTTCGCCAATATCCCAAAACGGATCGCGCCCCGCGATATTCCACGTGTCGTGCGCGAACTGGAACAGGAAGTGCTGTTGATTGCATTGGCGGGCGCCGAGGCTGCAGGCGTGAAACCTTCGGCGGATTTCATTCTGGAAAACATGTCAGGCCGTATGGCCGATCAGCTCCGCGAAGAAGTCGAAGAACTGGAGAAAGTGAAACCCGCAGAGGTCGAGGAGGCCATGTCCACGATCATCACCACGATCCGCGAGATGGAAGCCTCAGGCGATCTGCTGTTGGTGGTCGATGACAATGATGACGATTGATCGGGCCGCGTAAGCTCATACCCTTGGCGGACCGCTTGCCCCGCGCGACAATAATAATGCGTGTGCAGGAGACGGATGACCCGACCAGGACCCGAGTGTGACGCCCAAAGGTCGGATCACTTCAGCTGGGCGGCGGCCAGAATAGGGCCCATCTGCTCTGCCTGGATCAGGACAACAATCGGATCCTTCCCGGGCGCCATGGCCGACATCGACAGCGGCGCGCGGCCATCCCATTCCGCCAGCACTTTCCAGTCCTGCGTCACATTGGCGTAGGAAATTGTCCGCCCGGCATTCTCGCCCCGTGTGATCCGCGCTTCACGGTTTGGTTTATACCGCAGCAATTGCACAAGCATTGGTCCCGTCGCGCGCCGCAGCGTTTCCGCCTTGATCTGAACCTCGTCGCCGCTGCGCTCCAAGGAGACTTTCACGGTCGCGGGATATTCCTTGTGCACGGCGATGGCCTTGGAGATTTCCATGGGCTTCGCGCCAACGATATCCGTCAGCCCGTTCACGATCATCTCAGGCGTATAGATCGACCGGCGCCCCGCTTTGGTTGCATAGGCCCGTTGGCGATCCGCATTTCTGGGGTCCGCAAATTCGTCTTTCCAGCCGATGTAATCCCAATAGTCCACATGCAGCGCCAGCGCGATCACATCGTCCCGGTCGGCAAGCGCATGCAGCAACTCATCCGCGGGCGGGCACGAAGAACACCCCTGCGAGGTGAACAATTCCACCACGACGGGCGAGTTTTGCGCAAAAACCGGAGTTGCCATCAACCAGAGCGCGGCAAAGAGATGCGACAGTCGTTTCATGTGATTCCTCATCTGGCCACCTGAGCCGTTCGAGCACATTAGAATCTCCGACCTGTAATGACCAATCAAGGTTTCTTGAGAGATAGAGAGCGCATTTGACGAAAAAACGGTACACAATGGTATACATTTCTGTGAATCAGCGCCGAATTGAGTTGATCTGCCCCGCTCCTTAGGGCATTCAACGGCCAATCCATAAAGATGATCCAGCTCAAGCCAGAGGAACCCTCTTATGCCCATTACCGTTGGTCACGACACCTCCAAGACCCGCAAAACCCTGAGCGTTGGCGCCCAAAGCGTCGATTATTATTCCATCCCCGCAGCGACCGCCGCAGGCCTGGGCGACTTCGCCAAATTGCCTGCTGCGTTGAAAGTGGTTTTGGAAAACATGCTTCGGTTCGAGGACGGCAAGACGGTCACGACCGACGACATCAAGGCCTTTGCGGAATGGGCCAGCAAGGGCGGCAAGAACCCCCGCGAGATTGCCTACCGCCCTGCCCGTGTTCTGCTGCAGGACTTCACCGGCGTCCCGGCGGTCGTTGATCTGGCGGCGATGCGCGATGCGATCATCAGCCTTGGCGGTGACGCGGAAAAGATCAACCCGCTGAACCCGGTGGATCTGGTCATCGACCACTCGGTGATGATCGACGAATTCGGCAACCCGCGCGCGTTTCAGATGAACGTGGACCGCGAATATGAGCGCAACATGGAGCGCTATACCTTCCTCAAATGGGGTCAGAAGGCGTTCAACAATTTCCGCGTTGTTCCCCCTGGCACCGGGATCTGCCACCAGGTGAACCTGGAATACCTCGCGCAGACCGTCTGGACCGACACCGATCAGAACGGCGCCGAGGTTGCCTATCCCGATACGCTTGTCGGTACCGACAGTCACACCACCATGGTCAATGGCGCCGCCGTTCTGGGCTGGGGTGTTGGCGGGATCGAGGCGGAAGCCGCGATGCTCGGACAGCCGATCTCCATGCTGATCCCGGAAGTCATCGGTTTTGAGCTGACCGGCTCGATGATGGAGGGCACCACCGGCACCGACCTGGTGCTGAAAGTGGTCGAGATGCTGCGCGCCAAGGGTGTTGTCGGTAAATTCGTGGAGTTCTACGGCGAAGGGCTCGACCGGCTGCCGCTGGCGGATCGGGCCACCATCGGCAACATGGCCCCGGAATACGGTGCCACATGCGGCTTCTTCCCCATCGACAATGAAACCCTGCGCTACCTGCGCACCACCGGCCGGGATGAGGACCGCATCGCGCTGGTCGAAGCCTACGCCAAGGAGAACGGGTTCTGGCGCGGTGATGATTATGCACCGATCTATACCGACACGCTGCACCTCGACATGGGCACGATTGTCCCGGCGATCTCCGGCCCGAAACGCCCGCAGGACTATGTGGCGCTGGATCAGGGTCAAACCGCCTTCCGTCGCGAGATGGAAGAAACCTTCAAGCGCCCGATGGGCAAAGAGGTTGCCGTCGAGGGTGAAGACTACACGATGGAAAGCGGCAAGGTCGTGATCGCCTCGATCACCTCCTGCACCAATACCTCGAACCCCTACGTGATGATCGGCGCGGGCCTCGTGGCGCGCAAAGCGCGGGCGTTGGGGCTGAACCGCAAGCCCTGGGTCAAGACCTCGCTGGCGCCAGGGTCTCAGGTGGTGTCCGCCTATCTGGAGGCCGCGGGCTTGCAGGAGGACCTCGACAGCATCGGGTTCAACCTCGTGGGCTACGGCTGCACCACCTGCATCGGCAACTCCGGCCCGATCCAGAAAGAGCTGTCGGACGCCATCGCCGAGGGTGATCTGGTGGCCACATCCGTCCTGTCGGGCAACCGGAACTTCGAAGGCCGGATCAGCCCGGACGTGCGTGCCAACTACCTGGCCTCCCCACCGCTGGTGGTCGCCTATGCGCTGGCGGGCACGCTCGACATCAACCTTGCCGAGGATGCCATTGGCACCGACAAGGACGGCAATGACGTGTTCCTGAAAGACATCTGGCCCACCAGCCAGGAAGTGGCCGAACTGGTCGAACAGACCGTCACCCGCGAAGCCTTCCAGACCAAATATGCCGACGTCTTCAAAGGTGACGACAAATGGCAGGGCGTCAGCACCACCGACAGCAAGGTCTATGACTGGCCGGTGTCATCGACCTATGTGCAGAACCCGCCCTATTTCCAGGGCATGGGCAAGGAGCCCGGCACAATCAGCAACATCGAGAACGCCTCGGTGCTTGCGATCCTCGGCGATATGATCACGACCGATCACATCTCCCCCGCCGGCTCCTTCAAGGACACGACCCCTGCTGGCCAGTACCTGATTGAACGTCAGGTGCCTCAGCGCGAGTTCAACTCCTACGGCTCCCGGCGTGGCAACCACGAGGTGATGATGCGCGGCACCTTCGCCAACATCCGCATCAAGAACGAGATGCTGGAAGGCGTTGAGGGTGGCTACACCAAGGGTCCTGATGGCAATCAAACCTCGATCTACGATGCGGCGATGGCCTATCAGGAGGCGGGCAACCCGCTGGTCATCTTTGGTGGTGAACAATACGGTGCCGGATCCTCCCGCGACTGGGCGGCAAAGGGCACGGCGTTGCTGGGCGTCAAGGCCGTAGTTGCAGAGAGCTTTGAGCGCATTCACCGCTCCAACCTCGTAGGCATGGGTGTGATCCCCTTCGAGTTCACCGGCGGCGACACCCGCAAATCGCTGGGTCTGACGGGCGAAGAAACCGTGTCCATCTCCGGTCTCGACACGATCCAACCGTTGCAAGAAGTGCCCTGCACCATCACCATGGGCGACGGCAGCGTGAAAGAAATCACGCTGAAATGCCGGATCGATACCGCGATCGAGATCGAATACATCGAACACGGCGGCGTCCTGCACTACGTGTTGCGCAACCTCGCGCAGGCAGCGTAACACAGATGCGCGTGGCACTGATCACCGGTGCCGCGCGGGGTCTTGGACGCGCGATGGCCCATGATCTGGCGGCGGATCACCACGTCGCGATCACGTATAACACCACCGAACCCGGGCCGCTTCTGATGGAGCGACCCGACATCTTTGCGATCGAGGCGGACCTGTCCGATTCACAGAATGCGAAAGATGTGATTGACCAGACGGTGGCGCAGTTTGGACGGTTGGACGTGCTGGTGAATAATGCCGGAGTGGTTGTGTCTAACGCCTACGATGCCGAAGCATTTGACGATGTAAAACTGATTTTCGACGTGAATGTGGTGGCACCCATGGCCCTGCTGTCAGCAGCCTTGCCGCATTTGCAGCCCGGTGCGTCGGTAATCAATATCTCCTCGACCAACGCGGTTTTGCCCGCCAAAGGCGCCTCCGCCTATTCCGCCAGCAAGGCGGCGCTGAATACCTGGACCCGCGCGATGGCCAAGGAACTGGGTCCGCGGGGCATCCGCGTTAATGCCGTTGCGCCGGGGGCGACCGAGCGCCCGGAAAGCCCACGACCGGACGATCTGATCAAAGTGTTTGTCGACATGACCGCGCTTGGACGGGTGGGCACGCCTGAGGACATCGCCGCCGCCGTTCGGTTTCTGGCCTCAGACGCGGCGGGGTTCATCACGGGTGAGATTCTCAACGTGAACGGCGGCTACAGGCTGTGAGGGTCTGCAGGATTTTATGCCTGCGGCGCGGATATTTTCAGCCAGAAGAAATCAGGACCCTTCACCCATCGCCTTTTCCAGCGCGGGCACGAACCGTTGCTCGTAGTCGCTGCCGATCAGGGGGCCGGCGAAGCGGAAAAGCACCACGCCTTCCGCATCCAGAATGAAGGTTTCCGGCGGGGCGGTTACACCCCAGTCGATGGCCGTACGCCCCTGCGGGTCATAGGCCACGGCGGCAAAGGGGTTGCCGTCGTCATGCAGATATGAGGTCGCGGGGCCTTCGGTGTCCTTGAAATTGACCCCGATGATGGGCATGCCCGCCGCCGCCATTTCCAGCAGGTTGGGGTGCTCCGCGCGACAAGGCGGGCACCAGCTGGCCCAGAAATTCACCAGGGTCACTTCACCTGTCGCCAGGGCTTCGGCAGTGACGGGTGGATAATCGCCGAGGGCCAGCGGGGTGATGGCCGGTGCGCTTTGCCCGATCATGGTGGAAGGCAATCGGCTGGGATCATCGCGGAACATGCCGATGCCCGCGAGTGCCACGAACCCGGCGAAGATCAGCGGCGGTGCGATCATCAGCGGGGAGACTTTAGCCATTTTTCTTGCTCCTTGTCTCAATGGCCTCAAGGGCTGCCCGGGCTGCGCGGCCTCTGCGCAGGGTGATGATCACCAGCAGCATAATCAACAGGATCGATACCCCATAGGCCGACAGGACGGCGTCGGCGTATTTTCCCAGATCAGGCATCATGTGCGGGCCTCCCGCGCTTGCAGCGCACGTGCACGGCGCAGGCGGATTTCAGTGCCCGTACGGTAGAGCACAAGGGCGAGAAAGAGAAAGACGAAGCCCGCGATGCAGACCAGCAACGGGATGTAGAAAACATCTGCGACGTTTTCTTCCTTGTCGAGGCTCAGGGACGCGCCCTGATGCAGCCCCTGGTTCCAGAAGTTCACCGCGTAGCGCGACAGCACCGCGAAGACGGAGCCGACAAGGCAGAGCACAGAGGTAAGATCCGCAGCCGTATCCGGGTCTTCAATGGCCTCCCAAAGCGCGATGTAGCCGAGATAAAAGAGAAACAGGATCAGAAAGGAGGTCAGGCGCGGATCCCAGGCCCACCAGGTACCCCACATCGGTTGCCCCCAGACGGCGCCGGTGAAAAGCGCAATCAGCGTCATCACCACCCCCACGGGGGCGGCGGCCTTGGCCGCAAGGGCGGAGACGTGATGGCGCCGAACGATCCAGATCAGCGAGGCCACCAGCATCATGAACCACGCATTGATCGCCATCAGGGCGGAGGGTACGTGCAGGTAGATGATTTTGACGGTGGAGCCCTGGCGGAAGTCATCCGGCGTGAAGAAGAAGCCCCAGATCAGCCCGACAATGAGCGAGACCGCGGCCAGTCCCCAAAACGCCGGCAGAACGCGCTCGCTGAGCCCGAGAAATTTCACCGGGTTCGCGTAGCTCCAGAACCCGGACGGGCGTTTCGGCGTGGGCGTGTCTTCGGTCAATGACATGGCAATGATCTAAGCCTTCCTGCGCTTTGGCTCAATGGGCAAATGGTCCTCTTCACCGCAAGTTCACCCGCAAGGCCGCGGCAGAGGCAAAGGGCATGATGGCGATGACCCCGGCGGTGATGCCCGCGAGCATCAGGAGCGGGGTTGTGGTGTCCATGCCGGTGGCCCCCCGGCGCGCGGCCTCTGCGCCGAAAATCAACGTTGGCACATAGAGCGGCAGGACCAGCAGCGACATCAGCAGACCCCCGCGTTTGACGCCGACCGTGAGCGCCGCGCCAAAGGTGCCGATGACCGAAAGTGCGGGCGTGCCCAGCAGCAGCGAAAGCACCAGCCATGTGTATCCGGGCGTGGGCAGGTTGAGCAGGATGCCCAGCACCGGAGCGGCCAAAACCAGCGGCAGACCTGTGGTGATCCAATGGGCCAGCGCCTTGATGCTGAGTGCCGCTTCGAGCGGCAACGGCGAGGTGGCGAGCAGATCGAGCGTGCCGTCTTCCCAATCCAGCGCCAGCAGCCTGTCCAGCGACAGCAGGCACGCCAGCAAGGCGCCCAGCCAGAGGATGCCTGGGGCGATGCGCGACAAAAGCTCGGAATTCGGGCCGACGCCGAAAGGTACCAGCACCGTGACGATCAGGAAAAATGCGAGCCCCAGCCCAAAGCCGCCCCCCGCCCGGAAGGCCAGCATCAGATCGCGGGTGAGTAGCGCCCTCACAGGAAAGCCTCGTCGCTGGCCCCTGCCCTGAGATCCAGCGCTGCACGGTGGGGGGTGACGTCCAACACGTCGGCCTCCAGATGCAGGTCGATATGTGTGGCGATCAGGGCCGCGCCGCCCGCGTGAAGATGTCCCTGCACCGCCTTCGCAAACTGCGCGACCGCATCGACATCGAGCGAGACGGTTGGCTCATCCATCACCCAGATCGGCCGCCCCGTCACCAACATCCGCGCCAGTCCCAGGCGGCGTTTTTGCCCAGCCGAAAGCGTTCCGGCGAGGCGATCCTTGAGACCTTCCAGCGAAAAGGCGGCGATTGCCGGGCCGATGTCCCGCTGCCCAAAAACATCCGCCCAGAACGTCAGGTTTTCGGTGACGCTGAGCATGGATTTCAGCCCGTCGGAGTGACCGGAATAGGCGATTTGGTCCTCCGCCCCGTCGATCTGACCTGACAGTGGTGGCTGCAGACCCGCCAAGGTCCGCAACAGGGTTGTCTTGCCTGCCCCATTAGGCCCGCGCAGGATCAGCGCCTGACCGGGCGCGAGGGAAAAGGACAGCCCTTCAAGGACCGGCACACCGCCACGGGCCACGCAAAGATCACGGATCGTCAAAGTCATGGGCCCAGCGTTAACCGATTGAGGCGGCGTGCAAAAGCCCGATCAGACCGGGATCAGCGCCAGAGCAATGCGACGCCCTTCGCTCAGCAACACATTGTAGGTGCGACAGGCGGCGGGCGAAGCCATGACCTCCACCCCCACGCCCGCGTCTTCCAGGGCCTCGCGCAGGTCATCCGGCAGATGCGCGATCTCGGCACCAGTGCCGACAAAGAGTACATCAATCTGGTCTTTCAGAACCAGCAGCGCATCGCGGTCTTCGTAGCCTTTCCAGGCGGTGGTCCCTTGCGGCCCCGCGATGACAGGGCCGTGAAATACCTCGCCGCCAATGCGAAAGAACCCGGTCCCGTAGCCTTCAACAGGTTTGGCATCGGTAAAAGAGATTTCATTCAGGCGCATGGTCCCTCCTAATTCCAGATTGGCAGACCCAGAATAGCCGAAGCCGCGATGACGAGGTAGGCCACGCGGCGAAAAACCACCTCAGCATGCGGATTGAAGAGGCGCGCGCCTACCATATTGGCCAGAACATTGGGGAGCCCGGCCAGCAGGCCCAGCAAGGCGATTTTCCACACGAACAGGTCTAATACGAAGAAAACCGCGATCATCACCGCATCAATGGCGAGCAAATACAGCAGAAAATTGGCGCGGATCACGGCAATGGGCAAACGGCTGGACATGTAGAGCATGATCACCGGCGGCCCGGGCACCCCGGCAAAACCGCCCATGAAACCTCCCAGACCGCCTGTGGCCACCGTCAGTTTCGGCGTCAGCACCCCTTTGTAGCGCCACCCGGTCATCAACAGGATCAGCAGGATTGTGACAGAGATCGAGACCACCCAGCCAAAGAAATCGGTGTCCATGATGGACAGGCAAAGAATGCCGATGGGCACGGTCAGCGTGGCCCCCAGCATCAGGCGCCCGACATCGCGCGGGGCGCCCTCTCGCCAGGCCGCAGGCAGGTTTGGCAAAGGGCCCAGCAGTTCGGCCATCATCATGAAGGTCACCGCCGCCACCGGGGACAACACGGAGGAGGCCACGGGCATGATGATCATGCCACTGCCAAAACCGGCGAAGCCCCGCACCAGCCCGGCGGCCAGCACCCCAATTGTCAGCCAGATCAGACCACTTGTATCGACAACGCCCGTGAGCGCCTCAGGCATCTATGTTGGCGTATTGATTGCCGGAGTTTGCATCCGGTTTTGACCAATCGCGTTTGACCCCGAGATAAAGCAAGGCCGCTGAGGCGACAAAGATCGAACTATAGGTCCCCACAATCACGCCCCAGATCATCGCGAAAACAAACCCGCGGATCACATCGCCCCCGAGCACAAAGAGCGCAATCAGCGCCAGAAGCGTGGTCACGGATGTCATGAAGGTTCGGCTCAGCGTCTCGTTGATCGAGATATTCAGCACCTCGTTCAGCGGGCGTTTCTTGTATTTGCGAAGGTTTTCCCGCACCCGGTCAAACACCACCACGGTGTCGTTGAGCGAGTAGCCCACGATGGTCAGCAAGGCCGCGATGATCGCCAGATCGAAGCGGATCTGCAGTTCCGAAAACACCCCGATGGTCAGGATCACGTCATGCACCAAGGCCAAAACGGCCCCCAGCGCAAACTGCCATTCGAACCGCAGCCAGATGTAGATCAGCACGGCCCCGATGGCGAGGATCACCGCGATGGCCGCGGTCTGGATCAACTCGCCCGATACTTTGGGGCCAACGGATTCGACGGAAACGAACTTGATGTCCGGTCGCACAGTTTTGAGCGCCTGCTCCACCGCCGAGATCACCTCGGTGGTCACCGCCTCCTGCCCGTCCTGTGCCTGAATGCGGATCATAGCGACATTCTGATCCGCCTCGAAGGTCGGATCGAACACCTCGGTGATCGACACATCACCCAGCTCCAGCACCGCGATGGCATCGCGATAAACGCCGATTTCAACCGGCAGCGGGCTTTCGGTGCGGATCGTGGTGCCGCCCCGGAAATCAATGCCAAAATTCAACCCTTGGATCATGAAGGAGGCAAAAGCCACCACCATCATCAGGGCGGAAATGCCCAGCCACATCTTCCAGCGTTTGAAGAAATCGAAGTTCGTGTTCTGTTTGACCAGTCGCAGACGCATGTCAGACCTCGATTGTTTTGGGGCGGCGGCGCTCGAACCACATCACGATGATGAGGCGCGTCACGAAGATTGCGGTGAAGACCGATGTCAGGATGCCCAACCCCAGCGTGATCGCAAAGCCGCGCACCGGGCCGGAGCCCATGGCAAAGAGGATCACGGCGGTGATGAAGGTGGTGATATTGGCGTCCAGAATGGCGCTGAGCGCTTTTTCATAGCCCAATTCGATGGCGCGCGCAGGGCCTTTGGAGGTTTTCAGCTCCTCGCGGATACGCTCGAAGATCAGCACATTGGCGTCCACCGCCATACCCACGGTCAGCACGATCCCGGCAATGCCCGGCAAGGTGAGCGTCGCGCCCACAAGGCTGAGCAGACCGAAGATCAGGCCGATGTTGATGATCAAGGCGATGTTGGCAAAAAGCCCAAAGAGGCCGTAACTCAGCCCCATGAATACCAGCACGGCGACAAAGGCGACGATGGTTGCAACCTTGCCTGCATCGATGCTGTCCTGACCCAATTCCGGGCCGATGGTGCGCTCTTCAAGGAAATCAAGGCCCGCGGGCAACGCCCCTGCCCGCAGCAAAACCGCGAGATTGGTAGATTCCTCTACGGAAAACCGCCCGGTGATGATGCCGGATCCGCCGGGAATATGGCTTTGGATCGTGGGCGCGCTGACCACTTCGTCATCCAAGACGATGGCAAAGGGCGAGCCGATGTTTTCTGCGGTATAGTCGCCAAATTTCCGCGCGCCCGCCGTGTTGAAGCGGAAATTCACCGCGGGGCGACCGTTCTGGTCGAAGGCGGGCTGCGCATCCACCAGTTCCTCGCCGGTGACCACAGGGGCGGCCTCAATGGTGTAAAAGACGCCGGGTTCGTCCAGCGAGGGTACGATCTTGTTGCCGATCCCCGCCGCCGCGCTGGCATCCGTGCCGCGCGTGACAACCGGGTTGAACGTCAACTGCGCCGTCGTGCCGATGATTTCCTTCAACTCGCCCGCCGAGCCGATGCCCGGCACCTGGATCAGGATGCGGTCAGCGCCCTGCCGTTGGATTGTCGGTTCGCGGGTGCCGACCTCGTCAATCCGCCGGCGAATGATCTCCAGGCTTTGCTGCACGGTACGTTCGTCCGTGGCGAGTTTTTCAGCCTCGGACAGCGTGACAATGATCAAATCATCCGCAGCGCGCACTTCGATGTCATTGGCGCCGACCCCGGTGAGGGTCTGCACTGGGCGGGCCAAGCCGCGCACAATTTCAAGCGCACGTGGCATGCCCTCGGGCTGACTGATGCGCACCCGCACCTCATCCTCGGCGGAGGGTTGCAGGCGAATGGTGCCCACGGTCGCGCGCTCCGGGCGCAGCGCATCGCGGATTTCAGGCCATGCTGCCTGCATCCGCGCGGCATAAACGTCCTCGACGCGCACTTCGGCCAGCAGATGCGCACCGCCGCGCAGGTCAAGGCCGAGGTTGACCAGACCCGAAGGCATCCATTCCGGCCAGAGACCAAGATCGGCTTCGACCTCTGCCGTGCCGCCGCTCAACTCAATGGCGGCCAGGGCGTCGTTGTGCTTTTCAACATTGGTGTAAAAGGCGTTCGGAAGGGCCAGCCAGAGGCCAACCGCGCAGGTCAGCCAAATCGCGATCCGTTTCCAAAGATCAATCTGCAGCATAAAAACGCCTTTTCAACGCGTTAAAGGGCGCTTTTATTTCGCCGGTTCGGTCTTGGAAATCACCGTCGCGATGGTGGATTGAATGACGCGGACTTTGACGCCGTCCGCGATTTCCAGCTCCAGCTCACCATCGTCTTTGACCTTCGCCACCTTGCCGACGATACCGCCCTGCGTGACCACCTGATCGCCGCGGCGCAAAGCGGAAACCATCGCCTGGTGCTCTTTCACCTTCTTTTGCTGTGGGCGGATCAGCAAAAAATACATGATCGCAAAGATCAGAATGAGGGGCACAAATTGCGCAAACGCTTCCATGAAATGGTCCTTCCGGGTAGGCCGCGCCGGGTTAGGTTGTTTGGCGCGAATTTTGGCGGAACCTATGGTCTGAGGGGCCGCTTTGCAAGGGACGCCGTGCACGAAATCCATTTGGCCACGCTCGTGCTATGCGGTCCTGCGGGCGGCCTCTTGGCGCGCGTTGCGATTCAGTGCATCCTTACCGGCATCAGCTTGTTTTGGAGGGCGCATGCAGCGACTAGCGGCGATCATTCTGGCGATGCTCTTGGGCATCTCACCAGCCGTTTTCGCCCCAATGCAGGGCCGTGCGGATCCCATGCCCGCCCTCGGCCCCGAAGACCGCAACGCCTGGATGACCGTGGGGTTGGTGAATGCCGCCGGCTATCGTGGCAAGGCCTCCTGCACCGGGACCCTGATCGCGCCCGATCTGGTGCTGACCGCGGCGCATTGCGCCAGCACGATCGCCGGGACCGGAAAAAAACGGCATTTCGTGGCCGGGTGGGACCGTGGCAGCTTCGTTGCGCATCGCCTGTCGTCTGAAATCCATGTGCACCCCGGATATATCAGCACAACGGGCAATGAACGGTTCAAATACGACATTGCGGTCTTGCAGCTGGAAACCCCCATTGATGCAGCCAAGGTGCCCCCCCTGCCGCTCAGCGATGCGGCCCCCTTGCGCCTCGGTGAACTGGCCGTTCTGGGCTATCACCGAAAACGTCCGAATGTGATCAACGGGCGCTTTGACTGCGTGACACAACCGCAGTCCTCCCCCGTCATGGTGCTGCTCGATTGCGAGGTGATCTCGGGCAATTCCGGTGGCCCCGTGCTGGCGCAAACCGGCGATGACTGGACCGTGGTTGCGGTGGTCGCGGGCCGCACCGGTGGGAACACGCCACAAGCATTGGCGGTGCCGGTGGGCGATTGGGTCATGTCCCACTGGCGCGATGCGATGAGCAGGGCCGAGGCGCGACGTTCCGAAGGCTAAACAGCGCCTGCAAATCTCAAGGTTACGTGTCGCGAAAAGATCGGTCATAAGCTTCCCTCAAGACGACTCAGATCCAAGGACAGGTGCCATGCATGATATTCGTGCCATTCGTGAAAACCCGCAGGCTTTTGATGCCGCCGTGGCGCGGCGTGGGGATGCGCCGGTGTCATCAGAGATCCTGGCGCTGGATGAAGCCCGGCGCGCCAAGATCAATGCCGCCGAAACCGCGCAGGCGGAGCAGAACAAGGCATCCAAAGCGGTCGGCGCGGCGAAGGCATCCGGTGATGAGGCCGAGTTTGAGCGGCTGCGCGCGCTTGTGGGCGAAAAGAAGGCCGAAGTTGCCGCGATGCAGGCCGAAGCAAAGGAGCTGGACACGCAACTGACCGACAAGCTGGCTTGGATCGCCAACCTGCCTGCAGATGACGTGCCCGAGGGCGCGGATGAGAACGATAACGTCGAGGTGAACCGCTGGGGGAATGTACCCAACTTCGATTTTACGCCCAAGGAGCACTACGAGATTGGTGGCGTTGCGGCGTCGATGGATTTCGAGACGGCGGCAAAAACATCCGGTGCACGGTTTGTCATGCTTGAAGGGGCGGTCGCGCGCATCCATCGAGCGCTGGCGCAGTTCATGGTCGATACGCATGTGGATGAGAACGGACTGACGGAAGTGAATTGCCCGGTGCTGGTGCGGGATGAAGCGATGTACGGAACCGACAAGCTGCCGAAATTCGCCGAAGACAGCTATAAAACCACCGACGGGGCCTGGCTGATCTCCACTTCTGAAATCACCCTGACCTATTCGGTGGCAGGGGATGTGCTGGAGGCATCGGACCTGCCGCGCCGGATGACGGCCCATACCTTATGTTTCCGCTCTGAGGCCGGCAGCGCGGGCCGCGACACTGCCGGTATGCTGCGACAGCATCAATTTGAGAAGGTGGAGATGGTCTCGGTCACCCTGCCCGATCAGTCGGATGCAGAGCAGAAACGCATGCTGCGTTGCGCCGAGGATATTCTGGAACGGCTGGGCATTCCCTATCGCACGGTCATTCTATGCACCGGTGATATGGGCTTTGGCGCGCGGCGCACCTTTGACATCGAGGCCTGGTTGCCCGGTCAGAATGCCTATCGCGAGATTTCATCGGTCTCAACCACGGGTGATTTTCAGGCCCGCCGGATGAACGCGCGGTTCAAGCCAGAGGGAGGCGGCAAACCGCTGTTTGTGCATACGCTGAACGGCTCCGGCCTCGCCGTTGGGCGCTGCCTGATCGCGGTGCTGGAGAACGGTCAACAGGCGGATGGCGCGGTGAGGCTGCCGGGAGTTCTGGGTCCCTATCTTGGCGGGAAAATCACGCTCACTGCCGATGGCACGCTGGTCTGAGGGATCGCACCGGGGCGCTGCCCCGGACCCCGGGATATTTTTTGCCAGAAGAAGGGCTGATGCCCGTTACCGGTTTGGGGTGACTTCGTATCCGGGCGCTTCGGGTTCGGCATCGATCAATTCCTGCGGAAAGCCGGGGGCGCGGATGCTGAGCCCGGTGGCCTCTTCCAATCGCTCGATCATCCGGTCGGACTGCGCCCGATCGCCGTAGCGGTTTTGCCCGTCCGTCATCATCTCGATCACCAGCGGCGAGATTTCGAGCGGTACCTTGTGTTGATCGGCGATCTTCTGAAAGAGGCCAATGTCTTTTTGCACAAGATCCATCGTGAAGTTCACATCCCGCGATCCCGACAGGATCAGCTGGCTCTCGGTTTCATGCACAAACGACGTGCCCGAGGACATGGCGATGGCCTCATAGGTCATGCCAAGATCCATGCCGGCCGCCTTCATCACGGTGAGCGCCTCGCAGAGCGTCAACAGGTTTGCCGTCGCCAGATAATTCGTCATCACCTTGAGCAGGCTGGCATTTCCAATCTCACCCACATGCAGAATGCGGCGGCCCATTGAGGTCAAGATCGGCAGCACTCGGTCGAAGGTGTCGCGGTCACACCCCGCATAGATCGAAATATTGCCGGTACCGGCCCGGTGACAGCCGCCGGACACCGGGCAATCCACTGCTGCTCCGCCCCTCTCTGCGACCAGGGCGCCAAGGCGCTTGACCTCTGCGGCGTCGGTTGTCGACATCTCCATCCAGACCTTGCCCGGACCGACGTGCGGCAGCATGTCGTCCAGCACCGCAGCCGAGGCCGCCGGGGACGGCAAGCAGGTGATCACCACATCGCAGGCTTGCATCATCTGCGCCGGGCTCTGACCATTCCGTGCACCTTGTGCAACCTTCTCAGCCACAAATTCCGCATTGAGATCATGCACCTCGACGTCAATCTTATTCCGGATCAACGCGCCGGACAGCTTACCGCCGACATTGCCCAAACCGATAAACCCAACCTTCATAGCTGCCTCCGCTTCCCTGTTGTTTTGGTGCAAACTGGCACAGGTGGCGACCGGGTCGCGCCTGTTTGCGACCTTTGCGATTGACCAAATCGCCCGCCTGCGTAGGCTGTGATCCATGCACCACACCGCGCCCCAAAGTGATCCAGACGCCCGCGCCGGGATCGACGTGACCGACGATTTCGAGCGCTTCGCGCAGCGCAACGATATTTTCACGCGGGCGTTCTGGGACCCGACCGTGCGGACCAAGCAGACGGACGCCTTTTTTGCGTCTTACCGGATGGAAGCAGCACCGCGCCGTGGCAATGGGTTTGGACAACGCGATTTTGCCTTGCGCAACGCATCCTGGCTGATTTCCGACGTGATGACCGACCGATTTGCCCAAGATGGTCGCCGCGAAGGGTTTCAGGCTCCGATCAGCGCGGACACACCCGTTGCGCCGATCCGGCTCGATGTGAGTGATCCCATAGAGATGTCCCGTGAAATCAAAAAGGTGTCGCGGTTTTTTAAAGCAGATCTTTGCGGCATCACCAGCGTCGATGCGCGGTGGCATTATACCGCGCGCATCGATGTGCGGGATATGTCGGACGCCCCGAATGATCTGCCTGCGGGCATCACATCGGTCATTGTTCTGGGTCACGAGATGGATGCGGATCTGGTGGACACTTATCCTGCCGCAACGGCGGGGGCAGCCACCGGACGCGCCTATAGCCAGGAAGCCGCGACCGTGATGCAGGTCGCCGCCTACATCCGCAATCTGGGCTATGAGGCTGTGCCGTCGATGAATGACACCGCCCTGGTGATCCCCTATGCGCTCAAGGCGGGACTGGGCGAATACGCGCGCAATCAGATGGTGATCACGCCCGAATTCGGCCCCAGATTGCGATTTTCGAAGATTTTCACCTCACTGCCGCTGGCGCATGACGTGCCGGAACCTTTGGGCGTGAGGGCCTTTTGCGACATTTGCACCAAATGCGCGGAGGCCTGCCCGGTCAAAGCCCTGCCCTTTGGGGCCCCCGAGGTCGGCGGCGCAAATGTCTCCGCGCTGAAGGGCGTGCGGAAATGGACGTCTGATGCAGAGAAGTGTTTCGGGTTCTGGGCAAAGCTGGCGTCCGACTGCGCGATTTGTATGCGGGTCTGCCCGTTCAACCGCGATTTCCGCAAATGGTATCACCGGTTATGGCTGAGACTGGCATTGTCCCCCTTGCGGCGCGCCGCGCTTTGGCTGGATGCAAAACGCGGCGCTCGTATAAAACCCAGCGTGTGGTGGGAAAACGGATGATCATTGCGGCGAATAGGACCGCCGTACATTGCCGTGCCAGTCTTCACCGGGAATTTCTCCTGTGTGCAAAAACGTGCCGGAGACCGGTTCGGATGGCGTTGTTTCTGCAAGCATCAATCCGATGAGCACACCTGCGCCGATCATCAGCAGCGTCTTTGCCGTGCCGCGCAGGCGCGATGGGAGTACATTGCGATCTTGAATAGTAGCTTCAAAAACCATGGGAGGGTCCTTTCAAGTGTTTACCCGAAAGTGGGATACCCATGTATATAGCCGTCTCTAAAATATTCTTAAAACGAATATATTTTATGCATCGCATCACGAATTATGATCTCATCGCAAAGTGACCTGCCGTGCGCCAGTGTTCGTGTAAACACGGGGGCCACTGTGCCAGAGCGTGTCATCCCTCGGCAGAGACCGCCTTGCGCACCATCTGCCAATATTGCGCCTCCACATCCTCCAGCGACAGCCGCCCCCCGGCCCGGAACCAGGTATTGACCCCGGTCAGCATCGCAATCACCGCCAGGGTGGCGATCTTGGTATCCGGTACATCAAATGCGCCGGAGGCCACACCCGCCCGCAGAATATCTTCGAGGCGATCCTCATATTGGCGGCGCAGCGCTTCGATCACGGCGAAATTCTCCGGCGTCAGATTGCGCAATTCCATATAGGCGATGAAAACCGCATCCGGCCGGTCATGGTGAAATCGGATGTGAAACTGTACGAAGTCATGCAGGCGGGCCTCGGCTGTCGTCGCCGAATGATCCGCGTAGGCGGCCAGCAGCCCATCCATGTGGCTTTTCATCAGATCAAACAGCAAGCTCTGCTTGTCCGGCGTGTAGTTGTAGAGCGCGCCAACCTGCACCCCAACCTCGCCCGCGATCTGGCGCATCGACACGGCCGCAAACCCCTGTTGCGCAAAGAGCCTGAGGGCCGCCTCGCGGACCCGCGGGCCGGTAATGTCTGAATGTGATCCTGCTGTGCGCGCCATGGCGCATGATTAACTGAACGCATGTTCAAAACAAACCCTTCTTGCGCCAGAAAGATGCATGGGGCACAACATCACCACCAACCGGAGCCTGCAGTATGCGCGTCCTTGCCCTTCTGATCTTGCCACTCAGCCTTGCGGGCTGCGTCCAGTTTCCTGAAATCGATGACGCCACTGGACAGGTGGCCGAGCAGGCGGACTATCCCGATCTTGTGCCGCTGGAGCCCGTGCTGGGTGCGCTTCCAACCACGACTGGCGGCAGCGACGAGACACAAGCGCAGTTGGAGGCACGCGTAAGCGGTCTGAAGGCCCGCGCAAATGGCCTGCGCGGGCCGGTTCTGAGCGATGGAGATCGCGCCAGACTGGAAGAAGACCTGCAGTAGCGCCAAGCGCGTTGCACGCAGGCGCCGAACCGGCTAAACGGCGCAAAAGAACACTCCTGCCCTTAAATCAAAGGATTTCCCGTTATGTCTGCGCCCCTTCGTCTCGGAATCGCTGGTCTGGGCACAGTCGGCATTGGCGTGCTGCGGATCATTCGCCAACACAGCGAGATGCTGGCGGCACGCACCGGTCGGGAAATCACCCTTTCTGCCGTCTCTGCCCGTGACAAATCCAAAGATCGCGGCGTGCCGCTGGATCGCTACGACTGGGAAGATGACCCCGTCGCGCTGGCCCGGCGTGACGATGTCGACGTCTTTGTCGAACTGATCGGCGGGCACGACGGCCCGGCCAAGGCGGCGGTGGAGGCGGCATTGGCTGCTGGCAAGGATGTGGTCACCGCAAACAAGGCCCTGCTGGCCATTCACGGCCAGTCGCTGGCGGAGGCAGCAGAGAATGCTGGCAGGGCCCTACGCTATGAAGCAGCGGTTGCAGGCGGCATCCCGGTGATCAAATCGCTGATGGAGGGGCTTGCGGGCAACGACGTGACCCGCGTGATGGGGGTGATGAACGGCTCGTGCAACTACATCCTGACCCGTATGGAAACCGCTGGCCTCAGCTACGCCGAGGTCTTTGCCGAAGCGGATGGTTTGGGCTATCTCGAAGCCGACCCGCAGCTGGATGTGGGCGGGATCGACGCAGCCCACAAGCTTGCCATTCTGTCATCACTGGCCTTTGGCACCCGGGTGGATTTCGACGGGATCACGCTGGAAGGCATCGACCGGGTCAGCATCGACGACATCCGCGCCGCCGCGGACATGGGCTACAAGATCAAGCTGCTGGGGGTCGCACAGATGACCGGTCGCGGGCTGGAGCAACGCATGCAGCCCTGCCTCGTGCCCGACACCTCACCGCTAGGACAGCTGGATGGCGGCACCAACATGGTGGTGCTGGAGGGCGACGCGGTGGGTCAGATCGTCCTGCGCGGCCCCGGCGCCGGTGAGGGCCCGACCGCCAGCGCGGTCATGGCGGATGTTTGCGACATCGCAAAAGGCGCGCGCGGCCCGGTCTTTGGTGTCCCGGCAGCGCAACTCAAAACCTCAACACCCGCGCGCGCGCAGATGCCCGCCCCCTATTACCTGCGCATGTCGCTGGAGGACAAACCGGGCGCATTGGCCAAGATTGCATCGGTGCTGGGAGAAGCTGGCGTTTCCATCGATAGGATGCGTCAATACGGCCATGACGACACCAAAGCCCCGGTGCTGATCGTCACGCATAAGACCACGCCCGATGCGCTCAACACCGCATTGGCAGAGATGAGCAGCACCGGCGTTTTGTCAGGCACACCTGTTGCCCTGCGCATCGAGGCGGTTTGACCCTTGGCCCAAGCCAACAGTTGTTAACGCAACGCCACAGCGATACACCTACCCTCATATTTAGTGCCCAAAGAAGGACAGTTTCATGCCAGCCAATGCCGAATTCCAAGATCGTATGCTTTCCCTGGGCCTCGCCCGCGTATCAGAAGCGGCAGCTTTGGCCTCGGCGCGGCTGGTCGGGCACGGCGATGAAAAAGCAGCGGATCAGGCCGCGGTCAACGCCATGCGCGAACAGCTCAACATGCTGGACATCGCGGGCGTTGTGGTCATCGGCGAAGGCGAACGCGACGAGGCCCCCATGCTCTACATCGGCGAGGAAGTGGGCACCGGCAACGGCCCCGGCGTGGACATCGCGCTCGATCCGCTCGAAGGCACCACGCTGACGGCCAAGGACATGCCCAACGCGCTGACCGTGATCGCCATGGGCCCGCGCGGCTCCATGCTGCACGCGCCGGATGTCTATATGGACAAGCTGGCGATCGGACCGGGCTATGCGGCGGATGTGGTGACGCTGGACATGACCCCAGGGGACCGGGTCGCCGCGCTGGCCAAGGCCAAAGGATGCAGCCCCGCAGATATCACCGTGTGCATTCTGGAACGCCCGCGCCACGAAGAGATGATCGCCGAAGTTCGCGCCACGGGGGCCTCCATCCGGCTGATCACCGATGGCGATGTTGCGGGCGTGATGCATTGCGCGGAGCCCAATACCGGCATCGACATGTACATGGGGGCCGGCGGCGCGCCTGAGGGCGTTTTGGCGGCCGCAGCGCTCAAATGCATGGGCGGTCAGATGTATGGTCGTCTGCTTTTCCGCAACGATGACGAGCGGGGACGCGCCAGCAAGGCGGGCATCACCGATTTTGACCGCATCTACGGTCGCGACGAAATGGTCACCGAAGACGTGATTTTTGCCGCAACCGGCGTGACCGATGGCAACATCCTGCCGTCGGTGAAACGTGAACCCGGCTGGATGACAACCGAGACGCTGATCATGCGCTCCAAGACCGGTTCCGTGCGCCGCATCAACTACCGCACGCCGGTGGATCCCAAGTAACGGCGCCTGGCGGGGTTTGGGGTGAGCTTCCTCGGCGTCGAAAGCAGCCTGACCGGGCGGCGCTGGGTTGGTCCGCCCATCGAGGTGGAACGCGCCGCCGAAGCAGTCGCGCAGCATTCCGGCCTGCCAGCAGCGGTGGCGCAAGTTCTTGCCCGTCGTCAGGTGCCCCCCCTCGAAGCTGAGGGGTTTCTATCCCCGTCCTTGCGGGAGCTGCTGCCGGACCCACAGGCATTGAAAGACATGGAAAAGGCAGCCACGCGGCTGCTGAGCGGCCTGAAAAAGCGCGAACGGATCGCCATTTTTGCCGATTATGACGTGGATGGCGGCTCATCGGCCGCCCTTTTGCTGATCTGGCTGCGCCAAATGGGGCATGGGGCCACGCTCTACGTGCCCGACCGGATTGATGAAGGCTATGGCCCCAACGAGGAGGCCATGGCGCAATTGGCCGCCGATCATGATCTGATCATCTGCGTTGATTGCGGAACCCTGTCGCACGGCCCGATTGCGGCGGCAAAAGGCGCGGATGTGCTGGTGCTGGACCACCACCTGGGCGCTGAAACCCTGCCCGACGCGCTGGCGGTCGTGAACCCGAACCGGCAGGATGAAACCGGCGATCTCGCGCATCTTTGCGCGGCGGGCGTGGTGTTTTTGCTACTCGTTGAACTGGGGCGACAGCTGCGCGGCGCCGGGACATCCGGCCCGGATCTGATGGGCCTGCTGGATCTGGTGGCCCTGGCCACCGTTGCCGATGTGGCCCCGCTGATTGGCGTCAACCGCGCTTTCGTGCGCCAGGGCTTGCGGGTGATGGCGCGCCGCGAACGCCCCGGTCTTGCGGCCCTCGCCGATGTGGCGCGGATGGACACCGCACCGACCGCCTATCACCTGGGTTTCCTGCTCGGGCCGCGGGTTAATGCAGGTGGGCGGATCGGGGCCGCCGATCTGGGCGCGCGGCTTCTGGCCACCGAAGACCCGCATGAGGCCGCGGCCCTGGCCGAAAGGCTGGACCTATTGAACACCGAGCGCCGCGAGATTGAAGCCAGCGTGCGCGCAGCGGCCCTTGATCAGGCGGAGACACGCGGGCTGGACAGCGCGCTGGTCTGGGCCGCAGGACCGCGCTGGCATCCGGGCGTGGTGGGAATTGTGGCCTCAAGGCTGAAAGATGCCTCTGGGCGTCCCAGCATCGTGATCGGCCTCGAAGACGGTATTGGCAAAGGATCCGGGCGCTCGATCTCGGGCGTCGATCTCGGCCAGCCCATTCAACGGCTGGCGGCAGAAGGCCTGTTGCTCAAGGGCGGCGGTCATAAGATGGCTGCGGGCCTGACGGTGGCGGAGGACAAGCTGGAGGCCGCGATGGCCCGCCTGACGGAGCTGCTCGAAAAGCAGGGCGCCCATCTGGCAGGCGCCGCAGATCTGAAACTGGACGGGCTGCTGATGCCCGCAGCTGCCACCGTGGAGCTGACGGAGATGGTTGAGCAGGCCGGGCCCTTCGGCGCCAGCGCCCCCGCCCCGCGCTATGTTTTTGCAGATATGGCCATTCGGTTTGCCAAAAGAGTGGGCGAAAGCCATCTCAAGCTTTCTTTTGGTGATGCCGGTGGCGCAACCATGGAGGCGATCTGCTTTGGCGCTTTTGACGGTCCTCTGGGGCCTGCGCTGGAAAACCACGGTGGCAAGCATTTTCACCTGGCGGGACGTTTGGACATCAACAACTGGCGCGGACGCAAAAGCGTGCAATTGCGCCTGGAGGACGCCGCCCCCTCCTGAAAGCGCACTGCGTTAAAGTTTATTGGCTTTGGGCAAAATTTCCGCTTGCGCGCCGCGCGCGGATTGCCTAATCAACCGCTCACAAGCACGTGGCCCGTTCGTCTATCGGTTAGGACGCCAGGTTTTCAACCTGGAAAGAGGGGTTCGATTCCCCTACGGGCTACCACTTTCCCATCTACCTATGTTTCCTGTCGCCAACGAGGATCCGCTAAGAAGGGATTTTCGCGGAAGGCCGATTGTTTTAAGAGAAGACAAAGCAAGATCATTGTCGGGCGAACAATTCTTTGCGGCGCATATGACGCCTACTGTACGCAGCGCCTGCCCTAACCCTGTGCGCGTCAAGATGGAGCCTATGGCTCGGCAGTCATGTCATGAAGATAAGGAAGACGCGCCGCAATCTGACAGTGCTTTACAGACCACGACGCGCCTTCGATTCATACTCGCAAAATTGCTGATATAAATTGGGATGCGAAAACATCCTGAGATTCTCGTTAAATACTGGACCTCAGTCACTCGGTATGAAAAAGCGCCTAAACTGCGCAGAACAGCCAACACCCACACTGTGCCCAGAGTGTGAACTATGGCAAAAAGATGGTAAATTCGTGTGGTTACCTAGGTAAAATTACCTATGCCGAAAATTAGATTAAGATTTTTCAAATAGATGCGTTGTGATCGAAAGATCGACAAGCTCCGCAACGGAATTCACCCGCATCTTTTCCAGGATACGTGCGCGGTGATGATCAACCGTTCTGGGGCTGATATCGAGTTGCCGCGCCACGTCTTTGCTGGAAGAACTGGAGGGGTTTGACACCAGCAATTCGGCAATCTCGCGCTCACGCTCCGTCAGGTTTTCAAAACGCCGCCGCGCATCCCGAGCGCGGTTTCGCCCCTGACGCGCCTGCGCATCAAGTTTCAATGCCGCGTCAATCTGCTTGATCAACACTTCTTGCCGGAAGGGCTTTTCCAGAAAATCGACCGCGCCAAGCTTCATGGCCTGAACCGATTCAGGTACCCCGCCATGCCCGGTGATGAAAATGATCGGCAACGAGGCACCACGGGCGACCAAGGCCCTCTGAAGGTCCAGGCCGGACATTTCCGGCATTCCATAGTCAAGGATCAGGCACCCCGATAACTCCGGATCATAGGCATCCAGAAATTCATGTGCCGAGCCAAAGGTACGCGTGACATAGCCGCGTGTCTTCAGGGCGCGAGACAAGGAGGTGCGGATGTCCTCATCATCATCGACAACAAAAACTGTTTGCTCAGACTCTGACTGCATCTTGTCTTTCGTTCAGCGATTTTGGCGTCAGAGCCGGAAGAGAGAAAATGAAGCGCGCGCGCCCCTGCGCATCGGGCTGATACCACAGCTTGCCACCATGCGAGTCAACGATGGTGCGGCAGATCGATAGGCCCAACCCCATCCCGTCTTCCTTGGTTGTTTCAAACTGTTCAAACAAATTCGCACCTTCATCGAAACCCGGACCGGAATCCGTAATTGAAATCAAAACACCGAAGTCCGTCGTTTCAGCCTTCAATTCGACCGTTCGGACAGTATCGTCGCTCTCTGCGATGGCCTCTATCGCATTTCGCAAAAGGTTGACCAGCACTTGCGCAATCTGAACACGTGACCCGTAAACGGGCTCCAACTGCCGCGCCGAGATGTCGATCTTGATCCCGTTATCCTTGGCCTCAGAACGCACCAGATGCAGGGTTTGTTCCAAAAGCTCTTCAAAATCGAATTCCGCCTTTTCGATCCCGTCTTTTTTGACAAAGCCGCGCAAGGCCTTGATGATATCGCCCGCGCGATGTGCCTGACGGTCGGTCTCCTGCAGGATGGTTTTCAATTCATCGGTTTTGCCGGCATTTTCCTCAAGCGCGAACAGAGCGGTATCCATGTTTTGCGTGATGGCCAGAAGCGGCTGGTTCAGCTCATGTGCCAGACTGGTGGCCATCTGTCCCATGACATTGACGCGCGAGGAATGTGACAAATCCCAGCTCAATTGCTGAATTTTCAGATCCGCAGCCTTACGCGCCGTGATATCATCCACGGTGACGACAGCGTGCAAGGGCGTACCGCTATCGTCACGAATGACAATGACATTCTCGCTGACCCAGATGATGCCGCCATCTTTGCGCAGCAGCCGCTTTTCATGCAGATAGCCGGACCGCTCGTGCCCACCGTCTTCAAAGAAAAACGCAGACACGGGATCGTCGGGGTGCGAAATATCATGCGCTGTGAGGTCCAGAATTTCGGTCTCGCTATATCCGAGCATGCTGGCAAACTTCGAATTCACCCGGATGAATTTGCCTGTCCCCGCTTGAATTTGCGCCATGCCACGGGAGGCGAGATCAAAAGTCCGACCGAATTCCGCCTCTGACATCTTCCGCTCGGCAATGGCGCGCACAAGGGTTTCGTTTGCGCGCTCCAACTCCCGGTAGGTTTTGGGCAGCGGTTCGGTTGAGGAGACTTCACCCTGCGAAACAAGCGAGGCGCGGACAGCGAAGGCCCGAACAGGCTTGTGAATGTAGTTGGCGAGCACCAGGCCAAAAACACCGGTCATCAAAGCGATAAAGGCCGCGATCCAGACATTTTGGGTTCTGTTGGCCTTGATTTCGCCCGTAAAATCGCTTTCTGGCGCATAAACAGCGATTGTCCAGGGCAGCGCCTCACTGATCGCCGGCATGACGGTCGACACAAATGTTGAACCGTTATAATCGAAACGCGACGAGATTTCAGCGTCTACCGAGATCACCTCGTTTGCCGCCAGACCACCGAAGGCCGCACGCGCGACCGGGTCACCGATTTCTCCGATATTCACAAAGCTAAAGGTGTTATCCGCATTCCTTTTTCGGATCAGGTCTTGATCAGGGTGCGCGATAACATCCCCATTCTCGTTTAGAATCAGGGCTTTGCCGCTTTCACCGATGTTCAGTCGAGACAAAAACTCTGAGATCGCGTGAATACCGATATCGACGCCGACAACGCCTTTGATCTCCCCCAGTTCGTCGAAAACCGGAGATGCTGCGGTGATGCCCGGCTGCTGCGAGGTGAAAAATATGTAAGGGTCGGTCCAGATGCTTTGTTTCTTCACGCGCGCGTCGATGTACCAAAGGCGGGTCCGCGGGTCATAGGTGTCCGTCGGGTCATCCCGTTCTTCGACAACCGCATAGCTGTTTTCGCGCCAGATTAGATTTGTGCTGCGGGTCCCACCGTCATAGGAGATGAATTTCGAACGAAACGGCCCCGGCCCACCGCTGCGCATGACGTAGACGAAATTTCCCTGTTCATCGCCGTAGAACACGCCGGAAAACTGCGGGGAAATCTGCAGTTGTTGGAACAGCAGCTTTTCAAGTTGCGCGCGGTCATCGCTGGAAATGACCTGGTTTTCGGCCAAACGCGTCGCCAGTTCGGCAGCCCCTTTTGCGGGGGTCAAGAAACCCTTGGAATGCTCGATCGTATTGGTGCCGACGTCGCTCAAAAGATCCCGCGCGTGATCGAGCAAGACGCGTTCCGATGTCAGAAACGACGAGAAAACCACCACGGTAACGGCCAAGAATTGCAGGCCGGCCAGGCACAAGGCCAAGATCATTCCGAGTGAAAGTTTCATGGTCGGAATGCTCTTGCTGGAATGACAGACGTGGCGGGGTTGCTAACGGTCAATCGCTGCGCCTCACAACGTTGCCGCTGGGGCGCATTGCGACAGTGCATGCGCATCATGGTGCACACCGTTTCAAATCGAGCTTTCACTGTGCCTCATCAATTTCGCTCAAGCTCTTTCGATGGTTCCCGCGGCGTCGTGACACGACGAAGCATCTGTCGGGCGGTGTTTCGCAGTTGCTCAATGTCATCATCTTCCCAACGACGCCTCTTTGTATCGACGGTGCAGAGAACCCCCTGAAAGCCGCCTTGCTCACAATAAATTGGTGTGCCTGCAAAGGCACGAATGCGATGGCCAGACAAAATGTCCTGTCGGCGGATCAAAGGATGGGCGTAGATGTCGTCAATGAAAAGCACTTTTTGCAAAACAGCAACGTGATCGGCCAAGTGCCGCGCTTGAAGCACCTCCGCCTGATCATGGTCGCGGTACTCTCGAAGGTCCGCGGTCGACATATCACCCGTCTCGCGGTGTTGCCAGAAAACGTAGGTTGCCAACGTCTTCATGGCGGCAGTGATACGGAGCGCATCTTGCCGATTCAGGGAGGAAAATTCTGTCATTCACCAGCGCCCACTGAGAAAAGGTTCTTTGCGAGCACCTTGTTCAAACATTCCAGAAACCTGGAAAACCAAAATAACTGACCACATACAGTTCTCGTTACAAGCCTACTTACTGGCCCGCCACCGACCGTGATTGTGCGATACTTTGTGAAAGGGTGAAATAAGCACAATTACCTAGGTAAAATTACTTAATTTCCTTTGGGCAAGCATAAGCTGAAGATATGCCAATTTGGTTGGGCGAGTTTATTTGTGCCCGGAACGGAGCGTGAGTGTCATCGTGATCAGGCCTATGCCCGCCGGGCAATTTCCTGAGTGCTCTCTGACACCTCAGAACCGGCATCGACGGACCGAAGACTGCCAACATAGAACGTGTGACGGCTGCGCCCTCTGTTCTTCGATTCGTACAGGGCAATATCCGCGTCCGCCAACAATTGGTCGGCGTCCGGCACCTCGTATTGGCACGAGAGCGCCGTCCCGGCACTCGCGGAAATCTCGCACAATTCCCCAGCATAGAGAATGGGTTCGCGCAGCTTCGAGATGATCCGCATCGCGATTTTGTCGATTTTGCTGGTGTCCTCAAAGTCGCGCAGCAAGATCACGAATTCATCGCCGCCAACCCGCGCGACGGTATCGCTGCGCCGTGCCTCTTTGAGCATAATCGATGAGACTTCCTGAAGAACATGGTCCCCCGCAGCATGGCCCATGGTGTCATTGACCGCCTTGAAGAAGTCCAGATCGATGTGCATCAGCGCAAAGTGCTCACCGCTTTCGATCAGTTCTGTCAGAACCTGATCCATCCCGCGGCGGTTCTTCAACCCGGTGAGCGTATCGGTGAGTGCCTGTTCCTCGGCAGCAATGCGCGCGCCTTGCAAGCGTTGATTGAGCTGGCGCGATGCCTCCATCGCGGCGGATTTCGCCTCAACCAGATATAGCATTTCTATGGTCAGATCGGTTGGTGCAAAATCAGCGGCGGTCAGCTTGTAGTCCTGCACGGCCTCCACAACCGAAATGCCAAAAGACAGGTTGATCACCATCTGGCCAACCTCCGGTCCTTCCATCAAAACACCTTTCAACTCCCGGTGCGGAGGATCACGAAACTGCAAGTGCAGCTTCGTCCCGGCCTTTTCGAGGAGTGCATCAATGGATTTAATTTCTTGCGGTCTCTTGATCTCAAAAATATCGAGAAAGGACTTCCCCACAAGGGATTGATCTGGAAACAGTTTCTGCGTCGTTGGCCCTGCAGAGCTGATGTCCCCATGACGGTTCAGAATGACGTGCATTGGGCACATGACATTCAGCATCTTGTAATACTTGGTTCCACCGCTCATTGGACACCCGCCCCCAAATCAAACCCGCGGCCTTCGGCAAAATCTGCTTCCAGCAGTGCAATCGCGACGGTCTCCGTCCCATCCTCGACCCCCTGATGTTCCAGGAACACCAGCGCGCCGTAATCATCCGCCATTGCGCGCAAAACACCTGTAAACAGATGCCCGCATCCCGGCACCTTTCCCTCACAGGCCAGACTATATTGCTGCGCGTTATGTTCTCGAAGTTCGATCCGGGGCAATTCCAGATCTGCAACCGCCAGCCGTGCGCGATCCGGCAGATCATCCAGTGAATGCAGAAAATCGACAAAATCCACACCGCCAAAACGTAACAATCGCCGCAAAGATTCCAGATTGGGGTGCGACACCAGATAGGTGCCAATGTCTTCCATCAACTCATCATATGGCCGGTCGAGCACATCGCTTACCGCCGCGAGCACGCGCGGCGTCAAGACGTCGTCATAGATCCACATGGCTTCGAATTCGGTGAACCCGAGGTTCGCCCGTTTCGCAGACGCATTCCAAGCTGCCGCACCGTATCTATCGACGACAAAGCTCTGAATTGCTCGATTGATCAAACCATGCATGATTACCTACTCCAACACGAGAAGGACCATGCGACAGACCTGTTAAGAAAGGCCCAATACATTCAATTGTAACGATTAAATTTGGTCGAATCTGCGGTCAGAAATCCGTCGGCGCACCGCCTTCGGACTTCCTGCGTGCCACGAAATCCGCCAGTTCTTCGCGGATGGCTTCGTCCATCTTCGGCGCTTCGAAACTGCCGATGATTTCCTTATACATCAAATGCGCGCGCTCCGGTGTCCAGACGGCGCCCGCAACCTCCCAGCCTTCATAATTTTTCCAATCGCTCAAAAACGGCTGGTAAAAGGCCGTAGTATACCGGTCCTGGGTGTGTTGAATGCCAAAGAAATGCCCGGCATTGCCAACGGATTTAATCGCATCCAGCGCAATTTCATCAGGGCCTGTCGCAATCACGCTTGGGTCCATATATCTTTGAATTTGCTGTAGTATTTCACAATCCATGATGAATTTTTCGGGGCTTGCAATCAACCCGCCCTCAAGCCAGCCCGCCGCGTGATAGACCATGTTGGTGCCCGACTGCACGGCCGCCCAAAGGCTGTTGGAGGTCTCCCACATCGCCTGCCCGTCGGGCACGTTGGCAGCGCAGACGCCGCTGGACCGCATCGGCAGCCCATAGAACCGACATAGTTGGCCCGTCATCTGCGTCGCGCGCATGTATTCAGGGGTCCCGAAAGCGGGTGCGCCGGACTTCATGTCAACATTCGAGGTAAAGGTGCCGATCGCCACCGGACAACCCGGGTTGATGATCTGCGCCAATACCACGGCGCAAAGCGCCTCGGCCAGCGATTGCGCCACCGCGCCCGCCATGGTGACCGGCGCCATGGCACCCGCAAGCGTAAAGGGTGTCACAACCAACCCCTGCCCACGCCGCGCCATCCGCATCCAACCGTCGAGCATGGGAATGTCGTGTTTGAGCGGTGAGGTGGAGTTAATATTCGTGTACATTCTGGGGCTTGCGTCGAATTCCTCATGTGAAAGCCCCTGCGAAATACGCACCATTTCCATCACGTCTTCGACGCGCTCCTTGCCGAGCGAATAGGCGTGCATGACCTTATCCGTTAGCGTCAGCTTGTCGTAGAGCACATCAAGGTGCCGGACCGACGCGTGCAGGTCCACAGGCTCCACCGGGTACCCGCCCGCAAAGTGGATGCAGTTGAAGTACTGCGTCAACTTGAGCAGGTTCCGACACATCTCCCGCGTGCCCGGCACCTTGGTGCCGCGCTCCATATCCCAATAATTGGGGGGCGATGACACATTCCCGAACAAGAGATTCTTGCCACCAACCGTCAGCTTTCGATCCGGGTTGCGCGGGGTCAACGTAAACTCAGACGGCGCATGACCGATCCATTCCATCACGAATTCCCTGCCCATCCGCACGTTTTCGCCAGACACGGTGCACCCGGCCTTGCGCAGGATCTCCAGCGCCTCATGGTTCAGAAATTCGACACCGATTTCTTCCAGAATGCGCATCGCCCCGTCATGGATCGCCGCGACCCCTTCAGGCGACAGTGGCTCGGTCGGTCGGTCGATGTTGACAGGCGGATTCCATGGCATCTGCTCGATGACTGCCGTGCCACGCCGCGTGGCAGCGCCTGCGCGTCCGCCCCCCCGTGTCCTGCGCTTGCTCTTCACATCGGCCATCGATCTGCCCTTTCTGCACATCCCATCGTCTATAAAGGGCAGAGCAAAAGGGGGGTGGCCGTCTCATTCGCGACGCAATCAGTCGTTTTTACACGTCCGCCCCGCGGGAACATAAGTGCGCGTTTCAGGTGTCTTGTGCCGCAATCCAGCCCGGCAAGTGACCAATGTTTTCAAAGACCGCGTCCGCAAGTGGTTCCAGAACATCCCGCTCCGCGAGACCGGTCAGCACGCCGACGCAGCGCATACCGGCCGCGCGCCCGGCAATCAGGTCATGGCTGCTGTCGCCCACCATCACAATCGCCTCAGGGGCTGTGCCAATGACGCGGGCGAAGGCCAGCAGTTGACCGGTGTCCGGCTTGGCCCCGTGCCCACTGTCAAAACCGGCAATAAAGTCAAATTTATCAATAACCTGCGCTGAGGAGAGATGCGCGCGTGCCGGGGCCTCGGCATCGTTGGTGGCCACGCCCAGACGTAACCCTCGGTGTTGCAAATCTGAAAGGAATGGGATCAACGGCACCGCTTCGGCCTGGGGTGCATTCGCGGCTTCGGAGTTCAACAGATCGATGGTTGCTTCAAAGGTATATCCCGGAAGATGGGGCATCAGGGCGCTGGCCACATCCCCAGGCGTTCCCGCGATGGCCACGCTGTCCTTGGCAAACCGGCGCGCATGATAATCGAAACCGATTTGCGCCCCGAGATGAGCAGCCCCAGCGCGATCTTTGGCAAGGCGCTCCAGGAAACTCGCGGCCCAGGCTTCCCAGGTCGTGGCAAAGTCGAAAAGCGTGCCGTCCTTGTCGAAAAGAACCCCTTTGATCATGCTCATGTCCAATTCACCTGCTCGCCGCCGGGCAGTGCCTGTCGCGCCTGAAAAACCGTGTCATACCCCGCACCAATCGTATCGCAGGCCTGCACAACCCAGGCGTCATCCATGAGGATAAAGTCGAGCACGGACCCCAGAAAGACCGGGTCCGACGCCCCTGCCCGCAGATCCGTCTCCGATGCGCCCGTCGCCCCCAGAAAAACGGGTAACAGCTCTTCGTTTCCCGCCAGCCAGCCCAATATCTTGAGCGCCAGCACCTCGGCGGATTCCCGCGTGATCATGATTGCCTGCCTGCAATTTGCCTTAAATTCGAAACCCTTTGTTAACCAAATTCAGCGCAATGTCGATCAGCGGTTCATCACCCCAGAAAGGACGCAAAAAGCGTGCAGGGCAAAATACTGATAGTGGATGCGATCTCGACAAATCGCATCGTCCTCAAGGTCAAACTCGCCTCTGCGTTCTACGAGGTGGTTCAGGCCGCGACCGCCGATGAGGCCTGTGTTGCTGCCCTCAGACATGATCCCGACCTGATCATTTCCGCGATGGCCTTGCCGGACTGTGACGCTGCTGAGCTGTGTCGTCGTTTGAAACGCAGCCCGCAAACCCGCGCCATTCCGATGATGGTGGTGGGATGTCGACCGAACGCAGACACCAGGCTGAAAGCGCTCGAAGCGGGCGTGCAGGATGTCATGCTGAAACCCATTGATGACACGCTTTTGCTGGCGCGGGTGCGCAGCCTGATCCGCGCGCATAACACGGCGGCAGAATGGCAAATGCGCGATGACACCTCCCGCGCCCTGGGGTTCGCCGAAGAAACCATGGATTTCGGGCCTGCCGGACGCGCGGTGCTCGTCGGCGCTGATGCTCATGTCTCCCACAACTGGATCAACGTATTGCGCCAGCAATTGCGCACAAACCTCAATTATGCCGCTCCTGAAACCGCCCTGCGGGACCTGTCGCCGGACAAAGTCCCGGATGTCTTCATCCTGACCCTGGCTGAAAATGACACGTCCAACAGCGATGTGTTGCGCCTGCTGGCGGCGATCCGGGCAACCGCCATCACCCGGCACGCAGGCATTCTCGTGATGCAATCCCGCCCCGACCCAGGGCTGGGCGCCTATGCGCTCGATCTAGGCGCCGACGACCTGATGACCGATGGGTTTGAGCCTGCGGAACTGACATTGCGGGTCAAGGCCATGATGCGCCGCAAACGCATTGCCGATCAGCTGCGCGCCACCGTGCGCACCGGTCTGAAGGCCGCCGTGTCGGACCCGCTCACCGGATTGCACAACCGGCGCTATGCGATGCCGCATCTGGCGCGGGTGGCGGAGCATTCCGCCGCAACCGGGCGCAGCTTTGCGGTGATGGTGGCGGATCTGGACCATTTCAAACGGATCAACGACGTCTACGGCCATGCCTCCGGCGATGCGGTTCTGGTGGAAACGGCCCGGCGGCTGCGCGACAACCTGCGTGGCGTTGACCTGATTGCCCGGATCGGAGGGGAAGAATTTCTCATCGTCATGCCGGCGACACCGCTCACCGAAGCCCGTGCCGCGGCAAGCCGCTTGTGTCGCAAGATCGGCGGGCGCGGGTTCAAGGTTCCGGGATGCAACGAACTCATCAAGGTGACGGTTTCGATTGGTGTCACAATCGGCGGGCTGCGCACCAACCAGCAGCAGCCGGAACAACAAGATGCAAATGTGCTGCTCGATGCGGCTGACAAGGCGCTCTACGCCGCCAAAATGCAGGGCCGCAATCAGGTGAACCTCAACCGCCCCGCAGCCTGACCTCCTCGCCGATTTCTATTTTTTGGCGGGCTTTTTATGGGGTGGGCCACGGCGCAGGACCTCTTCGACCTCATTGGCATAAGCGCTTCTCTCCGCATCGCTCATCTGCGAGATCACCTCCAGCCAAGCGGATTGCGCGGACTTCTGGACGCGGATCGCCGCATCAGCCTGACCGCTCATGGCAACAGACAATTTCTCCGCATCAAAGGGCATAGAACGCAAGGCGGTCAGAACTTCGGAATAGAGCGCGCGGCGGGCGGCACGATCAGGCACCCCACCCTCGCGATCCGCCCGCACCGCGCGGATCACATCGCGCCGCTCCGCCTTGGGCAGCGCGATCATATAGGGCAACCCATAGGCGCC
This sequence comes from uncultured Roseobacter sp., assembly GCF_947501835.1. Taxonomy (NCBI): domain Bacteria; kingdom Pseudomonadati; phylum Pseudomonadota; class Alphaproteobacteria; order Rhodobacterales; family Roseobacteraceae; genus Roseobacter; species uncultured Roseobacter sp. Next base: position 55,153 of record NZ_CANMXR010000010.1, on the reverse strand, counting down.
AAACCCGGCAGAGCGCACACCGCGCATGCCGTCCCCGCCATGCCGAAACGCCGTGCCCGCGACCAATCCTGCCACCGCAAGATTGAGCGCCAGCGACACGCCCAGAAGCACTTTGTAGCGGCGGGCCAGCCTGGGTTTGGGATCCATCTCGTCAGCCATCTTCTATTCCCCGTTCAAATCCCAGCCAAAACTGGTCAGTTCCGCCGTTGTCGTCGTGATATCCGCGGTCTCGTACCCCAGGAGTAACACCCCCGCGTCCGGCAAAGCTGCCGGAGGGTTCAGCCCAATCCAGACGCCAGCGCAGGTGGCGGCAACCAGCCCGCCCATGCCCTGCCAGCCCCCCAAAAGATCCGTCCATCGCATCCAGAGGCCAGGCTTTTCCCGCACCACACCCCTCTGCGCGGGCTGCAATGCTGCCGCATCCGCCAACACCCGTGCCATCAAACCGTCGGGGACATCCGGCACAGGATCGCGCGCCGCCTTCAACAGCGCATCAACCTCGACAGTTTCCTTGTTGTCATGCTGTTTCATCATCATACCCCAATTCTGCGCGCCGCCCGACCAACAGGGCCGCCAGCGCACGTTTGCCCCGTGCGGTCAGGCTTTCGACGGCACGCGGTGATATTTCCATCACGTCGGCAATCTCCGGATTTGGCAACCCTTCGATATGCCGCAAGACAACCGCCTGTCGTTGGCGATCCGGCAATTGATCCAATGCCTGCTGCAACGCATCGCCGCGGGCGCGGTCCTGCAGCCGTTGTGCGGCACTTGGCGCCGGGTCTTCGGGCTCGGCAATCTCATCGAGGCCCACCCCGCGCCTTTTCCGCAGGCGATCCGTGCAAAGATTTGCGGTCACCCGGTAAAGCCATGTGGTGACCTGCGCCTCTCCCTGTCGCCAATCCGGCGCGATGCGCCACAGACGCACCATCGCGTCCTGAGCCACATCCTCCGCCTCGGATGCATCACCCAACATGTGTCGGGCCTGCCGGAATACCCGCGGCAAAAGGCGCGCCGTCAACGCCTGCGCCGCATGGCGGTCGCCATTGGCGTAGAGCACCAGAAGCGCGTCGTCGGGCAGCGTCGTGAGGGCGTCTGACGGCATTTCCATCCTGAGCATCGATAGGGTGCCACGGCGCGCCAATCAAGGCGCGCCGTGGCGGGAAGGCGGGAACAGGGTTATTTCGACCCTTTGCGGCCATCGCGATGCTCTCTCATCTTGGCCACGGCGGCATCGAATTCCGCCCGTGTTATGGCCCCATCCCCATCCGCATCCGCACGGTTGAACCGACGATCTGCGCGCCCGGGCTTCTCAAGTTCTTCGGCGGAGAGCTTGCCATCAGCATTCGCATCGAGGCGCTCCAACATCTGGCTGGCGCTGGTTTTGGCCCGTTCCGAAGCCGCAGCCTCCAATTCCTCAAGGCTCAGGAAACCGTCGCTATCTGTATCAGCGCTCGCAATCCGCGCAGCGCCGCGTGCCTGCATTTCCTCCAGCGTGATCTGGCCATCGCCGTTGGTGTCCAGTGTCTCAAAGTCGATCGGCGCACCATGCCGGTCCCCTCTGGCAAAGGCAGCACCCCCTGCAAGAGCAATGGCGGTCGCCGCGATCAGCCCGATAAACACAGTATTCTTCATCATTCTACTCCTCAAAAGTATGTCCATCCTAGAGGCCCTGTTTTCGGGCCGGACATCTCTTCAACGCGGCACCCGCACAGTTCCGTCGCAAATAATTTTGTGCAATATTTCGCGACATCCCGCCGCAGCGACACCACCACACCTTTTAATTGCCGTATGAAAGGCGCAAGTAGGCACCCAGACAAAGGATGCGCTCCATGACCGATGCGACCCACGACAGCGGATTGACCCATGCCCCGGCAACAAGTGTGGATGACGTGCAAGAGCGCGACACCAAGCGTTCCATGCTGCGGGGCTGGCGGCGGAAATGTCCGCATTGCGGCAATGGTCCACTGCTGAAATCCTATCTGAAAGTGAATGACACCTGTTCGGTCTGCCGCGAAGAGCTGTTCCACCACCGCGCCGATGATGGCCCGGCCTATCTGACGATTCTATTTGTCGGTCACCTGATGGCGCCGCTTCTGCACGTCGCTTTTGTCACCTGGCGACCTGAGCCACTGACCTTATTCACGATTTTTGCGGTTGGCTGCGTCGGATTGTCCCTCTACCTTTTACCACGACTGAAAGGGGCCATCGTGGGCTATCAGTGGGCGCGCCGTATGGGTGGGTTTGGCCAGACGGCCTGAGCCATAGTTGCGCGGCCCGTATGAACAAAGGGGCTGCGGCATGACAGACAAGAGCGCCATTCGCAATGCAGCAACGGTGATTGTCCTGCGCGACCGGCACAGCGATCCGCGCATTTTGATGGGTCAGCGCGGTGCCAACGCCGCTTTCATGCCCAACAAGTTCGTTTTTCCCGGCGGCGCCGTTGATGCCGCCGACGCAGATGTTCCCCTGGCTGCCGCCCTCAGCGAGCCCTGCATCACCCGCCTTGCAGAGGATGCAGAACCCGGGCTGGCCCATGCGCTTGGCGTTGCAGCCATTCGAGAACTCTGGGAGGAAACCGGCCTGATATTCGGCACACGCGGGCAGTGGAACACGGAAGTTCCGGCGGATTGGCAAGGCTTCGCGGCAACAGGGCATGTGCCCGTCGCCTCCGGCTTGCAGTTCGTGTTCCGGGCGCTGACGCCGCCCGGCCGTCCCAGACGCTTTGACGCCCGCTTTTTCCTGGCGGATGCCGATGATCTGGCGGGAGATCCCGATGATTTTTCCGCCGCCTCCGATGAGTTGTCCCACCTGCAATGGGTCGCGCTGCGCGAGGCGCGGTCTTTTGACATGCCTTTCATCACCGAAGTGGTTCTGGCAGAAATCGAAGCGCGGGTTGGCGACCGGACTCCACCCAAAAGCGTGCCGTTCTTCAAGAATAATGACGAAGAAAGCCTGTTTTTGCGTCTGCGCGGGCATCCAATACCATCGTGACCGGATGTTTTTTGCCCCGCCCGACCGCGTTCACGTCCGTGGCAGACACCCGCCCGTCAGATCAGCAGAACCAGTGCCAGAATTGAGATGCACAGGACCAAAACGCCCGCCAACTCGCGCAGGCTGGGCTTTTCGCGAAAAAACAGCACAGAGGCGATCAGGCTGAGGACCAACTCCACCTGCCCCACGGCTTTGACATAGGCTGCCGTCTGCAAAGTGAAGGCAAGAAACCACCCGTATGAACCGCCCATCGACAGCATGCCAATCCAGCCCGCCACACGGCGTGCGCGCCACACGGCCCCAATCTGCGCCCGGTCGCGCCAGATCAGCCAGAGCCCCATGCCCATGAACTGCGATGCGGTCACCGCGGCAAGTGTCACGCCCGCGCGCAGCAATGGATCCTCCACCGCGATCTGCAGCGACGCCCCCCGGTAGCACACCGCCGACACCGCAAAGAGGACGCCGGACGCAAGGCCCAGACCCACGCCGGGGTTCCACATCTCTTGCCAGCCCCACCCTTTTACGTCGGGGGGTGTCGACAGCAGCAGAACACCGATGAGACCCAAGGCGATGGCCCCGAATGCGGGGATGCTGACGCCCTCTCCCAACAGGACAAGGCCGATAACGACGGACAGGATCACTTCTGTTTTCATCAGCGTGACGCCAACGATGAAATTGCGCGATTTGAACAAGGTGACCACGCAGATGGTCGCGATGACCTGTGCCAAACCGCCGCTCAGACCATAGGCCCAGAAGGTGGTGCTCAAGGTGGGCAGATGCTGCCCTGTCTCGCGGATGTAGAGGGCGACCAGAAGCGCGATCAGAGGCGCGGAATAGAAAAACCGCGCGAATGTGGCCCCCGCGGGCGAGAGCGTCGCCGTGGCCAGGACCTTTTGCAGCATAAAGCGCAGGGTTTGAAATGTCGCGGCGGCAAAGGTGACGACAACCCAGAAATCGAAAACAGGAAAATTCATGGGCCCCTCTTGCCGCAAATGGCCGTCAGTCACCAGAGGTCGCGGTCAGATGTAGGGGCAGCATCGTCAAAGATGCTCACTTGTCCGGAGACAGGATGCGCGGCATCCAGACCGGAAGGACAGTCCTGGTGACCCGGGCTACCCCGCCCCTGTGCAAAACGGCCTAGAGCGGCGCGCCGACGCTGCGGCCTGCCCCTTCCGGGCGCGGCTGATCCGCCTGGGCTTCGACAAAGCGGCGCAAAGCGGCATCAATTTCAGGGCTCGCATCCGCGGGTCGCCGGGTTTCAAGGCTGACATGTAACAGGAAATGCTCGCCCGTGGCCAGCAATCGATCCCCTTCGAACATCTCATGCCAGAGGTGCATCTTTTTGCCGCCACCGCCCAGCACGCGGGTCCGCACTTCGATAATCGCACCCGCATGAACCTCATCGATGTGCCGAATGTGGGTTTCTGCGGTGAAATAGCTGCCGCCCGAGGCGACGTATGCGGCGTCACAGCCGATCAGCTCCATGAAACGGTCCGTGGCATCGCCGAAGGCTTGCAGGTATTTTGCCTCATTCATATGGCCGTTGTAATCGGTCCAGTCGAGCGGCACGGCCCGGCGGATCGTCAACACCGGGGCCGCCGGATCAGCCACATCCGCAGCCCGTTGACCAAGCTCCGAGCCCGTCCGTAGACGCGCTTCCTGCCCTGCCAGCAAGGCACCCGCGCCCCAATTCTGCACCTTGAGCGCGCGCATCATCGCCACCAGATTATTGTCGCGGATACGTTCCAGATCGCGGATGGTTTGATGCCCGGATTGCGCATCCGACTGCCCCGCGATCAGGTCCACCAATTCCTCGGTGAACTCCGGCACATCCATCAGTTTGGTCCAGGGCCATTTCAACGCCGGACCAAATTGCGCCATGAAATGTTTCATCCCGGCCTCGCCGCCCGCCACGCGGTAGGTTTCAAACAGCCCCATCTGCGCCCAGCGGATGCCAAAACCATAGCGGATCGCGTCGTCGATTTCCTCAGTTGTAGCGATGCCGTCCTTGACCAGCCAGAGCGCCTCGCGCCACACCGCTTCGAGAAACCGATCCGCTACATGCGCGTCGATTTCCTTTTTCAGGTGCAGCGGGTGCATGCCAATGTCGGTCAGCGCCTGTTTCGCCGCCGCAACAAGCCCTTGGTTATTTTCATTGGTCGTGACCACCTCGACCAGCGGCAGCAGGTAAACCGGGTTGAAGGGGTGACAGACCATGATCTGACCCGCGCGCAAGGCACCTTGTTGCAATTCGGACGGTTTGAAGCCCGAAGTGGAGGATCCGATCACCGCATCCGACGCGCAAGCCTGCTGAATCGCGACAAAGGTTTCGTGTTTGATCTCCAACCGCTCGGGCACGCTCTCCTGTATCCAGGCCGCACCTTCCACCGCCTCTGCGATGCTGGTATGAAAAGTCAAAACGCCTTCCGCAGGCAAAGCCACATCCAGAAGCCCGGGCAAGGACCGGCGCGCGTTGCCCAGCACGGCGCTTATTTTGCGCTGCGCCTCCGGGTCCGGGTCAAAGATCCGGACATTCCAGCCATTCAACAAAAACCGCGCGGCCCAACCGCCACCGATCACGCCACCGCCAATGATTGCCGCTGTCTTCATCCCTCAATCCCTTACAAATCGGTGACGTCGTAGCCGTTGAACGCCATGATCTCGCGGGCCGCAGTCAGGCGGTCCGCCCGCAGATCCGGTGTCCGGTTGATGATCCATCCCATCTCCCCCGATGGCGTGCCAATCACGGCCGTCTGTGCATCCTCGTCCATCCACATCACCCAAAGTGCCCGCGCGGGGATGTCCAGATCAGAGCTCTGCAATTGCAGCGCACCCCGTGGATCGACCGCAACAGGCGCCTCATAAGCTGCGCCCCCACCGCCGCAAAACACAGCGAAACGCGCCGGTGTTGTCGCTGTATCCGCTTGCCAGCGTTGATCCGCACACCCGGGCAGAAAGACCGTAGGATAGGCTTCGATGACATGCCACGTGCCCGCGAACGCCTGCGGCGAGAACCGCGTTGTGGCCGATATCTGCACCTCGGGGTCGCGAAATCCGGGATCAGCTGTGGGCGCGCAGGCCGCGAGCCACAAACCCACAGCGCATAAGGCCCAAAGGCAGAGGCTGCGACGCGCATGAACATGCCATGCCCGAGAAAGACCAATTGCCCGCATCATGGTGTCGGCGCGCATTTGACCAGCCCCAGCTTCTCGCGCACAGCGGCGGGGCCCATTACCCGCGCGCCCATCGTCTCGATGAGGGTGCCCGCGCGTTCCACCAACTGCCAGTTTTCCGCCAGCACGCCTTTGTCCAACCACAGATTATCCTCCAAACCGACCCTGACATGCCCGCCGGCCAGCACCGCCGCCGCCACATAGGACATCTGATTGCGCCCAAGCGAAAAGGCGGAAAAGGTCCAGTCAGGCGGCACGTTATTGACCATCGCCATGAAGGTGTTGAGGTCATTCGGCGCGCCCCACGGCACCCCCATGCAAAGCTGCACCAGCGCCGGGGCCTCCAATACCCCGTCCGCCACGAGCTGTTTGGCGTACCAGAGATGGCCGGTGTCGAAAGCCTCGATTTCAGGTTTCACGCCCAGGTCGGTCATCATCCGGCCCATCGCGGTCAACATGCCCGGCGTATTGGTCATGACGTAATCGGCTTCGGCAAAATTCATCGTGCCGCAATCCAGCGTGCAAATCTCCGGCAGACACTCCGCCACATGCGCCACCCGTGCGCTGGCCCCGATCATGTCCGTGCCTTCGGCAACAAGCGGCAGCGGGTTTTCCGTGTCGCCAAAAATCATATCACCGCCCATGCCTGCGGTGAGGTTCAGCACCACATCGACATCCGCATCGCGAATACGATCCGTGACCTCCCGGTAGTATTCAAGCTTGCGGCTGGGCGCACCGGTTTCTGGATCACGCACATGGCAATGCACAATCGCGGCCCCGGCCTTGGCCGCCGCAATAGCGCTATCAGCGATTTCTTTCGGCGACCGAGGCACATGTGGGCTGCGATCCTGCGTGCCGCCGGATCCTGTTACCGCGCAGGTGATGAAAACCTCGTTGGACATGGTTAGCGGCATGATCGGTCTCTCCCTTGTGATTGGCGCCACGATGCCGCAAAAGAAACCACAAGACTTGCCGTAATGCGAAGTATAGTTGATGAAATCCGCAGAAAAATTGCACACGATCGTTCTGGTTCTAAATGAGGCGAATACGCTGTCCTTCGCAGCTGCCGTCGATCCCCTGCGCGCGGCCAACCGGCAAGCGGGCCGGGACCTCTTCGACTGGCAATTCGCCACCCCGGAAAATCGCGATGTCTCGTTGACCAGCGGCCTGATCATTCCAGCCGCACCGCTGCATGATGTCACAACCTGCGATGTGCTGATTGTCGTCGCGGGCTTCAATCTGCATGCCCAATCGACACCCAGGCTACGGTCAAGTCTGCGGCGGCTTGCGGCGTGCGCGGCGCGGGTGGCCGGGATCGATGGCGGACCCTGGATCATGGCGCAGGCCGGGGTGCTGGACGGTCACCGGGCCACCACCCATTGGGAAGATCTTGACACCTTTGCGCAACGCTTTACCGCCGTCACATGTGTCGATGCGCGCTTCGTCGACAGCGGCTCCCGGCTGACCAGTGGCGGGGCGGCCCCGGCGCTTGAAATGATGCTGCACCTGATCGCACAACATAACGGGGCGGCCTTGGCCGAACGTGTTGCCAGCAGTTTCATCTACGATGCAGCACCAACACCTGCCCGACCGCAAGGCCGTCAGCGACCGCGCGTGCACAACGCCCCCCTCACCGCACGAGCGCAGGATATGATGCAGGCCAACCTCGAAGATCCGATCCCGATCAAGGTCATCGCGCGCCGTCTCGGCGTCAGCCTGCGGGCGTTGCAGTTGCAGTTTCAGGCGAGCCTGCGCACCACGCCGCAGGCCTATTACCTGGGGCTCCGGCTCGGCGAAGCCGACAGGTTGGTCACCCAAACCGCCCTGCCCCTGCAGGATGTGGCGCTGATCACCGGTTTCGCTTCGCAATCAAGCTTTGCAAGAGCATATCGGCAGCGTTTTGGTGTGTCTGCCCGTCAGCGCCGGTCAGACCTTGCCACGATCAATAGGGCATCGGATGCTGACGGTGGGCGGCGTCAATATCGGTGATGACCGCATCATCCAACTCAAGGTCAATCGCGCCAAGGCAGACTTCCAACTGCTCCATGGTCGTCGACCCAAAGATAATGGACCCCATGAAGGGGCGCGTCTTGCACCACGCCAGCGCCATCTGGGTCGGATCGAGGCCATGCTTCCGGGCGATCTCCAGATAGGCGTCCACAGCCGTAAACGCGCGGTCGGTCTTGCGCCCGCCCAAATCAGCGCTGAGAGACATGCGCGATTTGGCAGGCACAGCCCCGTTTTGATATTTGCCGGTCAGAAGCCCCGCAGCCAAAGGCGAAAACGCAAGCAATGGCACCTCTTCGTGCAGGCTCATTTCCGCCAGATCGGTATCATAAAGCCGACAGAGCAGCGAATACTCATTCTGGATCGAGGCAACACGCGGCCCGCCTACCCGGTCTGCGACTTCCAGCCATTTGGTGGTTCCCCACGCACTTTCGTTGCTCAGACCGAAGGCGCGGATGGTGCCGCGCTTGACCTCATCCTGCAGCGCGCCCAAGGCATCTTCCATGTGGTTTTGGGTATCGAGCATCAACTGCCCGGAGGGATCGTAAGCCCAGTTCTTGCGAAACATGTAGCTGCCACGATTTGGCCAGTGAAACTGATAAAGATCGATGTAATCGGTCTTGAGGCGCCGCAACGATCCCTCGACGGTCTCCGCGATGGTGTCGGAGGAAATCGGCGCGCCGTCACGCACCGCTGCCATACCTTCCCCGGAGTGTTTGGTGGCCAGCACCACATCGCCCCGGCGCATGTCGCGTTCAAACCAAAGGCCTATGATCCGCTCGGTGCGACCGATAGTTTCTGCGCTGACCGGGTTCACGGGATACATTTCCGCCGTATCGATAAAATTGATCCCCGCATCAAGCGCGCGGTCAATCTGGTCATGCGCCTCTTCTGCGGTGTTCTGTGTGCCCCATGTCATCGAGCCCAGACAGAACTCCGATACGTCGATATTTGTGCGCCCGAGCCGGTTCATATTCATTGCGAAATTTCCCTTGTCTTTCGGGATGCACAGTAGCTTTCCCGATCATCTCCGCAAGCCACTTTAAGGCGCAAAGAGATGGTGTGAGCAAACAGGGGCATAGCACCCAGATGGCATTTTATGGCTTTGCGCCCTTTCATGTTCACCCAACGCGCCGCTTGAGCCGCTGCTCTAAAAACAGGCATCGCCCGGCAATGATGCGCTCGCCGGAAATCAAAGCTGCGTGACGTGATTGGCAAGCCAGCTCAAGACCCTATCTAAAGAGGGACCCAAAGAAAGCGCCCCACCATGCCCCTGCCGATCTCACGCCGCATGCTTCTTGCCGCCGGACTGGCCAGCTGGGCCACAAAGGGGCTGGCCGCCGCCCGACCCTATGATCTGGTTGCGGAGCGGTCGCGCGTGTCCTTCATCTTCAGCTTCAACGGCGCGGCGCAAACCGGCACGGTGCCTGTGCGCACCGCAGATATTCGCGTGGATCCGGACAATCTGGCGGCCTCCAGCGCCGACGTCACCACGGATATTCGACAGGCCAAGGCTGGCCTTCTGTTTGTCAAACAGGCCTTGCTCAGCCCCTCGGTTCTGGATGCCGAAAACCACCCCATCGTGCGCTATACCACAACCCGGATCATCCTGGGCGCGCGGGGCCGTATTTCCGAAGGTGCCCAGGTCGACGGCGCCCTCACCCTGCGCGGTGTGACGCGCGCCTTGCGTCTGAACGCGGAGCTCACCCGCCCGGCGGGCACCGCCGCGAATGATCTGTCAGTGTTGAACATCCGGCTCACAGGCGCGTTGAGCCGTTCGGATTTTGGTGCCGCCGGTTTTCCGAAACTCGCAGCCGACCGGGTTGATCTCGACATCCTCGCAGAAATTCGCGCGCGCCGCTGAAAACGACGCACTTTGTCGAATAACCGATAGGTCCGGTGTTTCAATAGTCTATGGCTGGGCGGATCATGCGCCTGCTCATTTCCTTCGCCGCCCTGTTTTTGTCCGTAATGCTGTTGCAGCTCTCTTCCGGCGGCGTCGGCCCCCTCGACGTTCTGTCCGGACTGAAACTGGATTTCACCAAACAAGAGATCGGCCTGTTGGGTTCGGCGCATTTCCTGGGGTTTTTCATTGGCTGCTGGTGGGCACCGCGGCTGATGGGCAGCGTTGGACATTCGCGCGCTTTCGCCGCCTTCACCGCCGCTGGCGCCATTGGCCTGATGAGCCATATGCTGGTGGTCGACCCCTACGCCTGGGCGCTGATGCGGGTCGCTTCGGGCATGTGTGTCGCGGGCTGCTATACCGTCATCGAGGCCTGGCTTCAGGCCAAGGTCACAAACGCATCGCGCGGGCGCACCATGGGGGTTTACCGGATTGTCGACATGACCGGTTCAATGGCGGCACAGATGATGATCAGCTTTCTGGAGCCTGCGCATTTCATCTCTTACAACCTACTCGCCATCATCTGCTGCGCAGCACTCTTTCCACTGACGTTGACAACCGTGCGACAACCCGAAACGCCCGCCTCGCCCCGCCTGCGCCCCAGCCTCGCCCGCGACCGGTCCCCCCTCGCGGCGGCTGCCGTGCTCGTGGCGGCCTTGTCCAGCGCGTCTTTTCGGATGGTCGGACCGGTCTACGGCACCGAGGTTGGATTGACCAATGAGCAAATTGCCTACTTCCTCACGGCATTTGTCTTTGGCGGTGCGCTGGCGCAATACCCGGTGGGCTGGATCGCGGATAAATACGACCGCCGGTGGGTGCTGATCTGGCTTTCGATTGCAGCCATTGCCAGTTCGGCGTTGACGATCTTTGCGGCGGGGCTCGGCACCCTTGGCATCATGCTCACCGCCGGGCTTTTTGGTCTGACCACCTTTCCGATCTATTCCGTTGCCGCCGCACATGCCCATGATTTTGCCAGCGACGACGAACGTGTCGAGCTTTCCGCCGCGTTGATGTTCTACTTTGCCCTTGGGGCCATCGCCGCCCCTTATGCGGCTTCGCTCCTGATCGACAGCTTCGGCCCGAAAGCGCTCTTTGTGATGATGGCGGTGGGCCATATGCTGCTGGTGATCTTTGGCCTGAGCCGCATGCGCATCCGCCCGTCCCCGGTCGATCGAACCCGCTATACCTATGCGCCACGGACGTCATTTATCATCGGACGGCTCACCGGGCGCAGTCGCTCGCGCGGTGACAAGTGACCAGAACGCGATCCTCCCGAGAATTCACCGTGGCCCTTGCAGCAAAGCTGCGGTAGATGAAGGCCAAATACCTGGAATACGAGAGGCACAGCCATGGCGCGCCACCTGATTACGTCGGCCATTCCCTATATCAACGGGATCAAACACCTTGGCAATCTGATTGGCAGCCAGCTGCCAGCGGACCTGTTTGCGCGCTACATGCGCGCGCGCGGTCATGAGGTCTTGTTTCTCTGTGCGACGGATGAACATGGCACCCCTGCGGAATTGGCCGCGGCCAAGGCGGGTAAACCGGTCGCGGAATACTGCGCCGAGATGCATGCGGTTCAGGCGGAAATTGCACGTGGATTCAGGTTGTCATTTGATCACTTTGGCCGGTCTTCAAGCCCGCAAAACCACGCGCTGACCCAGCATTTTGCGGGGCGTCTGGACGATGCCGGTCTGATCAATGAGATCAGCGAGAAACAGGTTTATTCCCACGCTGACGGGCGATTTTTGCCGGATCGCTACATCGAAGGCACCTGCCCGAATTGCGGCTATGACAAAGCCCGGGGGGATCAGTGCGAAAACTGCACAAAGCAGCTGGACCCGACCGATCTGATTGACCCGCGCTCTGCTGTCTCCGGATCGACCGATCTGGAAGTGCGCGAAACCAAGCACCTTTATCTGCGTCAGTCGGCGCTCAAGGACCAGTTGGATGCCTGGATCGATTCCAAATCGGATTGGCCGGTGCTCACCACCTCGATTGCCAAGAAATGGTTACATGATGGCGATGGCCTGCGCGATCGCGGCATCACGCGTGATCTCGATTGGGGTATTCCGGTCCGCAAAGGCACCAAAGACTGGCCAGGGATGGAAGGTAAGGTTTTCTACGTCTGGTTCGATGCACCCATCGAATACATCGCTTGCGCTGGGGAATGGGCCGCGGCGAACGGGCTGAGCGACGCGGATTGGCAAAGGTGGTGGCGTACCGATATGGGCGCATCTGACGTACGCTACACCCAATTCATGGGCAAAGATAATGTGCCGTTCCATACCCTCAGCTTCCCCGCCACCCTCATCGGCTCCGGCGAGCCGTGGAAGATGGTCGATCATCTGAAATCCTTCAACTATCTCAACTATGACGGCGGACAGTTCTCTACCTCACAAGGGCGTGGGATTTTCATGGATCAGGCGCTTGAGTTGCTGCCAGCAGACTATTGGCGCTGGTGGCTGCTCAGCCACGCGCCTGAAAGCAGCGACGCTGAATTCACATGGGAGAATTTCCAATCCTCCGTGAACAAGGATCTTGCGGATGTCCTTGGCAATTTCATCAGCCGCATCACTAAGTTCTGCCGCTCGAAGTTTGGTGAGGCGGTGCCGGGCGGTGGTGCATATGGACCGGAGGAAACTGCAGTCATCGCTGATGTTGCCGAACGATGCGCGCGCTATGGGGCGTTGATGGAGGCCATGGAGGTCAGAAAATCAGCACAAGAACTGCGCGCCATCTGGGTCAGCGGCAACGAGTATCTGCAAAGCGTCGCACCCTGGACGACGTTCAAGAGCGACCCAGACAAGGCCGCGATGCAAACCCGTCTCGGACTGAATTTAGCGCATCTCTACGCTGTCCTTTCAGCGCCATTTCTGCCGGATGCAAGTGCGGCGATCCTGAAGAGCCTGCAGGTGGATGAAGCGGTTTGGCCTGAAGACATGAACGAATTTTTGTCCCAGCTGAAACCCGATCAAGCCTTTGTCGTGCCGGAGGTACTCTTCGCAAAGGTAACCGATGAGGACCGCGAATCTTGGCAAGCGCGCTTCTCCGGCGTGCGACAAAGCTAGCGCATCTTGGCCGAGGAGCACGGAGCAACGACCGGATGCGGCTATATCCGAACCTATTTAGCCGCGCTCAGAACTCTTCCCAACCCGCATCCAGGTCGACGTCCTCGTCAATGTCGAGCGCCAAATTGCCGTTTGTAGCAACTGGCCCCGCCACTGTCGGTTTATCAGACCTCGGTGTAACTTCTGGAGACGTTTTCGATCTTGCAACGGTCTCCAAATCCAAAGTGAAGCGTGCAACTGCCGATGCGAGCGCATCAGCTTCAGCTGTCAAGGCATGGCTTGCGGCTGTAGTCTCTTCAAACATGGCCGCGTTTTGTTGGGTCACATGATCCAACTCGTTCACGGCAGTATTGATTTCATTCAGGCCTGCGGACTGCTCTCGCGCTGAGGCCGCAATGGTCGAGACGCGTTTTGATATCTCCGAAACGGAGGTCACAATCGATGCAAGCGCGGTTCCGGTTTTATCCACCAGATCAACACCTTGCCCGACTTGTTCGCCAGAACTCGAAATCAAAGCGTTGATCTCGCGTGCCGCGTCTGAGGACCGTTGCGCCAGCGCCCGAACCTCCGTGGCCACCACCGCAAAACCACGGCCAGCCTCGCCAGCCCGCGCGGCTTCGACACCCGCATTCAATGCCAGAAGGTTGGTCTGGAAGGCGATATCGTCAATCACTGTGGTGATTTTTGAGATTTCCTCCGACGACGTCTTGATCCCATCCATCGCTTGCACAGCTTTTCGGGCAATCTCCCCCCCCTTTTCAGCATTGGCCTGCGCATCTGCAGACATCGACGAGGCCTCATCCGCACCCTCGGCGGCTGAGCGCACGGAACTCGTCAATTCATCCAGCGCCGCGGCAGTTTCCTCAAGCGTCGCGGCCTGTTTTTCTGTGCGTCGGGACAGATCATCCGCCGCTGTCGTAATTTCACCGGTTTCGTTCCGAATTGACTCCGAGTTATGCATCACCGCACCAACCGCTTCCTTCAAGGAACGCACAGCCTCATTGAAATCGTTGCGCAGCTTCTCGTACTCAGCAGGAAATACTGTGGTTATGTCGCGTGTCAGATCGCCTTCGGCAAGGGCCTTCAATCCCACGCCCAATGCTTCAACCACGTCTTTTTGTTTTTCCACTGTCTCCGCGCGTTCCTGCTCGACCTGAATGAGCGCTCGCGCCGCCTCGGTGACATCTGTGCCCAGGAAAATCGCCCGATCAATTGTGCCGTCCGGCGCCGGAACCGATGTAAAGTTACCCTCCAGAATCAATGTTTTTTCAGAGGCCGTATCCAAAACCTCAAATCTTCCAAAAACCGGCTCGCCTTTAAGAACGCGGGTTTGCAGATCCGAGGCTGGTTCCGTGCCATCTGCCATGCCCTGGAATAGGTCGGCAAAACTCCTGGACAGAATTTCCTGCTCGTCGGCATTCAGTGCCTCAAGCAAATTGGAGTTGGTGCCGATCACCTGCCCGCGTTTGTCGAATTCTACACGAATTTGGCTATCATCGATGGATTTAAGGACCGCTGCGTTTCGGGCCGCTTCACTTTGATCTGCCCATTCGATGACTGCACCGATCATATCACCTGCCTCACTTAAGGCCGCATTGATATTGATCTCAATGAGAGCACTTCCGATCTTAACGGAATGCGATACCGGCAATGCATCGATCCCCTTTTCCCGAATGTCTTTCGTTTGCGCGCTTAACTCCCGAAAATTGGTCAAATCAGCGCCTAAAAACGCCCCGCCTGAAACCTCGGACCACATTTCAGCCAAGTCTTCCGACAGACCGTTCAGCGTGGTATCGCAGGCCGGGTTCATGAATATCACCGACAGTTTTTCATCGACCATCATCATAGGCGCGGTCGAGCCTACAAACGCGGCACTTTTGAAGGCGCTCTCGCGCTCAGCACTCTTTGCAATGGCCAGTGCTTCGCGAAAAGTATCCAGCCGCCGCGCCATTTGCCCAACTTCATCACCCCGTTTTGTATAGGGAATTTCGGTCTTATAGTCCTGTTTGGCAACGCCACTCATCGCCTGGGTCAACCGGACCAAAGGCCGCGACATCTGGCTGCGCAAAAAGAAACCAGCCAGCATCACAGCCACGACCATAACGCCGAGGCCCGCCGTCAGCGCCTTATTTTGCAAGACGCTCAAACGTTCCAGCTGGCTTGCCGAACTCCAACTTGTCACTACGATCCCGGAGATCGCACCCTCATCCCCGAAAACAGAGGGTTGGGCACTCATGAGACCGTTCTCAGACAGGATCGGCTGCCCCTGCTCCAGCGCCATTTGCGCCAGTTGCTGTGCTGCGTCTAAATCAAAGCTTTCGCTCCCGGTGCTGTAGACGGTCACACCATTGGCATTCATCACGAAGGCCCCAATCGCATCCGGTTTTGCGGCATCGATAACGCCGACCACGACGTCTTCAATTGCTTTTGCATTTCCGAACTTGATGGCGCCGCCCATCTGCATCGCCAGCAACCCCGTCACCTCTGACGCGCGCGCGCTCAGTGCTTCGTAAGACAGTTCAGACTTCATCTGTCTGTTCACCATCGCGACGGCTGCCACCACGGCCACAATGCAAATGACCACCATGAGGGAGCACTTCACAAATAGGCTGTTGAGTGGATTGGAATCGTTTCCCGTGCGTTTCAAAAGCGACATTGAGCAGGCCCATCATGAAGTGACTGAATTGGCGCACCCGCCCCAACAGTGCGAACAGGTGATTTTCAACTGCTCTAATTACGGGTGACTCCTTTCGGAGCGCTTAACAGGCACCCTCAAAGGCACGCTCTCTAGGTCAATCAGCACAGGAAAATTTGGGGAAAATCCCATCAGTCTTTTATTGAAAATCGAAATGATCGTTCATGAGGGTCAGTCGCAACAATTTAAGGGGGCGCATGCGGGCTGTGCAGATGACGTTTTGAGGATCTCCGCCAGCCCGCCATATCTCCCTATCGGCTCGGAAGTCAGCGACATGGGGCTGGGGCCAGACAGTCTCTCGATATATCACACAATTGTCCGCGCCGATACGACCGAACGACCCATGGGCTTTGACCCTGTAGTTGGATTGAGGTCGGATTGACCGGCCTTGACCAAATGACATCGCTTGGAGCTGTCGATGAACCACTCCCTTACCGAAAAGCCCTGTTCGACACTGCAACATGGGTTGACCCTCGCACGTCTCTTCCTGCGCGTTGCGCTGATTTGCGTCGCCTCACTGGGCGCCAGCATAGCACACCCGCAAGAGACCTGGCGCGCAGGGCTGGGAGGCTTTGTCGATGGGTTGGTGACGACCGGTCTTGATCAGGATGCCGTTGCCGGTGCGGTGGTGGTTATCGTCTCAAGCGAAGAGGTGCTTCTGTCGCGCGGCTACAGGCTGTCCGATGCAAGAACCGGGCGTCTCATGACCCCTGAGCAGGACGTTATCCCGCTGGCATCTATCACAAAAGTCTTTACGGCCCTGGCTATTCTTCAGCTTGTGGATACAGGGCGTATCGCCCTTGACGATCCTATCACACGATACCTTCCGGGGTTGGAGTTGAACCAGCGTTTTGGTGACATCACCATCGTCCATCTGCTGAGCCATACTGCCGGATTGGAAGAGCGCTATTCCGGCTATTTCGCCGCGCACTCCGAGCGTGATGCCCTGTCGCGTATCGCGCAAATCTCGGCGATCCTTCCACGGCAAAACCGACCGCCCGAGGAGGCGATAGCCTATTCCAATGCCAGTTATGTTTTGCTGGGAGAGATCGTGGCCCAGGTCTCGGGCCAATCCTTCGAAGACTATGTCGCCACGTCCATTTTGCGCCCGGTGGGAATTGACGCCTCCCATTTCATGCATGAGCCGTCTGGCCCCAAGACGCCCAGCCCTTTCCATATCTGGGACGCCGGGCGCTACATGGCCATCGATCCTTCGCCTTTTCCAGCAATCCACGCCCCCTCCGGCGGACTTGCTCTGACCGCCGAGGACATGGGCCGCATCATGCAAATGTTGCTCAAGCAGGGCGCGGTTGACGACGCAACGGCTCTTTCCCCTAACGCCATAGCGGATTTGCAACGGCCAGTTTGGCCGAACCGGGCAGCGTTTGCGGGGCGTACCCTTGGATATTGGACCGATACCTGGGCCGGACATACCGTCTATTATCACGGTGGCACGCATTTCGGGTTTCACACCAACATGGTGCTGATCCCTACACTGGATCTGGCATTTTTTATCGCGGCGAATGGCCCCAGTGGCAGCGCGTTGATGGGCCTGCCACGCCGGGCTTTGCGCGAGGTAATTGCGCCTCAAGCAAGACCGCCGTCGGCGCGGGTGACGTGTGGCACAGATTGCCTGCGTGCTTACACGGGACGTTTTATCACCACCCGACGAAACGAGACCGGTCTGGACCGATTGCGGGTTCGCAATGCCCATAAAATCGAAATCCGACCCACTGATGAGGGGATGCTTCTCGTCTCCGGGCTTGGGTATTCCCGACTGTTCCAGGCAACGGGCGAGGATCAATTTGAGACACCAGAAGGCGATATGCGCCTCGGTTTTCGCCGTGACACCGCGGGCCGCGTGATGGGTGCACATATCAATGGCGGTATTTTCAGTTTCGACCGGTTGGCGTTCTGGCAGAGCGCAATCTCATTGCACTCGGGCATGGCGGCGGCGCTGACCGGCTCTCTTCTATGCCTCGCGGGCGCTGTTGCCGCGTGGCGGTCAAAGCGCCGCGCGATGGGTATGTCGCTTTGGCTGGGTCTCGTGTGGCTTGGGTGTGTCATCGGCAGCGTGGCAATCTTGAACTCGGTCCTGAATGGGCGAGATCTACCATCTCAGGCCACGGCAGGGATGGGCCTCTGGACCCTGACAGGCCTCTACGCGGTTGCCACAATAACATCGATCTGGGCCGGAACCTGGCTCGCCAGGCCGATGGGGGCCTCGAGTTGGGTCCGGAGCGACCGTCTTCTCGTTCTGGTCGCGCTTCCGTTATTTGCTTGGGCGTTGCTCACAGCCTGGATGTGGAACCTGCCAACCGCGACCTTGACATGGTGAGTGCCTCGATCAATTCGGCAGGGATCGGCACAGAAAACCATCAATACTGCGCTTCAACTGCATAGGGTTGTCAGTGTGCAACATATGCCCGCCAGGCAGTTTCACCAGCCTCGCCCCGCGGATACGCTCCGCCATGAGGGCGGTACCGTGATGGGTGGCGGTGTTTTGCTTTCCAACGATCAAGAGCGTGGGGACGTCAATCTGAGACAGGCGTGGCCGCCCGTCATAACAGGCAGCAGCTTCCAGGGCGGCGGCGATGCGAACGCGGTCCATGCGCGCCATCTGTCGCCGCAGTTCAGCGCGGGTTTCGCGACTTTGACCAAGGCCGGACAGCCACGCCAGCCATGGGATCGGGATCGACTGGAACAGCCCCGAGGCGACGCTTGCCGAAACCCGCCCGGAAAGGCGATCCCGCACGGTCGGAACGGTTTCGATCAAGACGAGCGCCATGACCCGATCCTGCAACCGCGCGGCCAGTTCCAGCGCGACCATACCGCCAAGCGAATGCCCGATTAAGACGGCGTCCTGCGGCACGAGATGGGACAGCGCGTCGGCATAGGTTTCAACGCGTGGCGGCTTGACCAATTTCGCGCGCCCATGCCCAGGCAGATCCGGTGTGACCGCGCGCGCAACTCCCGCTGTGATGGGCCCCCAAGTGTCGCCCGCCAGTCCCGCGCCATGCAACCAAACCGTATCCAATCGCGCCAGCGCCGACACCGGAGCACCTGCCGGATCTTGAGTGTCACAAACGCCCGAGCTAGTGGATGACATGATGGAAAAGCCCCTTGTAGGTTTCGGTTCAGGGGCCAGCACCCCTAGTTCAAAAGATCGCATTCATCAGCCGAAATGTCGTCCGAATGACCGAGGTAAATGTCCGATCCGAACGGCGCGGACACAAATGCGCCAGGCGATTGTTGAGATGGGGCTGGCGTCGCGATAGGCATTGACGCGAGTTCTCCACGGCGGTGCGGTTTGGACCAGTCAATGATCTTTGACCCCGATCAGCTTTTGTTTGCGACGGTCACGGCCACTTTTGCCGTTGCTGTCCTTGCATGCATGATAAGCTGGTCGCAGAGATGGAGCGCGCCTTCTCGAACGACGCTGGCGTTGTTTTTCGCGGCTTTTGCGCTCAGCGAGCTCGACACCTTGGCGGTGGCGCTGACCTATGAAATGCCACAGGTCATCCGGGACGGGATCGAGCTCAAAAGCTTCATCGCCAATTTCTGCATAATGCCACTGTTTCTGTTTTATGTGCGAGAGCTGAGCGATTTGCGCGGACACCCTGGCAACGGCAAAGCACTTGCTTTGCATTTCGCCTTGCCCGGTGTGGTTCTTATTTTTTCTCTTGTAACCATGGCCTTGCCTGCGACGACGCGCGACATCTGGTATTCCGACACCATGACCGATCTCTCTCTGCCCGGTCTGCTGTTTTTGCACTATGGCTTCACCCTCCTGACGGTCGCGCTTGTACTGCAGTGGGCGGTTTATGTCATCTGGGTCGCCCGAACCCAGGCACGCCATATCGCGCGTCTAAAGCAGCACTTTGCCAGCACGGAAGGAATAGAATTGCGCTGGGTCGCGGTTCTTGCTTTTGCGATGGGCTCCTACATCCTGCAAACCATGGCCGGAGAGACCCTGATCTTATTGGGCAAGCGGGATCCCGTCGGTCCGCTGTTTGACAGCTTTCTGGTTCTGATCGTCGTTGCGGCGGTGGCCCTCTGGGGGCTGCGCCCGTCCCCTGAACTGGATTACGCCACGAAAGCTTTGGATGAGGCGGCGGAACACCACGAGACAAAATACAAAAGAAGCGCCCTTGGTATCGATCAATCGCACCGGATCGCCCAAAAGCTGTTGCGCGCGATGCAGGAGGATCACCTCTATCGAGACCCAAATCTGACACTCAGCGCGTTGTCGGCGCACGTGGGGGTGTCGCTGAACCATGTCTCTCAGACCCTCAATCAAAACCTGGGCCAATCGTTCTTTGAATTTGTGAACAGCTGGCGGGTCAAGGAAGCCATCCCGCTTGTTGAAGCGGGAGAGACAACCGTCCTGGCCATTGCCTATGAGGTCGGCTTTAACTCACGCTCGTCATTCTATTCGGCGTTCAAGCGCGTGACGGATATGACGCCAACCGCCTATAAGAAAGCGAAATCAAAACCGCCTCTATTTGATGCAGAAAGATTGATTTCCAGCGACCAGAAATGACAGGTACAACCAAAGAAATCGCCATCCGACCTGACGCAGAAGCCAACTGGCCAAACGTGCGCGCCATCCACGACGCGGCCCGGCGGGACGAGTTGTCGCTTAGTGCCCGGATGGCGGCGTTCCGGATCACCGAGCAGTGCGAACGAAAGTTAACCAGAAACGCATCGCTTGCGACCAGCAGTCTATTTCTGAGACAAAGCGGCGCGTATTTGCAAAAAGCAGGCCTGGATCCCAGCGGGTCCACATCACAGGAAACATCTCATGCCTCAATCAATGATCACAAATATCGTCGCAAGGGTCGGTCTCTTTGTTCTTCTGTTCTGGCCGTTTCCAGGCGCAGCGGTCGCCGACACGATGTTGGACCGCGAACAGTTCACCGGTGACATCGGTGAAAGACAGTCGAGCTTCCTCGCGCTCGATCTTACCTCCGGTGCACGGTGCGTTCTTGCAGGAAGCGACCTTGAGACCCGCCATGCGCCCTGGTCCACCTTCAAGATCCCCAATACCTTGATCGCACTGGAAACCGGTGTCGCGGAAAGCATCGAATCCTGGCGCGACTGGGACCCGAAGCTGCGTCCCGCGGCGCATTATTGGCCGGACGCCTGGCGACAGGGTCAAACGCTGCAATCCGCGTTTCAGCGGTCGGCGGTATGGTATTTCCAAGATATTGCTGTTGAGGTCGGAGCGCCGCGCTATCGCGATTTGCTGTCGGATTGGGGGTACGGCAACGCTGATGTGCCGACTGGCTCGGACACGTTCTGGCTTGGCGGGCCGCTGGCCCTTTCCGTCACCGAACATGTTCATTTTTTGGAGCGTCTCCTGACCGGCGCCCTTGGCGTCGACGACGTCCATCTTGAGGCCTTGACCCGGGTGGCAGCGGCGGGAAACCTCGGCGCGTTCAAGCTTTATGGAAAAACGGGGTCCGGTCCCGTGCAGGCCGGTCAGTTTTCGGGCTCGTTTGAGGGATGGTACGCCGGATGGCTTGGCCAGTATGGCAAGGTTGCCGTTGTCTTCGCGCATCATGCGCAGGGTGCGCATTTCTCGTCCATTCGATCTTTCCGACAGGATTTCGCTGAAGTTCTCCTTAAGGCTTGTGGCTACAGGTAGACCTCGGCTGTTCCGGTCCTGCTGATTGAAAGCCCATCTATTCCGGCGCGCATGGGAAACCGATTTGGTATCTTAAGGCCTCACTTTTGATTGCCTGTTGCACATCGATGATGATCTGAAAACTCAATACCCATTCACGTCGCGGCATCCATCAATTTGACCCGATGCGAGCCTCGGTTGCCCCGCAGCCTCTGTTTGGAACCTTGTTGCTCAGAACCCGGGCCGACTATTCACAAGAGTGGTCCGCGTAACGGCGCGGCTTTCGCGTTCCCACCCTTCGTGCATGTTGCATGTATTTTTGCTCGGCGAGCGCAGATGGCGCGCGTCACAGCTAAAACGCACAATCTCAAGGTAATTCGGTTCCCAGGGTCTTGCGCATCATCTTGGCGCGCCACAGCACTAACGGTGTTTCAGCCAGCTGGGTTGCTTTGGTGCCAGGAGCCGTTTCTGGCCGTTTTTTCGCTTTCAGTTGAAAAACGATTTCCCGATCAGTTTGGTAGCCAACGAGATGGACTAGGTCAGCGCGCCACACATCATAAGGATCCGATTTATGCACATGGGGGCTTCACCTCCTTGCAAAAATCATACAAGAACGACCCAGATGCAACGCATCGGAAATCAAACATTTTTGAGTACCCAGCTGGCAGCAAGGCGCTCACTCTTTTCTTGGGGGTGGCCAAATGGGGCGCATATCTACAACTACGACATCGGGAATTCTGGTCGGAGACCAGCGCAAGGATCAGGTGCTGCTGTTGCAGGATCTGGACGGGGATGGCATTGCAAGCGGGCCCGGTGAGACAACCGTCTTTTTCGACGGCAGCAACGCCAGCGGTCTGGCGACACCGACGAATAACGTCTTCACCGTACATCAGGCAGACGACAAATCAGTCTACATCGGTGACGGGACCAGTGACGCCGTCTACCGGCTGACCGACAACAACCGCGACGGTGACGCGCAGGATGAAGGCGAAGCTGCGGTATGGTTTTCCGCTGAGAACGCAGGCGGGTTCTCGACCATCACGCCCAATGGCATCGCCGAAGGCGCTGATGGCGCGATTTACGTGGCCAACGCGGGCACGTCCTCGACCCCGCAGGATGCGATTTACCGCACTGTTGACCTGAATGGCGACGGCGACGCAAATGACGCAGGCGAAGCGACAGTCTGGCTCGATGTGCAGACGATCATCGACACAGCGGTGCCTTTTGATCTCAGCTTTGACGGGAATGTGGCCTATCTGAATGACCTCACCGGCGCGGCCACGGATGTGATCTACCGGATTGAGGATCTCGACGGTGACGGCACCATCCAGACGGATGAGGTGACCAATTTCATCTCGGATGACATGAACTTCGGCGCGCCGGTGGACATCTCCTCCGCCGTCTCTTTGGACGGTTCGCTCTACACCCTGACTTGGTTCCCGGACAATGACGACGTTCTGAAGATCTACCGCCTGAAGGACCTTGATGGCTCCGGCCAGATCGACACTGTGTCCGAAGCGGTGGAGGTCTGGAACGCCAATGCCATGCCAGAGGGTATCCCCGCAGAGATCGGCTTTTCTCTGGCCACCGATGACGCGGGCGGGCTGGTCCTGACGGCCAACAGCTTTGGCGGCGACGGCAATGTGGTCAAATTGACAAATCTCAACGGTGACGGAGATTTCTTTGATGCCGGCGAGACGGTCATTTTCGGCTCGGATCAATACGACGATCAACTGATCCGCCCCCGTTCGGTGGAAACCTACGAAGGCGAGGGACAGATCGTGGCCAGCACCGTTGGCGCGGGCAACCATTTCTCTGTCTTTCTGCGGGACGGCGTCCTCTACAGCGCTGGCGAGAATGTCGTAAGCCAACTCGGCAACGGCAGCATCGGGTTCGACGTCAAAGCCCCGCTTGCGGTGGAACTGCCCGAAGGGTTTGAGGGCACGATCAAATCTGTTGCTGCTGGCATGTTGCACACAACCTTCCTGACCGATGACGGGGATGTCTATGCCTTTGGCTTCAACAACCGCGGGCCGCTCGGCCTGGGCGACGAAGACAGCCGCCAAGCTGCGACCAAGATCGACGCATTGGACGATGTGGAGATCATCGGCATCGAGAACGGCAACGGGGTGTCTTATGCAGTGGCCGCCGATGGTACGCTTTATGCCTGGGGCAGCAATACCAACGGCCAGCTCGGCACGGGCGATCAGGACGAACGGCTGGTGCCGACGGCTGTAACGGCGCTCGCGGATGAAACAGTGCTGGTGGCCACATCCGGCACCTCCCATACGCTGGCGCTGACCGACGATGGCAAGGTCTATGCCTTCGGCAGCAACACCGACAATCAGGTGAACGACAGCGAGGATCGCCGCGTCATTGATCCGGTGCGGGTCGAAGGCCTGCCTGAGGACATCGTGGCGGTGACGGCGGACGGCAAAACCTCCTTTGCCGTGACATCGGACGGGCGTGTCTTCGGCTGGGGCCAAAGCGACGAGGGTCAGCTGCTGCAAGGCACCGACAACGGCGATGGTACCTTCACGGCCGATCCGGCAGATGTCGCCACCCCGGTAGAGCTGACCGGCTTGCCCGAGGGGGTGATCGACGTCAAAGGCGGCGCCCGCTGGGCCGTGGCCTTGACCCAGGACGGCGATGTCTATGCCTGGGGACCAAATGACGAGGGACCCACCGGCGGGCTTGACGGCGATCCGGCAACCGAAAGCGATGTCAGCTTCCTGCCCACCAAGATCGCCGAGTTGGACGACATCAACATCGTTGAAATCCAGACCGGGCCAAATTCGATCATCGCGGTCAGCGATACCGGTGCGATCTTCACCTGGGGCTCCAACTCGGACGGGCGTCTGGGGTATGCCTCAGACGGGTCGGTTTACGCCCCGCAAGAGGTGGATTTCGACGCGGACCCGGCTCCTTTCCTGAAAAGCGCCGTACCTTCGGACAACGGGCGTGATGTGGAAAACGGCGCGGTACTCACCCTCACGTTTACCGAAGAGGTCATGCCGGGCGACGGCTTGATCACGCTGGTCAATCGCGACGCCGGTGAACGGGCGGAAATCGACGTCACGGACATGCGTCTTGTCACCTTCGACGGTGACACGGTGACCATCACGCCCCCTTCTCATCTCAACGTGGATACGCGCTACGCGGTGGAAATCGAGGATGGCGCCTTTGTCGATGCGGAAGGCAAGGCGTTTGAAGGGATCCAGGAGGGCGACAGCTCAACCTTCAACTTCACAACGTCCGAGGACGCGACACCATCCGAGGATGGCTATCGCGGCGGCACCCGCGACGACCTGCTGCGCGGTGGCGCCGATGACGACCAGATGGACGGGCGCAGAGGGGATGACCTGATCTCCGGCGGTGACGGCAATGACAACATCAAAGGCGGGTCCGGCGATGACACTCTGCGCGGCGATGCGGGCATGGATAGCCTCTTTGGCGGCTTGGGGAATGATACGCTTGTTGGTGGCGCGGATAATGACCAGCTCTTTGGCGGGCAGTCAGACGATGTGCTTGCGGGAGGCGAAGGCGACGATCGATTGAGTGGCGGTATGGGCAACGATCTGCTGGAGGGCGGTGCCGGGAATGACCTTATGAAAGGCGGGTCCGGGCTCGATACATTCGTTTTCAATGGTGGAATGGATGTGATCCAGGATTTCGACGTCGGATTTGTCGGGCATATTTTGGTCCGCCCCTCCGATCAGATTATCATTGATATCGATGGTACTGAGAGCTTTGAGGATCTGCTCGGTGTCGCCAGCCAGTCAGATCAATCCCTGATTTTCGCGTTCAGCGACGACAACAGCCTGGCGTTGCATGGCATACAACTGGCGGAGATTGAGGCCGACATGTTTAGCTTCGTCTAAGACCACCGGTGGGAGCCGTGCGCGGCTCCCGCCCCATATCGTTGTTGCGTACAAAGACCCTTGCCTTTTCTGATTATTTTTGTCAGATAATAACTGCCCAGCCCTCCCACCTCATTGGACCAGCCCGGTGATCACTTTGTGAGCACCCGTGCGGGGTGTTCGATTGTCGGCATCGCACGCATATGATTGGCCGATGCGATTGCCGTCAGCAAGACGCAGGAGGGCTCCACTGTGACAATTCCCCCAACACGCGATGATTGCCACCGCAATCCCGCAGCCAAAGAAAACCTTGTCGAGAACGCCGGGCTGAGCGCCTCTGACATTGCCTGTCTTGAAATCTTGAGGTTCTTCATAAGCACCTTTGCGGCGCCAAGGTCGCGGAACTGGATGCGCGGATACGAACACGCGGAGGTCATGTTTGGTCCCACCAATGGACCCATCGTTGCGAGCCGCCTGATGGCGGTATTAAAGGCGGTCCGGCTGAGCCGTCGGTCAATCTTCACCTTCAGCAATCCCGACTGCCCCGGTTGCGCGCGCATACTGACGGAACACGAACGCCGATTGGTCTGTGCGATCAGCGTCTATCGATGCGGGCGTCCTCGCCCTGCCGGTTTACAACTGATGATGCTTTGCGAAGGCAATCCAACGGATGCCGTTCTGCAGAAGCTGGACGATCTGGTATTGGCTCTGAACGCCGCGCCGCAAATCGAGAGCGCGGATCAGGCCGGATCGGCGGCATTCTGAAATGACCAAGACGCTGGTGAACCTTCTTGCGCTGGATCACATGTCGCGGCGCTACGGCTGCGGGCTACATCCTGCGCTGCGTGCCGCAATGGAACAGGACCTGCTGTTTCCGGCGAAGGCGGCTTCTCCTCCCTCATCGCCGCTGCTCCCGAATGTACCTCTGCCGGAGCGTGTGGTCCGATTGCCGCAAAACGAGAGCCCGCGTCACCGAAGGAAGGAGCAGTGACTTTTTCGACAAACAGCGGGGCGGAGGCGACAGGCGGTGCGCCTCCTCTTCGAGCATTGGAAGATGCATTGCTCAGCCAGCAAGATCAGGATCAGGCCGGTGAGGTTACGGGCAATGGCAATCATCGTTGCAACTGGTCTTCAAGGACAAGGTGCCACCGCTGAGGTGCTGACGATACCAGGGCCGGAAGGCGCCCTGTCTGGGGCGTATCTCGCGGCTGAAGACGCACAATATCTGGTCGTGCTTGTCCCCGGCTCAGGACCGATTGACCGCGATGGCAATGGCCCCCAGGTCGGCCTGCATTCCGATAGCTACCGCCTGCTGGCCGAAGCTCTGGCCGCGTCGGGCGTCGCGTCAATCCGGATCGACAAACGAGGCTTTTTCGGGAGCGCGGCAGCCATCGGTGATCCCAACGACGTTACCATCGCCGCCTACGCCCAAGATGTCCGGGATTGGGTCACCAAAGCCGCAGAAAAAGCCACCTGCGTCTGGCTTGCAGGCCATTCTGAGGGAGGTCTTGTCTCATTGATCGCCGCGATGCAGCCGCAAGTAGAACTTTGCGGCGTGATCCTGCTGGCCACAGCCGGGCGCCCGATTGGACAGCTGATGCGCGAGCAAATCCGCGCCAACCCTGCCAATGCGCCCTTCATCGCTGAGTTGGAGGCAATCATAGACGATCTAGAGACCGGGAAAACCCGGCCCATGGATGGTATTTCAAGTCAACTGCAACCGATGTTCCAACCAGGCCTGCAGCGCTATATGATCGATCTTTTCGCCTACAACCCTGTCGATGCGGCCAAGGTGTTAACCGTGCCGACGCTGGTTGTGCAGGGCGGCGCGGACATGCAGGTCGGCGTCCGGGATGCGGAACTGCTGGATCAGGCCAATCTGCTGTCGGCGATGACGCTGATCGCAGATATGACCCATATGTTGAAAGCAGACATCCCCGGACAACCCTTCGCAACCTATACTCACCCGCACCTGCCGCTGCACCCCGCACTTCTCCCGGCGATCATGCAGTTCATTGCCGCGCGCACACCAGTAGACAACTAGCTGCGCCCCTTTATCCCGATGGAATGGCTGCGGCGCGCGCCCGCGGGGGGCGGTGGGAAAGGGGCGGCCCTTTGCACGATCCGCAGCGCCGCGTTGTCGAGCGTGGAGGAGCCCGAACTGCGGGCGACCTCTGCGGCCGCCAACCCTCCGTCTGCGGCGATGGTGAAGGCGATCACCGCCGTACCGCGCGCGCTCAGATCAGGGCGGCGCTGGCGGGCGATGTAGCGCATCACAACGCCGGGGTAATTGGTTGCCTCTGCGTTGCCGGACGTCTGTTCTCGAGCCGTGGACCGGCCTTGCGTTTTCGCCCGCGCCGCAACTTGGCCGACGGCAGTGCCCTGCACGGCATCTTGGGGCCCCTCACCCGCCTTCTTTTCCGGGGCAGCGGTGGCGCGTGGTGGATCCTGCGGTTTCGACACCTGCGCCGCGCGATGGTTTTCCGGGCGCGCTCTCGGGCGCAGGGAGGTGTCGAGGCCCGCGGTGACCTGCGATGGCGCGCGCGCTGCGACGCCGCCCTTTGCTGTTTGTGCGCGCAGCGTGTCGCGTGCGGGTGTCTTGGTCAGGCTCCGATACGGGTTTGAGGGGGGTTCGACGGTCGGATCGGCTGCTACGGTTGGCTGTACCTCAGGGCGATTGGAGCGCTGCACCGGACTGTCCGGGCGGATCACTTCTTGCGATGACAAAGGTTGCTGGATCCCCGCCACCATATCGGCAAAGCTTGTGCCCAATCTGGCCGATACGGCCCCTGCCCCGGCCTCGGTCATCGGGGTCTCGGGCGGGTCCCATGGTTGCAGAAGCACCACGTGCAAGGCGACCGCGCCGATCAAAGCGGTGGATTTGACCAGAGAAAGCCGCAGGGTCATGGCAGGGCCCGCTCGGTCACGATCATCACTTTGCCAGCGCCAAGGGCCTTCAGCTCGGCTGCGACCGCGATGAGCTTTTCAGCCGCAAGCGCCCGATCCGGTACCAGCCGCAGTTGTGTCCGCGCGGCCTCCGGCAGACCGTCGTAAAATGCGGCAAGGCTGCTGACGGCTTTGCCTGCAAATTGCATTTGTCCATCCGGCTGCAGGATCAATGCATCAGGTGGGGCGCGGCCCTCCAGCGCCGCCGTCTGAACCAGCTTCAGGTGACCGTCGAGGGGCGTCACGAGCGTGCCGGCCACCATGAAGAATACCAGCATCAGAAAAACGATGTTGATCAGAGCAATCGTCGGTTCGCGCTTCTGGCTCTGCCTCGCCATCCGTCAGCGGCCCAGAACGGTCAGGGTGATGTCAGGCAAGCGGCGCAGCGCAACCAACGCATCCGTCAACCGCTGGGCATCCACCGCCCCACGCAGGCTGAGCAACACCACGGTGCCAGATGGCGCATCCGCCAGCAGGCTGTCTTGCAGCGCATCCAATGCCTGCGGTGTGCCGTTCACGGTCATCTGATCCGGTGATAACTGGAGGAAAAGCGGCGGCGCGGGCTGAGGCGCCCCCCCGGCAGACTGTGCGGCGGCAATCTCGACCTCGGCATATCGCGAGAAGGTCGAGGAGAGCATGAAGAAAAGCAGCAGCAAAAAGATCACATCAATAAGCGAGGTCATGGAGAGACGCCGCCGTGCGCGCGGCACCCTAAGCACGGGCCGTTCCCGATATGGCGGTCATGGGCTGCGCGTCGGGCCTTGCGCCTGTGGCCCAAAGTGTCTGGATCACCCGGTCGGCCAATATGCGTTCGCCCGCCATACGCCCGTCGAACCAACTGAGCGCCAGGGCCGCGGGCATGGCGACACTCAGCCCTGCCGCGGTGGTTAGAAGAGCGACCCAGATCCCGCCTGCCAAAACAGATGGATCGACCTGCGCGCCGGCATCCTGCAGCGCCTGAAACGCATCGATCATGCCCAGAACAGTGCCGAAGAGGCCAAGCAGCGGCGCCAGCTGTGCAACGGTGTCAAGCCAGCGGAAACCGTTTTCCAGTCGGGCAAATGCGCTTTCAGCTTCGGCGGCCAGGCGATCCGGGGTCTGTCCTGTGTCAAGCGCATGTTGAAAGAGCGGCGCGAGATAGCTGCGTGATCCGGCCAGAGCAAGGCGCGCCGCGTCCTGGTCACCTGCATCCCAGGCCACCATGGCGGCAGAAAGCTGGCGGTGCCGCCCGACCCCGGCGCTGGCAAACTGCCAGAGCTTGTAAAAAATCACGGTGACCGTGAGCACGGAGATGATCAGGAGGATCAGAACCACCGGACCGCCGGTCTCAACAAGATCACGCACTGGCGCGATCCACCCTGAAAGCCCGTATGTCACTGAAGAACCTCGATATTCGTGCGTGTCGAGGCCTTCAGCGCCTCCTCGCAGGCCGCCGGTGTCAGCGTCTCGCCCACACATTGCTCGGTCCCGTTGAACAGCACTCGGCCCAGCTTGTCACAGGCCAATCCGTCCACCGCGAATTGCCGCACACGCTGCCGCCCGGCTGGCAGGGCCCCAAAACTGAAGAGGGTCAGGCGATCAACCTGCCCGTCGGTGGTGAAGAGGACCGTTTCCAGCACCAGATCCTCAATAAGGCCGGGCAGCTCATTCTGTACCACAAAGGTCAAATGACAGCTCTGCTGATCCGTCGCGGCAGCGTTGAGCTCGATCTGTATCTGCTTAGTGGTCGCCGCCTCTTGGGCATGGCTGTTGAGGGGCAAAAGAGCTGCCAGAATGGGAAATATAGATCGACGCATGGGCATCCCCGGTGTGTTTTCAACAAAGTTGGAAAGACCCTGGCGGTGCCGCGTGGCAGTTGCTGGAGTATGATTTATCTTACGCGTTTCAGGCCGCGCTATCAAATGCGGCCTGGCTCAGACGATATGCTGGATCGTGGAAAACCCCTCGAACGTGGGCGATCCCTCGTGCAGTTTGGCGGTTGATCCAGCATTCTTATGCGCCTCCCGGAAGGCAGTGCTTCGGGTCCAGCCGCGAAAGGCATCTTCGGAGGCCCAGACCGTGTGCGAGGCGTAGAGGATGGTGCCCTCGACCTCCGGCCCCTTGAGCATGTGAAATTCCACAAAACCCTCCATATCCTTGAGATGGCTGTCCCGCCCCAGCCAGAGCGCCTCAAACGCCTCGGCATTCTCGGGACGCACGGTAAACCTGTTCATTGCGATATACATATCCGGTCTCCATTGGGTCGCTTTGCTATGACATGGCATCCGCGACGAAGCGATCAAGTCTCAGAAGGTTGCAGCGAGGCTCAGAATGAAATTGCGTCCTGTTGCATTGCGGGTCGACAGGCGCGGCTCGTAAAGCTTGTCAAAGACGTTCTCGATGCCAAACCGAATTTCGGTGCCCTCCAGCAGGCCACGTTGCGGCACATAGGTGGCGCGCAGATTGCTCACACCAAAACCCGGTGCGACATCCGTGCCCTCGTCATAGCGGCGCTGGGTGACCAACTCGTAGCTGAGGTCCAGCATATCGCCAAACCGCTGCCCGATCGTAACCCGAAGCGCATCCGCCGGGTTGAACCGATAGTCCTGCACGGTGCCGTTCAAAAGCGTCTCCTCCCCCTCGGAGATATGCGCATTGAGATCGACGTAGAACCCGCTCTGACGGGCGTAGGAGGCTTCCAGTTCAAAGCCATCCCGATCAACCTGATCCACCGAAGCGAGCGGATTGCCCATGGCGCGGATGGTGGTGACGCTGTCAGAAACTTGTGTGTAGTAATTCAGCTTCAGCGCCAGCGTGTCACCGGCATCGAAGACATCCAGACCCTCATAGGCCACGCCAACCTCGTAGGTTGTGGCCCTTTCGGACTGCAGGATCAGATCGCTTTCGATATCGTCCACAATCGGCAGGTTGACCGTATAGGCCGCCGAGCCAAAGACCGAAATTCCATTGTCGAAGGCGTATCTGAGCGACAGCCCGCCCATCAGCGCATCGTCCCCGAACTCCGCCGCGCCGTTGACCGGATCTTCGGTGATGTTCTGGGTTTCAAAGCGCAGGGCGGGCATGATCGTCCAGGCCTCGCCGATCCGCATCTCGTCGACCAGGTAGACTGCAAAGACCTCCTTCTCGCCACCCGGGGCCGCCCCGGCAGAGGCATCCTGACGCTCCCGCAGGATGTATTCAGCGCCCGCCCGCAGCTCATGTTGCACAGTGCCGGTGTCAAAGAACGCGGTGTTCCTCAGGCGCAGGGTTGTTGTCTGGTATCGATTGTCGGCATCCAGCAGATTGAGACTGAACACGGGCAGAGTGCGGTCGATTGCTTCGCTTTCGACAATCTCATCCGAATAGGTGAGCTCGACATCAAGATTGATAAGATCGTTGCCGACCGGGTTATAATTATACCTCAGGCTGGCGACCTCATTCTCGATAAATCGGTCGACGTTG
The DNA here is from genome assembly GCF_947501835.1 of uncultured Roseobacter sp. Lineage (NCBI taxonomy): Bacteria > Pseudomonadati > Pseudomonadota > Alphaproteobacteria > Rhodobacterales > Roseobacteraceae > Roseobacter > uncultured Roseobacter sp. The sequence continues at coordinate 23,437 of NZ_CANMXR010000010.1, read as the reverse complement.
CCGAAGTTGGCCAGACCAAAGGTATCATAGGGGACGTCGAACTGCTCCTGTTCGGTATTGGAGTAGCTGAAGGTCAGCGCATGCGCCTCTCCGTCGCCAAATGTGTAGCGGCCCTTGAGCAGGTACGAAGGATCATCCAGATCCCCGGCCGCCGGATTGATATCGTCGCCATCGCCATCGGTGCGGACGTCCAGCGTACGCCGGGTGTAATTGAAAAGCAGTTCAAGGTTTTCGTCGGGCTGCCAGCCGAGGATGGTGGAGCTGGTGAGGCCATCGCCGTTCGAGGAGAATTCAAAGGTTTGCCGCCCGCCGAAACCCAGCCGATCCCCAAGGATGTCCGAGGCATTGATCGTCTCCAATCGGACAACACCGCCGAAAACACCCGAGCCATACTCGAATGATCCAATGGTCCCACGGATGACCTCGACCTCGCGGAAGAGGAAAGGGTCGGTGTAAAGCTGTGTGCCGATGCGGTAAAGTTCTTCGCTGCCTTTCGTTGCCCCGTCCACCTGAATGAGCACCTTCTGGTCAGTGCCAAAAGTGCCGTTGGCGCCGTAGCCACGAATATTGATGCCCGATCCCGCCGCTGTCGCGCCGTTGACAAGTGTCACGCCGGGCACGGAATCGATCAGTTCCGCGACGGTGCCAGCCTGCCGATCCTTGATTTCGGTCTCGTCAATTGTGGTGGTTGGAATGGCGGTGTCGGTTGCCACGTCGCGCTTGCTTTCACCAAGCACGATTGTTCCAAGATATGTGTCGTCTCCGGCGGTCTCCTCTGATTGTGACAAGGCACAGACAGGGGCTGCGATAAGTATTGCAGTCGTGGCCCGCAACAGGCTGCGCGCAGAAAAAAATGGCATGGAATATCCCTCACAAGCTGGCTGATATCCGAGCTTGCAAAAGGCTGGCCGCGGTGAATTCGGAGTGTTTTGGGCAAGTACGTCACCTGCCTCTTGCAGTATTATCTTAAACTTACTAAAAGTGTCAAGAATACCAGCGAATGCCGCGAGCCAGGTGCAACAACCACCCAGCCAGTTCTGATCTCCCTGACAAGAATTGGTGCGCCGTAATGACCAACCTGACCCCCGATGATATCCGAGCCGCCCGTGCCGCGGACAGCAAGATCCGCGCCCGCGATCTGGCCGACAAGCTGCACATAACCGAAGCACAGCTGGTTGCAGCCCACGTCGGGCACGGCGCAACCGCCGTTGTCGCCCACCCCGACCAGATCATGCATGCCGCCGCGACCTTTGGCGAGACAATGGCGCTCACACGCAACAACTCCTGCGTGCATGAGAAAATCGGTGCCTATGACAATTATCACCCTGGCGCCCATGCCGCGATGGTACTTGCCGAAGAGATCGACCTGCGGATTTTCCCAAGCCACTGGCGTCACGCTTATCTGGTTGAGACCGAAACCGAAGCGAGCCTGCGCCGCAGCATGCAGGTCTTTGACGCGGCAGGGGACGCGGTGCACAAGGTTTTCCTGCGGGAAGAAACCGCATCCGTTGCATGGGCGGAGGCAAAGGCGCAGATCGCCCTGCCCGATCAGGAAACCGCTTTGACCGTCGCAGCCCGTCAGCCGCCCGAAGCGGCGAAATCCGACCCCGGCAAGCTGGACATTCTGCGCAAGGAATGGGTGCGGATGACCGACACCCATCAGTTTCTGCGGCTGACCTCCAAGCTGAAGATGAACCGTCTCGGCGCTTATCGGATTGCAGGTGCGCCCTTCGTGCGGGCGCTGCCGCCACAGGCCGTCAATATGATGCTGGAAGCGGTGCGCGACCGGCAGATCGAGATCATGCTCTTTGTCGGAAACCGTGGCTGCATCCAGATCCACACGGGCCCGCTCCATACACTCAAACCCATGGGGCCTTGGCTAAACGTGATGGACAAGCGCTTTAACCTGCATCTGCGTGAGGATCACATCGCCGAGGTCTGGGCGGTGGAAAAACCCACACAACGTGGCCCTGCCGTCTCAGTCGAGGCGTTCGATGCCCGGGGCATGCTGATCTTCCAGATCTTCGGGCTTGGCAAGGAGGGCCGCGACAGCCGCCCGGCCTGGCGCGAAATCGTCGAGGATCTGCCCTCCCTGGAAGTGGAGGCCGCGCAATGAGGCTCAAAAACATGTGCAAAGGGCGCCTGCTAACCAGTGACCGGATCGGCTTGTTGGTAACGCTGATCCTGCTGGCGCTTGGACTTGCCACGTCGAACACACGCGCGGACAATCCAGCCACCCGCGTCGTCGCGTTGGGCGGGTCGGTGACAGAGATCGTCTTTGCGCTGGGGGAAGATCACCGCCTTGTCGCGCGGGACACAACCTCGAGCTTTCCCGAGGCCGCGTTGGAACTGCCCGATGTGGGCTACATCCGCGCCCTGTCCCCCGAAGGCGTGCTGAGCGCGCGCCCCGATCTCATCATTTCCGAGGAAGGCGCCGGCCCGCCAGATGCGCTTGATCTGCTCAAATCCGCGCAGGTACCCTTTGTCGAAATGCCACAGGCCCGCACCGCAGAGCAGATTGCGCAGAAGATCGAGGCCGTGGGGGCCGCGCTGGGGGTTCCCGGCAAAGCGGCCACGCTTGCAACAGAGGTTTCGGCGGAATTGCAGGCAACGGCTGCTGACATCGCCGCCTCCGATCAACCGCGCCCGCGGGTGTTGTTCCTGCTCAGCACCCAAGGCGGGCGGCTCATGGCCTCGGGCACGGACACCGCGGCAGACGCGATCATCCGTCTGGCGGGCGGAGACAACGCCATCAGCACGTTCGAAGGCTATAAATCCGTCACCGCCGAGGCGATTGCAACCGCCGCGCCGGATGTGATCTTGATGATGGACCGTGCGGGCGATCACGCCAGTAGCGATGCGGAGCTCTTTGAGATGCCCGCGCTGCGCACGACACCAGCGGCGCAGGAAAAGGCCGTGGTGCGCATGGATGGTCTCTTGCTGCTCGGCTTTGGCCCGCGCACCGCGCAAGCCGTCCGCACCCTTCACAGCGCGCTCGACGCGGCGGGCTGAGGCAGTGGCGCTCGCCGACCAAAGCTTATCGGTGAGCGTGGACCGTCGCCAACGCGCGCGTCAGCTGCACGGCGTTCTGGCAATGGGTCTGATCGTGGTCTGTGTCACCAGCCTGGCGGTAGGAGCATCCGGCACATCGCTATGGCAGGCGCTCTGGGGCCTCGCGATCGGTCAGGGCACATCGGCAACCGACGCGGTGATCCTCTGGGACATCCGCGCGCCGCGCACTTTGCTGGGCGCCTGCGTCGGCGCCGCCCTGGCGGTGTCCGGCGCCGTCATGCAGGGCCTCTTTCGCAATCCGCTGGCCGACCCGGGGCTTTTGGGTGTCAGCGCAGGCGCAGGCCTCGGTGCGCTGCTCGCCATCGTTGTGGGAACCGCCCTGCCCCTTGGCATTGCGACCTACCTCGGAGATGCATTGCTGCCGGTCATGGCCTTTGTCGGCGCTTGGGCATCGATGATGCTGCTCTATGCCGTGGCCACGCGGTCCGGGCGGACATCGGTGGCGACCATGCTGCTGGCGGGGATCGCCCTTGCCGCCCTCACCGGCGCGCTCTCTGGCCTGCTGATCTTCCACGCGGATGATATGCAACTGCGTGAGCTCACCTTCTGGCAGCTCGGATCGCTCTCGGGCAGCACCTGGGCCAAGGTTGCAATTGCGGGGCCCGTCATCCTGCTGGCCACCCTGATCGCCACCACTCTCGCCCGAGGTCTGAACGGTCTCGCACTTGGCGAAGCCTCGGCCCACCACATCGGGATCAACGTGCAACGTATCAAGAATATCGCCATTCTTGCGGTCAGCGCCGCCACCGGGGCTGCTGTCGCGGTTTCGGGCGGCATCGGGTTTGTCGGGATCGTCGTGCCGCATCTGCTGCGGCTGGCCACGGGTCCGGATCATCACGGGTTGCTGATCAACTCCGCGCTGCTGGGCGCAAGCCTGCTGTTGCTTGCCGATATCATATCACGCTTTGTCGTCGCGCCTGCAGAATTGCCAATTGGCATCGTCACCGCCGTGCTCGGCGCACCATTCTTTTTGTGGATCCTCCTGCGCCGCCGCAATGTGGTGGATTTGTAAGATGATCAGCGCGCGGAACGTCACCCTGAGATACGGGCGCAAAACCATTCTGGAGAACCTTAACTTCAGCGCGCAACCCGGCGTGCTGACCGCGATTGTCGGGCCCAACGGCTCCGGCAAAACCAGCCTGCTCAAAACCCTGACTGGCGAGACCCCCTGTGACGGCGAGATCACCCTGGCAGGCTACGACATTGCGACAACACCGGCGTGGCAACTGGCCAGCTTCCGTGCCGTCCTGCCGCAATCGACGCCCATGTCGTTTCCTTTTCAGGCCATCGAAGTGGTGCGGCTTGGCCTCGGTCAAGGGGTATCGGCGGATGCGCATCTGCCAGACCGGGCCCTCGCGCGGGTTGGCCTCGCCGGCTACGCACAGCGCTTTTACCAGGAACTGTCGGGCGGCGAGCAACAACGTGTCCAACTGGCGCGGGTGCTCTGCCAAGTCTGGGATCCGGTGATAGATGCGCAGCCGCGCTGGATGCTGCTGGATGAGCCGGTCTCAAGCCTGGACATCGGTCATCAGCTTGAGGTCATGCGCATCGCCCGGGACTACGCAGATGCGGGTGGCGGTGTCGTCGCGGTAATGCACGATCTCAACCTCTCCGCCATGTTCGCCGATCAAATCGTCTTGATGAAATCCGGCCGTATCATCGCGGACGGCCGGACCGATCTTGTGATGACGGATGCGCATCTGTCAGAGGCATATAATTGCGCGGTCCGCACCCGAACGCCGCCGCCATGCTCGGACTGGTATCTTCTGCCACAAGCAGCAACGCAGGCCGATGCAGGGTGACCCTTCTGGTGCCGCGACTCTCGGACAGTCGCTAACGCAGGTCCAAAAACCTGTCAGCTCACCAAAGCCGCTCCCCAACTGTTTTCTGACAGCCAATGTGTGAATGTCACTTGACGGTGGAGACCTTCTGTCGGACTGTCCCTGCGATGGTTCCCGGCTGCGAAATGCACAACCGGGATGAAAAGGGAATACGGTGAGGACGCGCCACTTGGCACCAAATCCGTGACTGCCCCCGCAACTGTGAGCGGCGAGCGACCCCGATGATCACCACTGAACGCCACCGCGTTCGGGAAGGATCGGGCGAGCCCGGACCCGCGAGTCAGGAGACCTGCCATCATTGATGCAACTTCAACCCGGGCGGGGCGTCCGGACAGGAGGCCATGATGGTTTTACGGGTCAACCCGTCAAGAGTGACATGCCTGCTGCACGCCCTGCATCTTCGCGGAGGGCGACATGGGACAACCAACTCACAGAATTACAATATGCACATCGTGCCGACATGAGGGCAGCGCGTGCCGTCCCGGCTATGAGCTGATCGTCAGGCTGCGTGCCGCGATTGCAGCGGCGGGCGACACGGTCACCGAGGATTTCGAGATCTCCGGCGTGGCCTGCATGGCGGGCTGCGCACGGCCCTGTACCGTCGCCTATCACGGCTCGCGCAAAGCGACCTATCTCTTCGGCGATATCGAGCCCGACGCGGACATCGACGATCTCGTGGCATTCGCCCGACAATATGCCCTGCTGGAGGACGGCTGGTGTTCTTCGGTGGATCGTCCCGGAAAGCTGCGCAAGACAACGCTGGCCCGTGTACCGGCAGCGATCATCGCGCTGGAAGACAGCACCGAGCGGGTCTCGTGAGCGCCGCCGAACTTGTTGCTGAGAACATCAGCTGGGCGCCCCGCGGGCCTGATCCGTTGCTGTTGCACCCCACCAGTTTTCGCGTGGAGGCCGGGCGGGTGCTGGGCGTGGTTGGTCCAAACGGGGCCGGTAAATCGACATTGCTGCGACTGATCTACCGCTACCAGCGCCCCTCGACCGGGCATATCTTTGTCGCCGGGGAAGATATCTGGGCCGTGCCCCCCCGCATGGCCGCCCGCAGGGTGGCGGCAGTGTTGCAGGAGCACATATCCCTCTTTGGCTTGACGGTCCGCGAGGTCGTTGCGCTGGGTCGCACACCGCACCACGGCGGGTTTTGGTCTGCGGGCGCGCGGGACGCCAGTATCATCGAGGCTGCGATCACGCAGCTCAATCTGGAGGCTTTCGCGGACCGCGATCTTGCCACGCTGTCGGGGGGTGAACGGCAACGGGTCATGGTCGCGCGCGCTTTGGCACAGGAGCCACAGGTTCTGGTGCTGGATGAGCCCACCAATCACCTCGACGTGCGCCATCAGCTGGAAGTGCTCGCCCTGATCCGCCAGCTCGATCTGACGATCGTCGTCTCGCTGCACGATCTCAATATGGCCGCTGACATCTGTGACACGATCCTGTTGCTGGACCGGGGCCATACCAGAGCTTTTGGTCCGCCCGATCTGGCACTGACCGAGGCGCTGGTCTCCACCACATTCCGTGTCGATGCACGCGCCGAGCGGCTCGCGCCCAGCAACACCCAACATTTCTCATTCCACCTGCCCGAGTGAAGGAGCCACATTAATGAAACCATCCCTGATCGCCCTGCTGATGAGTGTCATCGCAACAGGCCTAGGCGCCGAAACCACGGTGCAGAGCTGCAACCGCACGGTGACCTTTGATACCGCACCAAAGGCCGCCGTCTCCAATGATGTGAACCTGACGGAGATGATGCTGGTGTTGGGGCTTGCAGACCGGATGGTCGGCTACACCGGGATTTCCGGCTGGAAAACCCTCGATCAGGAGATGACGGCAGGCGTCGAGGCGCTACCGGAACTGTCGTCGAAATATCCCAGCAAGGAGGTGTTGATCGGTGCCGATGCGGATTTCTTCTTTGCCGGCTGGAACTACGGAATGAAGGTGGGCGGCGACGTGACCCCGGAGACCCTCGCGCCCTTCGGGATCGACGTTTACGAGCTGACCGAAAGCTGCATCCATATCGGTGAAAAAGACGCGGCGAGCATGGAAGATATGTACAACGACCTTCTGAACCTGGGCGCGATTTTCGACGTCAGCGAGAAAGCCACCGCGCTCGTGCAGGGATACCGGACCGAGCTTGAAGCCTTTACGGCGAACCTGGCCCCGCTGGAGACCGCACCACGGGTGTTTGTCTATGACAGCGGCGAGGACGTGCCGTTCACGGCCGGGCGCTACGCGATGCCCAACGCGCTGATCGAAGCGGCGGGCGGCACCAACATCATGAATGATTTCGCGAAAAGCTGGGCCACCGTCGGCTGGGAAGCCGTCGTTGAGCGTAACCCCGAAGTCATTGTGATCGTGAACTATGGCGAGGTCACCGCCGCGGAAAAGCGCGACTTCATGATGTCAAATCCCGCCTTCGCGGATATTGACGCCGTAAAGCATGACCGCTTTGTGACACTGGAATATGTTGAGGCCACACCGGGACCCCGCAACATCGAGGCCGTGAAAAAGCTCGCCGCAGCCTTCCGCACCCAGTGATCGCAATGGCACAACGCATCACCAAGCGCAGGCCCCGCAGGCCGACCTTCTTTATGGTGATGATCGCGGGGCTGATCGTGGTGTGCCTTTCCATTTCCGCGGCTGTCAGCCTTGGGGCGATCCCCGTCCCCCTCTCGGTTGTCTGGGGGGTGGTTGCGAACAAGCTTGCGCCCGGTGCGGTGCCGGTGAGCTGGTCCCCGGGCCGCGAAGCCATCGTCTGGGACATCCGGTTTCCGCGTGCGCTGCTGGCCTGCCTGGTGGGGGCGGGCCTCGCAATGGTCGGCGCAAGCCTGCAGGCCGTGACGCGCAACCCGCTGGCCGACCCTCATCTTCTGGGCATCTCTGCGGGCGGCGCATTCGGCGCGATCCTCGCCCTGCTCCACACCGGTCTGTTTCTGGGCCTGCTCACTGTACCGCTTCTGGCCTTTCTGGGAGCGTTGGCCGCGACGATGCTGGTGCTTGCGGTGTCGCGGTTCGCCTCTGCGACCAGTGCAGACAGGTTGATCCTCGCCGGTGTCGCGGTCTCCTTCATCGTGATGTCTCTCGCCAACGTCCTGATCTTTATCGGCGATCCACGCGCGACGCACACGGTTGTATTCTGGATGCTGGGCGGGCTCGGGCTGGCGCAGTGGGCCCAGTTGATATTTCCTCTGGCAATCCTTGTCGTTGCCGGGAGCTATCTGTTGCTGAACGCGCGAAATCTCAACGCGATGACCATTGGCGATGAGACAGCCTCGACGCTCGGCATTCAGGTCGCCCGGTTTCGGCTGTCGATCTTCGTCACGGGTGCGCTGATCACCGGTGTCATGGTCGCCTTTTCCGGGATCATCGGGTTTGTGGGTCTCATGGTGCCCCATATCGTTCGGCTGGTCGTAGGAGGTGATTACAAGCGTGTGCTGCCCGCCGCCGCGCTGCTGGGATCCGTTTTCCTCCTGTGGGCGGACATTCTGGCCCGGACGGTCATGGCACCGGATGAGGTGCCCATTGGGATCGTCACGGGGTTGATTGGAGGGGTGTTCTTCATCTGGCTGCTAAGACGGCGGATCGGGTGAAACTTGAGGCAATCTGGTGTCCTTCGCTTTGGACAGACCCGGCGAGACCTGGTTCACGTGGTCTGATGTGAGGTCGTTTCCGGGGGCGCCAAGGCCATTACTCACCAGTCGACGTCATTCAAGGCCGCAAACAGCTTGGTTCATATCAGAGATCTCAACGACTTTACTGTCAACGTACCAGACATGCACAAACAGCGCGTCTATTGTTTCGTTGTAGATGTAACTCTTGCAACCACTCGGATGTCCGGTGGGCGATATAGACGCTATTGGCTGTCCTAAAATATCCTCAACCTCAGCCATACTCGACCCAATCGAAATCCTGGAAATCTGACTGTTTTCGACGATGGACGACACGCTTCCCGCGCAAGCTGCGAGGCAAAAACAGGAAGCCAAACACATTTGTGCGAAATCCCACCTTCGTGTTGGCCCCACCCTATCCTCTCCCCAACATAAGTTTCCAGAAGATCGCCTCATCTGATCTACCCGCCCACATCTTGGGGGTCATAGGGATAGCGTTAGCATTCGGATCGCCGGCCAGCTAGAGCGTGTGATTATGCTGCCCGCGAGGATCTGTATCCCCTACTTCGGGAACATAAAGAACTCTTCCCGGACGATCCTGCCGTCCTCCACCGAATAAACTGCAATCTCGCGCAGGGTCATCCGCCGACCGGTGGCTTTCTGCGTCACCTCAACCTCGTAGCGCACTCCAAACCGGTTCGGCGGGTGGACATAGGGCCCGTCTACCTCGAGCTTGTGAATTTCATGCTTTGCCACCCAATCCTCTCGTTTCGCTTTGATCGCACCGCGCCCCTTGGCGATACGTACATCTCTGCCCGGCGGCACAACCGCCTCTACCGACTCCGCGCTTTCGGCATAGATGTCCTCAACATGCGCAATACCGCGACGATCCAGCATCGCCTGAACGAATTCTCGTCCCAGTTTGATCAACTCTTCCATTCGAGCACTCCTCTTTGTGTCACTGACAATGACATGACGTCCACGCGTGGACCTTGACTGGGATCAATGTGTATCCGTGAAGCAGCGCAAAACCGGCATCTCATGAAATGGCCGCCAACCAAAAGAAACAGCGATAAGCGGAATTCATACAAAAGCTTGAATGGCCGCAGCGCAGGGCAAATTGACACCTGACACCAACATGTGTGATCTCCCTTTCCATTGAAATTGGCATTATGACGGATCGTATTGGCCTCGACAAAAGCATCCAGAGAGCGACCCGAAATGAACAAGAATATTGAAGTTCACGAGGCTGACCCTGATTCTGCCACAGCACAGACGCTCTTAAAGGCCGGACATACAGCGATGCAGGCCGAGTTTCCTAAGAAGCGCAACGTAGAGTTTGACCCTAAACCATTGGCAGTTGGTGGTATGGCCCTATTTATCGGCTACCTGGATGGGGAGCCCGTTGGCTGCTGTGCGCTTTCACTGCAGCCGGAGTTCTCTGAGTTGAAAAAACTCTATGTTGCGCCCTCCGCTCGTGGCCTCGGTATTGCTGAGCTTTTGATCCGCCATGTAGAGAATTTCGCCAGAACCTCCGGCAGTCAGAAAATCATGCTTGAAAGTGGTGTGCGGCTGCACGCCGCGCACAGGCTGTACGACCGCCTGGGTTACAGATCATGCGGTGCTTTCGGAAATCACGAAGCCGACCCAGAAAGCAGCTTTTTCCACAAGAATTTGAGGAGTTAGCGATGTGTCACCTTGTGTTTGACAACCCTAAAGTTGGCGTTTCATCGATAAACTAGGCGCAGTCGCTATCTGCGGCGTTGTACAGGTGCAGATGGTGCGATCTGACATCGCCATCGCGTAAGTGACCGCCCCTCTATCCGGGGACAGAGACCCTGCGGAAAGTGTCGGGATAATCCAACACGAGACCAAATTCATCAATTTCGAGATCGGCGGTAAACGCCCGAAACAACCCCTCGTATCGGTAGATACGGTTTCGTGTCAGGCAGGTGTACCGTTGCTCCGCGCGCCGTGGCAGAAAATCACCGTCTATCTGATCAGGAAGGGGCACATAGGCTGCCGTTATCTCGACACTCTGCTTCTCCTGTAGCTTCAGTCGCTTAATCGGTAGCGTATTCGTGGCCGGAGTGATGCCGATATCGACATCAATACAGCCCTTCAAGTCTGGAAGAGGCCTCTTTCCGATTACGTCGCTCCAATTTCCAGCACCGTCAGCCTCAACGTGCAAACAAGCGCCATTGATATACTCGACGCGGACTTCGCGTGTTCTGAAGTCGGCATCGGCGCGAACAAAATAGCGCCCACCGTATAGCCCCTGACGCGTTCCAGCGACAACTCCTTCGATCGTCACACGATCAACTTGCTCAAGACAAACACAATGCTCAAGGCCGTGGCCTTCCCAGTCCTGCCATCGAGCAACCGCCATCTTTTGATCCCTTCCATGGTAAACAGTATGGCAACACTATGAGGCGGACGAAGGACGGTAAAGCGAGGTATTCTGAAAGTTGTCAGGGTCCGAGAAATGGCCGCCAATGCATCGCAATAAACAAAACCGGATAGACCCTGTTCAAATATAGATCATAGTTGGAATAAAGTTCATAAAAAACATCCAACCCGTTGTTTTAAAATATTTTTGGTGCGGGCGGTGGGACTCGAACCCACACGGGCATACGCCCTTCAGATTTTAAGTCTGATATGTCTACCATTCCATCACGCCCGCATCTGGCGCCGCCTTTGACCTCAAGACCCCGCGCAGGTTTCCTGCTTGGGTTTTCCTCTTTCGTCCCCGCTTGATCACGCGATGCAGGGAACGGAGTTGCTCCCAAATCATCCCTGCTCAGACAAAGACGAGTCTCAAGGTCGAGGCGCACCATAGCGAAGACAAACGGCGTGTAAACGGGTCAGATGTCTTTTCCCGAAGGCGCCAGGGGTCCGCCCTCCAACAGCAAAAACCGCTCCGACAGCCAGGGGTTGTTTTCCAAGGCCAACAGGAGCTGCGCACGTGCTTCCTCGGTCCGTCCGAGGTTCATCAATGTCAGGGCGCGTCCCGATTGGGCGGCAACGTGAGAGGGTGACAAAACCAGCGCTTTATCCAGATCGATCAGGGCATTGCTGTAGTCTTCGCGCAGAAAATGGATGTAGGCCCGTTGATTGAAGCCTTCTGCATAGTCGGGGCAATAGTCGACAAGGCGCGAAAATGCCTCCAGAGCGCCCGCAAAATCGAAAATCTGCCGATGCCGCATGCCCTTGTCGAGTACTTCCTGCGCGGCCTCATCGGGCGCGCGCAGCCAGACCTGCCACATCTCGTTGGAAACCTCCTGGCCTGCCATGTCGTTCGGCGCGGCGCGGGCCTCCGCAAAGAGCGCTTCCAATTCAGAGGAATAATCCACCGGCGCAGGACAGGTGGCAAAGACCGGGCCCGCACAGACCGACAGGATAAAGGCAATCTGTTTCATAGCAGAAAAAGTGACATGGGATCGCCTCAGGTCAAGGGCTGTCCGCCAGCATCGTCTCCTTGACCGCTTCCATCGCCACATATGTCGAGGTGCCCGCCACATGCGGCAGCATGGAAATCGTCTCGCCCAGAAACTGCCGATACCGTGACATGTCGCTGGTGCGCACCTTGAGCAGATAGTCAAAATTCCCTGCAATCATATGGGCTTGCTCAATCTCCGGCACCTTTGCGACCGCCGCGTTGAAGGCCCTCAGCGCGTTCTCCCGGGTGTCGCTCAGGCGTACCTCGACAAAGGCCACGTGGTCCAGCCCCAACTGGATGGGATCCAGCAAGGCACGGTATCCGATGATCACGCCGGTCTGTTCCAATCTGCGCAAACGGGCCTGAGTGGGCGATTTTGACAGCCCGATCCGCTTGGCCAGATCGGTGATGCTGATCCTGCCGTCTTCTGCCAGAACGGATAGAATCGCGCGATCAAACCGGTCAAGGTTCATCTGATCACTTTGCTCTCTTTCTTCCAGTAATTTAACCACATCGACCTCCAATTCCGTCACCTTTGGTGATTATGGCTTCTGTTTTAGCTGTATACTAGGAAAAACCTTCACCGGAGATATCAAATGGCCCGTGACACCCCTCTCTCCCTGCGCCATCAAATCGACGCGGGCACCTATGCCGATCCAAACACCGTTCTGTCGGAACTCGTCGAAACCGCGCAATTGGCTCCGGAAACCCGGCAAGCCATCAGCGCATCTGCGGCACAGCTGGTCCGGGATATTCGCGGCACAACCGCACCCGGTCTGATGGAGGTGTTCCTGGCAGAATACGGCTTGTCCACCGATGAGGGCGTGGCCCTGATGTGTCTGGCCGAAGCGCTGTTGCGGGTGCCGGATGCGGACACCATCGATGCGCTGATCGAGGACAAGATCGCGCCGTCGGATTGGGGGCGCCATCTGGGCCATTCCACGTCGAGCCTTGTGAATGCCTCCACTTGGGCACTGATGCTGACGGGCCGTGTGCTGGACGACGAACAACCCGGCCCGGTGCGACATCTGCGGGCGGCAATCAAACGATTGGGCGAGCCGGTAATCCGCACCGCCGTCAGCCGGGCGATGAAGGAAATGGGCCGGCAATTCGTGTTGGGAGAAAACATCAACTCTGCCATGGAACGCGCGGCAAACATGGAGAAAATCGGATTTACCTACTCCTATGACATGCTGGGCGAGGCCGCACGCACGGAGGCGGATGCCAAACGCTACCATCTGAGCTATTCGCAGGCGATCTCCTCGATTGCAACCACCTGCACCGCGCCGGACATCCGCCGCAATCCGGGCATTTCCGTCAAGCTCTCCGCGCTGCATCCCCGGTATGAAGTGGCGCAGGAGGAGGCGGTGATGACCGATCTGGTGCCCCGGTTGCGCGCCCTGGCCCTGCTGGCGAAATCTGTGGGCATGGGTCTGAACTTGGATGCCGAAGAGGCCGACCGGCTGGCCCTGTCGCTGGAGGTGATTGACCGTGTGATGAGCGAGCCCGCGCTGGCCGGTTGGGACGGGTTCGGCATTGTCGTGCAGGCTTACGGTCCGCGCGCCGGGACCGTGATCCAGGCGCTTTATGACATGGCCGAACGCCATGACCGCAAGATCATGGTGCGGCTGGTCAAAGGCGCCTATTGGGATACCGAGATTAAACGCGCACAGGTCGAGGGGATCGACGGCTTTCCGGTCTTTACCCAAAAGGCCGCCACCGATGTGTCCTACATTTGCAACGCCAGGACGCTGCTGGGCATGACCGACCGGATTTATCCGCAATTCGCCACCCATAACGCTCATACCGTTGCTGCCATCTTGCATATGGCCGACGACCCGGAGGTCTATGAGTTTCAGCGCCTGCACGGCATGGGGGAGACGCTGCACAAGCTGGTCATGGCGCAGAACAAGACCCGCTGCAGGATCTACGCCCCGGTGGGCGCGCATAAGGACCTCTTGGCCTATCTGGTGCGTCGCTTGCTGGAAAACGGCGCAAACTCCAGCTTCGTGAACCAGATCGTGGACGAAAACGTGCCGCCGGAAGTGGTCGCGGCGGACCCCTTTGAGGGTCTGAGCGCGCGGGCATCTGACATCCCGAAAGGCCCGGCGCTGTTCCTGCCCGTGCGGGCGAACGCAAAGGGATTTGACCTGGCCCATACCCAGACGCTCGATGCCATCGAGGCTGCGCGCGGGGCCTTCGCCGGGCATCGATGGCTGGCAGCCCCCCTGCTGGCGGCGCCGGTCGATCCGGGTGGTGTGACCACCGAGGTCACCAATCCGGCAGATCCGGGGGATACCCCCGGCAGCGTACAAAACGCCACAGCAGCCGATGTGGCCACAGCTTTCGATCACGCAGCCCCCTGGGATGTGCCGCTTGCGGAGCGGCGCGCCGTCCTACTGCGGGCGGCAAGCCTCATGGAGGACCGCTACGGCGAAATCTTTGCGCTGCTGGCCCGCGAGGCTGGCAAAGGGCTGCCTGACTGTGTGGCTGAGCTGCGCGAGGGGGTGGATTTTCTGCGTTACTACGCGGCACAGGCCACAAACGCGCCGCCTGCGGGGATCTTCACCTGCATTTCGCCGTGGAACTTTCCCTTTGCGATCTTCTGCGGCCAGGTCACTGCCGCCCTCGCCGCGGGCAACGCGGTCTTGGCAAAACCGGCGGAACAAACACCATTGGCCGCCCATCTGGCGGTGTCGATCCTGCACGAGGCCGGTGTCCCCCGCGCCGCCCTGCAATTGCTGCCCGGTGGCGGAGATATCGGGGCCATGGTCACCTCAGATGCCCGCGTCGGCGGCGTGGCGTTTACCGGCTCGACCGCCACCGCCCTGCGCATCCGCGCCGCGATGGCGGAAAACTGCGCGCCGGGCACGCCGCTGATTGCGGAGACCGGCGGACTGAACGCCATGATCGTGGACAGCACCGCCCTGCCGGAACAAGCGGTGCAATCGGTCATCGAAAGCGCCTTTCAGTCGGCGGGTCAGCGGTGCTCGGCCTTGCGATGCCTCTACATTCAGGAAGACATTGCAGAGGATTTCACCAGGATGCTGACCGGCGCGATGGATGCCTTGCGCCTTGGCGCGCCCTGGCATCTGTCCACCGATGTGGGGCCGGTGATCGATGAGGCCGCGCGAAAGGGCATCGCCAATCACATTGCCGCAGCCCGCACCGAGGGCCGCGTCATGGCGGAGCTGGGCGTGCCGGAAACGGGGACATTCATTGCCCCGACCCTGATCAGGGTGAACAGCATCGCAGATCTGGAGCGCGAGGTTTTCGGGCCCGTCCTGCATATGGCCACCTTCAAATCCCACGAGCTGGACGCCGTGATCGACACCATAAACGCCACCGGATACGGGCTGACCTTTGGGCTGCACACCCGCATTGATGATCGCGTGCAGCACATCTCGGAGCGTATCGAGGCCGGGAACATCTATATCAACCGCAACCAGATCGGCGCCATCGTTGGCAGCCAGCCTTTTGGCGGCGAAGGCCTGTCAGGCACCGGTCCCAAGGCGGGCGGGCCAAACTACCTGCCGCGGTTCTCTGAACCCGACCGGGAGGATCGGGAAGGCACATGGGACGTCGCGATGGCGGCCCTTCCGGCGCTGCGGCAAGCGCTGCCCGCCCCGCTTGCGGCGCAAAGCCTGCCAGGGCCGACGGGCGAATCCAATCGTCTCAGCACCCTGCCCCGTGCCGCGTTGTTGTGCATGGGCCCCGGTCCGGAAAGCGCCGCGGCACAGGCCCGCGCGGTCGCAGCGCTAGGCGGCATCGCGGTGCTGGCAACCGGTGCCATCGACCCTGCCGCCCTGACGACGGGCCCCGCCTATGGTGGTGTGCTGTGGTGGGGCGACAAAGACACCGGTCGCGCGATCGAACAGGCGTTGGCAAAACGCGTCGGTCCGATCATCCCGCTGATCCCGGGGCTGCCGGATACGGCGCGGGTCCGGGCCGAACGCCATGTCTGCGTGGACACCACCGCGTCGGGCGGGAACGCTGCTTTGCTGGGCGCCGCTACCTGACGTTGAAACCCCGGTGGGAATGCGCCGGGGTCCCTTGACGCCGCCTATCCAATCGCCCAGCGTGGTCCGGTGTTTCCGATCCGCGATCATAACCCGTCCGGCCGTACGCCCTATGTCACCTACATCCTGATGGCGGCCAATGTCGGTATTTTTCTCAGCTATGTGGGCATTATGCAGGACGCCCGATTGATCAGCGGGTTCTGGGCGGACTGGGCGCTTGTCCCGGCGCGACTGGATCAGGGACAGGGCGGCTATACCTTGATCTCATCGATGTTTTTGCACGGCGGGTGGATGCACCTGATCGGCAATATGCTGTTTCTGTTCATCTTTGGCGACAATGTCGAGGATGAGATGGGCCATATCGGTTATTTGCTGTTCTATCTGGTCGCCGGTGCCGCGGCGGGCTGGGTGCAATACCTGTCAGCGCCCTTTTCCACAGTCCCGACAGTCGGGGCCTCCGGCGCGATTGCCGGTGTCATGGGCGCCTATCTGCTGCTTTTTCCAAAGGCCAAGGTCGATATCCTGATCATCTTTATCATCTTCTTTCGGATTTTCCCGATACCGGCCTGGATCATGCTGGCTGTCTGGTTTGCCCTGCAATTTGTCGGCGGCGTGGGGTCGGACCCGGACGCGGGCGGTGTCGCCTACTGGGCACATGCAGGTGGATTTATCGCCGGGGTTATCCTGACGATCCCCGCATGGCTACGACGCGGCGGGCCCTCTTTCTGGGAACGCACGGAAGGACATCCGCCCCACCCCGAAGCCCACTACACATTGGTGAAAAGCAGCGTTCCGAAAGTTCCACGGCGGCAGCAGCGCCGACGCGGACCGTGGAGCTGATCAGCCGCGCACCAGCTTGGCCAGCGGCGAAAACAGCGCCTCATTGGCACAGATGAGCGTGCCATCTTCGACAATATTGCCCGCGGGATCAATTGGCTCAGCCAATCCGCCTGCCTCGCGCACGATGATCAGGCCCGCCGCCAGATCCCAGGCGTTCAGACGGCGCTCCCAAAACCCATCGTAGCGCCCTGCGGCGACATAAGCGACGTCCAGCGCTGCAGCCCCCCAGCGGCGAATGCCGGAGCACACGGGAGCCACGCGCGCCATTTCCTTCAGCGTATCGGGCAAATCGGACCGCCCGGCAAAGGGCAGCCCGGTGGAAAACAGGCTCTCGATCATCTTGGTGCGACCCGATACGCGCAACCGGCTTTCATTCATCCAGGCACCCGTGCCTTTTTCGGCGAAGAACATCTCATCCTTGGCCGGGTCAAAGATCACGCCTGCAACGATCTGCCCCTTATGTTCCAGCGCGATGGAAACCGCCCAATGCGGCAGCCCGTGCAGGAAGTTCGTGGTGCCATCCAGCGGGTCCACGATCCAGCGGCGCGTGGGGTCCTGCCCGTCTTCGGCACCGCCCTCTTCGCCCAGCCAGCCATAGGTGGGACGCGCGGCCATCAGGTCTTCCTTGATGATCTTTTCGGCGTTGATATCCGCCCGGCTCACAAAATCGCCTGCGCCCTTCATGGAGACCTGCAGGTTTTCAACCTCGCGGAAGTCCTTGACCAGCGAACGCCCAGCCCGGCGGGCGGCTTTGATCATGATGTTGAGATTTGCGCTGCCAACCATTTTTCGGCTCCGATAGGGGATCAGGCTGCGCGTATAAGTGCTGTGCCGGGCAATGCCAAGGGCCGTTTCGCGCAAAGCCTACCCGGGCCGGACATGGCTGCGATGCGCTTGATGCAAATGCTGTCGGCGGCTCAGGGGGCCGACAGCCATGCGGCGACACCGCCTGCCATTTCGGGGCGGAAATAGGCGATCATCCGGCCCTCAGGCGCCGCCCTCGCGCCGGGCGCCCAGGGCGCCACGCCATGCAGCGTCAGCCGGTGCATCAGCGACACCGATCCCAGCGGTGCCGGGACCGCGATGCGCCCGCAGGTTTCAAACGCCTCACGTCTTGCTTTTTGGTAAATATCTGTGACATCGACCTGGGAAAGCGCCCCGCTGGCGACATCGGCAAATGCCGCCTGCAGGGCCGCACGCATGATGTGATGGCTGCCTTCCCAGACAACCAGCGGTGCGGCATCTGCTGCGGCATCGGTCAGTGGAATGCCCAAAACGAAGGCATGCGGCTCCTGCACGAAGCGCCGCTTTGGCGTTCCCAGCCCGATGATCCCGTCCACATGCGCGGCATCGCGGTCGCGGCGATAGCGAAACCCGGCCTCGCTCTCCCCGGCGCGCGGTTTGGGATAGCCCGGATAGATAACCGACAGTTGTGCCGGGTGCAGATCGGGCCATCCACCGCAGTGCTGCGTTGCGAAGGCGACTGCTGCGCCGACAAGGGAAGGGCCTCCCTCAAGCTGCCCTCTGGCATCATTTGGCAGCGCATCCAGCCCAACGAACCATGTCCCCTCACATTCATGTAAATGTGCGTTTTCAGGTGCTTGAACGGCGCGTTTCGCGTGATCAAGGGCGTGCGCGGCCCATGCCTCAACAGCGGGGTCAGGCGCAAAAGAAACCCATCCCTTATCAAAGAAATCGCCCGTCATCGCGCTTCTCTCAGACTCAAATCAGGCAGGTTCATCAATGAGTGACCAAAGCTGTGCCGATCACCCGTCACTACCGCAAGCTCGCAGCCAAGCTCTGCCCTCCGGTCCCAGCGTCTTTTCACCCCGCGTTCCGCAATCCGGAAGACGGTTGGATTTGCGCCAACGCCTGCAGCACAAGCTCTGGCCCTGCGCTCGGCTGATGCGCGCCCTCGGACAAGATGCGGCGCCACGCTCGCGCGCCGGGACGCCCCGTGAAGAGACCCAGCATATGCCGCGTGATCTGCCCCAGCTTCCCGCCCTCCGTCAGATGCGCGTCGATGTAGGGCAACATCTCGTGCACGGCTTCCTCCGGCTCGACCCGCGTGCCGGTGCCAAAGATCACCGGGTCGGCGTCACAGAGAATCGCGGCCGGATCATGGTAGGCCGCGCGACCGATCATCACCCCATCGAGACCCGCATCGAGAAACTCTTGCGCCTGTGCCAGCGAAGTGATGCCGCCATTGATGGAAATCTCAAGGTTGGGAAAGAGCCCCTTCATCCGCATCACCAGATCGTAATCCAGCGGCGGAATATCCCGATTTTCCTTCGGGCTCAGACCTTGCAACCAGGCTTTGCGTGCATGGATTGCGACGCGCTCGCACCCTGCCCCGACGATACGTGCAAGAAATTCGGGCAGCACCTCCTCCGGGTCCTGTTCGTCCACCCCGATGCGGCACTTTACGGTCACAGGCACCGATACGGCGGCCTGCATTGCAGAGACACACTCCGCCACAAGCGTGGGTTGTTCCATCAGCACCGCCCCAAAGCACCCCGATTGCACCCGGTCCGAGGGGCACCCCACATTAAGGTTGATCTCGCAGTATCCCGCGTATTCCCCAAGCTTTGCCGCCTGCGCCAGTTCGGCGGGATCAGAACCGCCAAGCTGCAATGCTACCGGGTGCTCCTCAGGCGAATACGCGAGCAGATGCAGCGCCTTGCCACGCACAAGCGCCGCAGACGTCACCATTTCGGTGTAAAGCAACGTATGCTTACTCAGGCGCCGATGCAGAAATCGGCAGTGCCTGTCGGTCCAATCCATCATCGGGGCGACAGACAGTATTTTTCCTTTATTTTTCAACAATTTATGTTACTCTTCAATGAGATCATATCGGGAACAGCGTGCACTATTTTGGACTGAATTGCACGGTTTTGTACCCTGTTTGATCTCTTAGTGCACGGAAATTGCACGGATGGAAAGGAGTGCACGGCGATGGCAACGATCATTCGTACCAAGCAAGGCACGTGGCGTGCGCAAGTGCGACGCAAAGGAAAATATGCGTCAGGAACCTTCCGATTGAAGACGCTGGCCTCTGAATGGGTGACCGAAACCGAACGGCTGATTGACCTGGGCGGTGAGCCAACGTCCCGCAAGGCAAGAAAAGCGCGCACTGTCGCCGATCTGATTGATGTGCACATTACCGATCTCCAAGAGGTGGGCAAACCGATCCGCCGGTCGAAACGGGCCGTACTGGAGGCGTTGAAGCGCGATCTAGGCGCGAAGCGGATAAATGCCCTCGATCGTTCTTCTTTGATCACCTACGGAAAAATGCGCGCAAAACAAGGGGCGGGTCCGGTCACCCTGTCGGTTGATCTGTCCTACTTGCATACTGTGATGACCCATGGAGCCGCAGTCCACGGTGTCAGTCTGGATACCGAGTGCCTGCGGCTTGCACGCAAAGCGCTGTCACGACTTGGCTTAGTTGGCCGCTCAAGGGAACGCGACAGGCGGCCAAGCCCCGATGAAATCGATGCATTGCTCAAGTATTTCGACACAAAAACCAACATGATCATCCCAATGGGCCGTGTCATTCGATTTGCGATTGCCACAGCGATGCGTCTAGAGGAAATTTTCAAGATTAGCTGGGATGACGTCGACTTCACCAAGCGCATCGTGGTCGTCAAGGATCGGAAGGATCCCCGGGCCAAAGATGGAAACGACCAGAAAGTCCCCCTACTCAACCTGACAGGCTATGACGCCTGGCACTTGCTGCTCGAACAAAAGATTTTGACGGGAGGTAAAGGCCGTGTCTTCCCGTATCATCATAAGTCCGCAGGAACTGCGTTTCGTCGTGCAAGGCAAGCAGCTGGCATTGAAGATCTGCGCTTTCATGACCTTCGGCACGAAGCGACCAGCCGTTTGTTCGAGGCGGGTCTGACAATTGAGAGGGTCGCGCTCGTCACCGGTCATAAGGACTGGAAGATGCTAAGACGTTACACGCATCTCAAGCCAGAAAGCCTACATCAGCTTCAGTCGGAACCGCAGCTCACGCAAGAAGAACACATGAGGTTTCTGGCCGAGGCTCGCTGATTCCTATCGCAAGGTTCAAATCGGGAGGGCGCAACCAACGGTGTCAGCAAGACCTGTTCCAAACAGCGGCTTGATGATCCCATTCGATCCAGCACTGCCACATAACAGCCTTGTTGTTGCTCAACATCTAGTATCAGGTTTCGCTACCATTTCTGCTATTCGCCGTGGCGACCATAAGGTTTGTCCCTAGCGCCTTACGACACCCGGACCCAGCAAAGAGGGCGGTTTGCCGACATTCGCTGCATATGAAATTTACAGATCCGCCAACCTGACAAAGCGGCCGTTGGGCTTAAGAGCCAGAGCTTATGGTGATACAAGTCCCAGATCTGCTGACACTACGCACATCACCCTGGCTGTGAACGCTAGGCCAGGAACAGCCAAAAGCGAAAAGCCAATAGAGTACAGAGCCAACACGGAATAAACAGCGCTCCGCGAAGTATACCTGTCCTGAACAGTGTAAAAGCTTCTTAGAACGTCGATCTTAATCTGATTATCATCGTCCTTTTTGAGCGCGTCTGAGGCAGTTTTGAGACTCTTGCCCCGTTCTAGCCAAGGTGCGCGTTGGAGAAAGGTCGATGCGATTTGCGGTCTTCTTGAACGTATCGTCGCGAACATCGATCGTAGGTTTCGAGCTGAAACGTTGTCGATTGTTTCAACCACATAGTCATTAATATCGAGCGCACTTTTCACGATGCCGGGGGCGAATATTTTATATACGATTGTGCCGACGCCAAGAAGCAAGAGGCCCAAGTAGATTAGGTTCAGACGCATTGAAAATTCAATCCATGGCAAGCATTGCCCAATCTCAGACTGCTGTTCAAGTAGGCCGCCCAGACCTCCGAGGTAATCCTCGATTTGTGAATGGTACAAGATCATATATCCGATGAATGGTGTACTCATCGTGATTGCCGCAGGTATGCTCTGTCCAAATCCCCGCAACAGATGCCAATTTAGTGTCCGAAAGCGCCAAGCCTCAGGCTGCCAACTTGACTTCGTCTCTGGAGCTTCATCGGGCAAAATTTGTCACTCCACGCTAGAAATTCGCAAAGTACGGTTCTCGTGAGTGTAAAATTCCCCCACAGTAATCTCAGGAATATCCAGTTCAGGTGCAATCATCGAAGTTGCAATGATCATTTGATTTTCAGATACTGCTGCAGAAGACTTTTCATGTAGCAATCGCTGAAAATTTCTACTGCGCTCCGGCTCCATTCCCTTATCTTCAACGGTATCCATCAATAGGAAACGCGGATGTGAAAAGGAACTCTGATTGGCAGCTGCAACGGCAAACGACGCGATGAAGCTGTTCCGCAGGTAAACCATGGAGCTAGCGGAAAAAAACGACTCTCCGTTGACGTTTATTCGGTCGCCGTCAAAGTCAAAGTTGACGGAGTCGGCATTCATAAAGGTCGATTGCCTTTCCAAATCCCTTCTTAAGAAATCCAACACTTCCAATTCGATTGAGCGCCTGGCTTGCGATATCTGATTTCGATCACGCTTTTCTGATGTCTCGATTATTGCCTTCACACCATCGATCTTCTTTTGAAGATCATCTCGTTGTTGTTGTGCCTCTTGTAATTCAGCAATGACTGATTTGCGCCCGGCTAGCTCCTCTAGCTCTCGTTGAGCATATCCGGCTTCCCTATTTAGCGATCTCAATTTTGTACGCAGTTCGGTTGTGGGACTGCGTAGTGACACCGTGTAATGACGACCAGCTTGTTCCCACAGTTCGGTGAGTTTTGTAAGCTTCGCCTTCAGATCGGAAATGCGCTTGCGGCGGCCAGTTTGAAGGTCGAATGAGCTTTGTCTTTGCCGAGCATATTCGTTGATCAAACGAAGTGCCCGTTCTTTGACCTGGCTCTTGTCAGACGCTTGTTTGCACAGCGAACATGCGCCCTGAACTGTAGTACCTTCGACGGGCGCAAAACAAGCGGGGCAAAACTCGAAACTCAGAGCGTTCAACTCATCCACAACCATCTTCGATTCGTGGAGAGCATCCAATTTCTTGGTGAGTGAAGCTATGAACTCATCCGAATCCGATGCCTCCAACTCAAGATAGTCAAGTTCCTCTCTGGCCTGCCCGATCTCAGCTTGAAGTGACTGAACTCTCGCGTAGGTATCCTGTTGGTCATTAAGTGACAGTCTGTCCTCGAACTGAGCGGAAAAGACTTGTGCCTCAATCGTCTCGATCTGTTTGTTTAAACCATCAAGATCACGCTGTAACCGAGCATACTCTTGGTCGATCCACTCTTGTGTTAAGGGATGCCCGTCGCGCCCATGCAACCTGGTTAGAGTAGTAATTCTTGAGATGACGTCCTTTATTTCAGCTTCGAAGGCTTTGAGATTAAGCTTTGCGGCGTAGTAGTCTTCGCTAAACGCGCCCAGCAATAAGTGCCCGACGGTCTGTCTTGTAATCGCATCATCAAATGGCTGGTTCCGAAACAGCTTCTCAACTGAGCTCAACTGATCCGAATAAAGCAACCTAGGGTCAGGACTCATTGAGTTTCAAAGCCAGTAGATAACCAGTGCCGCGAGTGCGATAGCTGACAAGAAGACCTT
>NZ_CANMXR010000009.1:0-227939 GCF_947501835.1 uncultured Roseobacter sp. | reverse complement strand
GACAAAACGCGCCGTCACCGCCGCGGCCTGAAACATCCCCCGCCCCGCGGCTTCGCGCGGGGCCGGGGCTAGAGGGTGATGCATTAGATGCAGCACTCACGGATTTTGGACCATGATCCGTTCCGATTTCTGTTTGTGTCGACATCGTTACGGTGGAAAATATAATCCGCGCATCATCGGGAGCAGACACCACATTGAACAGGTTCGTTTTGATCACGGGATGTTCGGGCGGTGGTAAAACCACGCTGCTGAAAGAACTCGAAGGTCGCGGATATGCCACCGTCGCGGAACCCGGGCGGCGCATTCTGGCAGAGGAAAGGGCAGGCACCGGACGTGCATTGCCTTGGGTTGATGGGGCCGCATTTGCCCAGCGGGCAGTAGAGGTGGCGCGCTCGGATCTTGCCGCGATGCGCAACCAAAAAGGCCTTGTTTTCTTCGACCGAGGGGTGGTTGATGCCGCCGTGGCGCTGGACCATGCGACGGGTCTGCCCTATCGCCAGACCCTCGGGGCACACCGACACTACGACAGCACTGTCTTTCTTGCGCCACCCTGGCCGGAGATCTTTTCACAGAATGATGACCGTCGCCACGATCTGACTGCTGCAAAGGAAGAATTCCAGCGACTGGAAGCCGCGCTAGAGGCGTTGGGGTATGACATTTGCCTGTTGCCAAAAGTGCCCGTCGCAGAACGTGTAGAGCGCGTCCTGTCCAGGCTAAAACACTCCTAAGGGGGGCGGGCGCCGGATCGGTAAGAGGCTCAGCATATTACCAAATGAAAACGCCCTGTCCGATTGAACAGGGCGCATAGCGTTTTCACAGCATCAGCCGGATTATTTCGGCAGCGGCCCGATCAACATGACCATCTGGCGGCCTTCCATCTTGGGAAAGTTCTCCACCCGACCCACATCCTTGGTGTCCTCAGCCACACGTTCCAAGAGCTCCCGGCCCAGGTTCTGGTGCGCCATTTCACGCCCGCGAAACCGCAGCGTGATCTTCACCTTGTCGCCATTGTCGAGAAACTTGAACACGTTGCGCATTTTCACATCGTAGTCATTGGTGTCCGTATTCGGGCGGAACTTGACCTCTTTGATCTCGATGATCTTCTGCTTCTTGCGCGCTTCGGCCTCGCGTTTTTGCGTCTCGTATTTGAACTTGCCGAAATCCATGATCTTGCACACCGGCGGGTTGGCATTCGGCGAGATTTCCACAAGATCGAGACCCGCCTCATCCGCCATATCCATGGCGCGGTCCGGTGTTACAACACCGACGTTTTCACCGTCTGCGCCAATCAGGCGAATTTCAGAGCTTCGGATTTTTTCGTTGACGCGCGGGCCGGTTTCTCGTTGTGGCGGTGCGTTATGGGGTCTGCGAGCGATGGTGTTCGTCCTTGAATTGTTCATAAATATGGATGTGTAAAGTAACCGCGTGAAAGCGCCACTTCAAGCCGCAAATTAGGCTGATATGGGTCGATTGGAACTGTTTTCCCCCTTGTTGGTTTGTCCAGTGAGGTACAATTGCCATCACCACGCATAATATCGTCCGGTGTCGCGTGCCGGACAGTTACAGAGGGAAGACTCGTAATGAAAAACATCATTTGGATTCTGGTGGCCGCCGTGATCATCGGGGGCGGATATCTGTTGTATTCCGAGCAGGCGTCAGACGATTTGACGCTGGATACGACTGAAACAGACGCAGCCGATGCGACGGAAGAGGCTGCCGAGGCGGTTGAAACAGCCCCGGAGGCTGCCGAGACCCTGGCCGAAACCGCAAGCGAGGCTGCGGATGCGGTGACCGAGACGGTCACAGAGGCGGCGGAAGGGGCTGCTGATGTGGCTCAGGATGCGGCGACTGCCGTTTCCGAGGCGACGACGGAGGCTGTGGATACCGCCACGGAAACCGCCGAACAGGCGCTGGACGCTGCAAGTGAGGCCGCGACTGACCTGCAGGAAAGCGTTACGGCGCTGACCGAGGACGCAGGCACCGCAGTTGAAGAGACAGCGGTAGAAGGTGCTGAAACTGTCGAGACCGTGACGGAAACAGCTACCGAGACAGTCACCGAAGGTACGAGTTCGACAGCTGAGGCCGCAGATGGTGTCGCGGAGGATACCGTGGCCGCCGTGGACGAGGCCAAGCAAGCGGAAGCCCTGACCGTGGAAGGGTTTGATTTTGCCAAGGTCAATGAGATGATCAAAAACTCAGACCTCGGCACATCGCAAAAGCTGGTGCTGGCAAATTCGGTCAAACAAGCGCAGGACAACCCCGAACTGTTGCAAGCCGCTTTGACCCAATTGCGCGACGCCTTGGGCGTTGAATAAATAAAGAACGGCGCCGGACCAATCGGTTCGGCGCCGTTTATCACTGTAAGCTGAACGCTTTAGCCGACGAAGGCTTTCTCGACCACATAGTGTTTGGGATCGGAATTGGCGCCTTCTTCCAGCCCGAAACCTTCCAGAATTTCCTTGAGATCGGTGTTGAGCCCCATGGAGCCACAGACCATTGCGCGGTCCGTCTCAGCTGAAATGCCATCGATACCCAGATCCGCAAAAACCGTGCCATCCTTGAGCAGGGTGGTGATGCGGCCCATCTTGGGTGAGGTTTCACGCGTGGTGGTCGGATAATAGGTCAGCTTGGCCAGGTTCTCTTCGCCCAGCAATTCCAGCATCAGCTCGTCCTTGCGCAGGTTTTCGATCAATTGCCGACCATACTCCAGCTCTGCCACGTCGCGGCAGGTATGGGTCACGATCACCTGATCGTAATCCTCATAGGTCTGCGGGTCGCGCAGCAGCGAGGCAAAGGGCGCAAACCCGGTGCCGGTGGCAAAGAACCACAGGCGCTTGCCCGGCAGCAGCGCGTCATGCACCAGCGTGCCCACCGGTTTGGGGCGCAGGATGATCTCATCGCCCGGCTGGATGTGCTGCAGTTTAGAGGTCAGCGGGCCGTCCTGCACCTTGATCGAGTAGAATTCCAGCTCCTCATCCCACGAAGGTGAGGCGATGGAATAGGCGCGCAGCAGCGGTTTTTGCTTGCCGGTCTCGGGGTGCGGGTCGCCCATCAGGCCGATCATCACAAACTCGCCGGAGCGGAACCGCAGCGAGGCGGGGCGCGTCACGCGGAAGGAAAACAGGCGGTCCGTCCAATGCTGGACAGCGGTCACGGTCTGCGCGTCGGGCAGCGTCGGGATTTTTACAGCAGATGCTTCGGTCACGGGGGTTTGCTCGGTCATAATGATGTCAACGCAGGTTTACACCTGCGCAGTCCTTTTAGAAAGAAGAATGGAGAGGGGAAAGGCGTCAATCGGCCGCGTTAGGCGTTGGTTGCACCTGCGCCACGCAGTCTGGCCTGATAATTATTGTCCTGCCAGTTGGCGCGGAACTGCCATTGGTCTTGCGGTTGTCGGGCAGCCAGATCATCGGAGATCTCGACCTCGTCAAACCCGGATCGGCGCGCCATTGCGTATTGATCGGCCAGAACATGGCCTTTGGCACGCAAACGCCCAGTAAAGCCGCGCAGACGTAGCTGCCTGGCGATGGTAAAACCGCGCCCATCGGCAGAGGAGGGAAAATCCACGCGGATCATCTGCAGCCCGTCGCAGAGCGGGATCGCCTCGGGATCGGCGTCGGAGGGCACATCCAGCGCGCTGGCGTCATTGGCCGCATCAAGGGTGATGAAGGGCTCCGCCCAGTCATCGCTGGCAAAACCGGTGTCTGTAACGAGAATGCTCATGAAGGGGCTCCTGTGCGGATCGCTTTTCCGTTGACGAAGTGGATGCCACATTCGTCCTTGTCTGAATTGCGCCAGCGGCCCGCGCGGGGGTCTTCGCCAGCTGTGACGGGGGAGGTGCAGGGCGCACATCCGATAGAAGGGTAGCCCTGCGCGACCATGGGGTGGCGCGGCAGGCGGTTTTCGGCGATGTAATCAGCCACGTCGCCCGGCTGCCAATAGGCCAGCGGGTTGACCTTGATGCGGGTCGTGCCTGCTTCCACCTCGAAAAATTCCAGATCGGCGCGTTGGCCCGACTGGAACCGCTTGCGTCCGGTGATCCAGCCACCCTGCTGCTGCAGCGCCAGTTGCAGGGGCTGCGTTTTGCGCAAGGCACAGCAGGCATCGGTGTCGCGCTGGTGCAGTGTCCCATCGGGGTCCAGGTTGCGGATGGCGTCACCGCGGATGATCCGCAGGTTGCGCAGACCAAGGCGCTCCGCCACCTCCTGCTGATAGACCAGCGTCTCGGCAAAGAGCATTTCCGTGTCGATGAACAGCACCGGCACGTCGCGGTTGACCATGGCCGTCAGGTGCAGCAAAGCCACCGATTCCGCGCCAAAGCTCGACACCAGCGCCAGATCAGGCACCGCATCAAAGGCGGCCCGCAGCACGTCCGTCGCGCTATGGTGGCGCAGCGTCGCATTGAGCTGCGCCACCTGGGCACGCAGGGCCTGATCGTCCCGGGAGACAGGGTGATCAAGCGGCATTGGCCTGTGCCTCTGGGTAGAGGGCGGCTTTGAACGGGGCCAGCCCAAGGCGGCGATAGGTCTGCAGGAAGGTTTCAGCAGGCTCGGCACGCAGATCGAGATACGCCAGCACCAGACGTTCGACCGCCGGGATGATCTCATCAGCCGAGAAACCAGGCCCGGCACGTTCGCCGATGCTCGCATCTTCGGTGCCGTCGCCACCCAGCGTGATCTGATAGTTCTCCACGCCTGCGCGGTCGAGACCGAGGATGCCGATGTGGCCGACGTGGTGGTGACCACAGGCGTTAATGCAGCCGGAGATCTTGATCTTCAGCGGGCCCACGTCATGCTCCAGCTTCAGCTCGTCAAACCGTGTCGCGATTTCCTGGGCGATCGGGATCGAGCGGGCCGTGGCCAGCGCGCAATAGTCCATGCCCGGGCAGGCGATGATGTCGGAAATCAGACCGATGTTGGCGGTGGCCAGCTTCGCTTCCTTCAGCGCGGCATGAAGCGCAGGTAGGTCGGATTTATGCACATGCGGCAGGATCACGTTCTGCTCGTGGCTGATGCGCAGCTCGTCATGGCCGTATTGTTTGGCCAGATCGGCCATCACCCGCATCTGATCCGAGGACGCATCCCCGGGCGTGGCGCCATGCGCCTTCAGGCTGATCGAGACAATCGCATAGCCCGGTGCGCGGTGATCGTTGAGGTTTGTATCCGCCCAGGAGCGGAAGACCGGATCATTAGTATAGGCGCTTTCAAAAGCGGCGAGCGATTTGGTCTTGAACTTGGGCGCGGCGAAATCCGCCTCAATTCCCGCCAACAGCTGCTGGTCCACACCAGTGAACTGCGGGCGGATCAGGGCATAGCGTTCTTCGACGCGGGCGCGGATGTCCTCCAGCCCGTTCTCGTGCACAGTGATCTTGATCCGTGCCTTGTATTTGTTGTCGCGGCGGCCCAGCAGGTTGTAGACGCTGACGATCGCTTCGAGATAGGGCAGCAGGTCTTCACGCGGCAGGAAGTCGCGCAGCACCTTGCCGATCATCGGCGTCCGACCAAGGCCGCCGCCCACGATGACCTCAAAGCCAGCAACGCCGTCGCGTTCGACCATGCGCAACCCGATGTCATGAGCTTTGGTCACCGCGCGGTCATTCGGCGAACCGGTCACCGCCACCTTGAACTTGCGCGGCAGGAACTGGAATTCCGGGTGATCGGTGGACCACTGACGGATGAGCTCCGCCACAGGACGCGGATCGGCGATTTCATCTGCTGCGGCACCGGCGAAATGGTCTGCCGTCACGTTGCGGATGGTGTTGCCGGAGGTCTGGATCGCGTGCATCTGCACCTCCCCCAGCGCATCGAGCATATCGGGCACATCACGCAGCTTGGGCCAGTTGTACTGGATGTTCTGGCGCGTGGTGAAATGGCCATAGCCCTTGTCCCACTTGTCGGCGATGTCCGCCAGCACATGCATCTGGCGGCTGTTCAGCGTGCCATAGGGGATCGCCACGCGCAGCATATAGGCGTGCAATTGCAGGTAGAGCCCGTTCATCAGGCGCAGCGGTTTGAACTCGTCCTCGGTCAGCGAGCCGTCGATGCGGCGCTCGACCTGAGACCGGAATTGCGCATTGCGTTCCTTGATGAAGGCGGTATCGAAGTCTGTGTAGCTATACATGGCTGGCTGCCTCTTGTTTACCGTGGGCGTAGTTGGACGGGCCCTTGGCGCGGAAATCTTCACGGAAATGGGTGGGTTTCGGGGTCGGGCCGGAGGTGTCGACATCCGCCAGATAGACCCCCACCACCACGTCGATCTGCTGGGCGGCATCGATCAGGCGCAGGTCGGCATCGGCCTCGTCGGTCAGAACTTCTGCTTCGGCCAAATCACGTGTCCAGCCGGTGGCGGTTTGATAGATCACATCACCTTCGAGCAGGGCATTGGCGGTCACGACTTTCGGGGTGAACGGCTTGGACATATCAGAGAGCCTCCTGTGTCATGGTTTCATGTCGGTGCAGGGTTGGTTGTGCATCTGGGCTGTGTTGGTGCAGCGCGCCCGTCGCCGCGCGCGGGGCCAGACCGTAGAAGGTGAGCGCGGGGCCCGACATCTCGGCTGCGGCCAAGGCGTTGGGCAGCGCGTCGAGTGTCGTCTCCAGAATGCGCTGATCGGGGCGCGACGCGTTTTCGATCACGGTTACGGCTGTGTGGCGGTCCGCGCCGTGCATGATCAGCCTGCCTTGGATGAATCGCGCGGATTTCTTGCCCATATAGATCGCGGCAACCTCGCCGGGGCGCGCCAGCGCCGCCCAGTCATGATCGGCAAAGCCTTTCATGTCGTGGCCGGTCAGGAAACGCACCGAGGAGTTGCGCCCGCGTTTCGTGAGGCTCTGACCGATTTCGGCCACAGCGGCGGAGGCAGAGGTGATGCCGGGCACAATGCTCCAGGCGATCTGCTGCGCGTCCAGCGCATCAATCTCCTCGTCCAGACGGCCAAAGACCGTCGCATCGCCGGATTTCAGCCGCACCACCTGCGCGCCCTTTTGGGCGTGCTCAACAATCAGATCGTTGATGGCTTCCTGCGGGGTGGAAGGCCCAAAGGCTTCCTTGCCCACATCGATCATCACCGCCTCGCGGCGGGCCAGTTCGAGGATGGGTTTGCTGATCAGACGGTCGTAGATCACCACATCGGCCTCATCCAGCAACCGGCGGGCTTTCATCGTCAGCAGATCGGGGTCACCCGGGCCGCCGCCGACAAAATGCACGTGACCGGCGCGCGCCTTGCGCTGCAGGTGATCGGCAAGCAGCGTATCGAGCGCGCGGTTGACCGCGGTTTCGCCACCGCTGATCGCATCGGGGCCTGTCTGGAAGTAATAGGCGCGCCA
Source organism: uncultured Roseobacter sp. (assembly GCF_947501835.1). Taxonomy (NCBI): domain Bacteria; kingdom Pseudomonadati; phylum Pseudomonadota; class Alphaproteobacteria; order Rhodobacterales; family Roseobacteraceae; genus Roseobacter; species uncultured Roseobacter sp. The sequence goes on along the minus strand of NZ_CANMXR010000009.1, from coordinate 220,617 downwards.
GAAGTCCCGGCGGGCACGGCCGAAGGGCAGGGCCTCTGCAACCTTGCGGAATTTCTTGCCGATGCGCGCCAAGGGGCCAAGCGCGGCGGGCAGGCGGGCTTCGAGATCGGCCTTGATGGCGCGGGCCAGTACCGGCGCCGCGCCTTCGGTACCGATGGCAATGGTCACCGGGTCGCGGTCCACAATGGCCGGGGTGATGAACTGACTGTCGCCGAGGTTGTCAACGATATTGACCAAGGCGCCATCGGCCCGCGCGATGGCGGCGGTGCGTGCGTCTTCCGCGTCATCTTCATCGGCGGAGTAGAAGAGGGCAGCACAGACCGCATCACCCGGGGCCATGGCGCGGCGGATCAGGGTCAGTTTGGCCTCCTTGGCCCAGTGCACGATTTCCGGCGCCGGGTCGGCGCTGAAGACGGTGATGTGGCCTGCGGTTTTCATCAGCAGACGCAGCTTGGCCAGGGCAGCTTCGCCCCCGCCCGACAGGACGATGCGGCGTCCTTCGACACGCAGGAAGATCGGAAAATGGTCCATGAGGCCGCGCCTTTCGAGTTTCTTCCGCTCAATATAGGAAAAAATCCCATATTTGCGCTAGGTTTGCGGGTTGATAAGGACGTGTGTTCTGAATTAGTTGAGAAATAGAACAAATGACCGCTTAGAAGGGGTTTTGCAGAATGAGCGTTCGAATAGACGACACAGACCGGAAAATCCTTGGCGAGCTGCAGCGCGATGCCAGCCAGTCATTGGACGAAATTGCGGCCCAGGTGGGCTCCTCCAAGACCCCGGTGTGGAATCGGATTCGCAAAATGCGCGATGCGGGCGTGATCGGGCAGCAGACCGTTGTGCTCGATGCGGATGCGCTGGGATTTGAGGCATGTTTCTTTGTCCTAATCCGCACCTCCGAGCATGAGGCAGAGTGGCAGGCAGCGTTTCTGAAAGCGCTGCGTGACAGACCGGAAGTGCAGGAGGCGCACCGGCTGGCAGGAGATATCGACTATATTCTTAAAGTGCGGGTGAAGAATGCGCGCGCCTATGATGCGTTTTATCAGGCGCTGATCTCAGAGGTGCGGGTGCACAATGTGACGGCTTTGCTGTCGATGGAAGAGATCAAATCCACCACCATGCTGCCGCTCTGATCCGTGATCCAAAGGCGCGGCTTACGCCGCATTTTTATGCTTGGCGCATGTGGCCGATGTGAGCCCATCGCGGCCTAAGGTGTGACGTGCAGATGGCGCAGGCCGTGGAAATGGTAACTGTTTGAATAAAAGGGTTTTCCAGTAAATTTCAGATGTGGCACATGGGCAAAGAGACGCTGCAGGCCCATTTGCAGCTCCAGCCTTGCCAGTGGCGCGCCAACGCAGAAATGCAGCCCACCCCCGAAGGCCGCGTGAGCTGTGGGGGTGCGGAAAGGCTCAAAACGGTTCGGGCCTTCGGTCTGGGCGGGATCACGGCCCGCAGCCCCCAGCATGAGCGCGACCTGCGCGCCCTTTTTCAACGGATGGCCCCGCACCTCGATATCTTCGTAGGCATAGCGCGTGAACATGTGCAGGGGCGGATCAAAGCGCAGAACTTCCTCCACCGTGTCAGCGATGGCATCGGGCGCCAGGGCGGTGTGGGGGATGTCGTGCTCCAGGAGTGCCTTTACCGCATTTCCCAGAGTCTGAACCGTTGCCTCGTGACCGGCATTCAGGAGCAGAATGCAGGTCCCGATCATTTCGTCCCGGGTGAGCGTTTCACCGTCTTCTTCCGCTGCGATCAGATGGGTGATCAGATCGTCGCGCGGATCGCTGCGTCGCTTTTCGATATAGCCGCCCAGAAAATCAGCGAACGCCAGCGCCGCAGTATTTGCGGCAATTTCGGTATCGCGGGTTTTGCCCGCCTGATACATGGCCACCATCGCATTGGACCAGCGCAGCAGGCTGTCCGACATCTCCTCCGGCACGCCCAAAAGTCGCGCGATCACACGGACGGGCAAGGCGGTACAAAAGGCAGGGATCAGATCAAAGGGGCCTTCTGGAAAGGCCGCCAAGAGGTCGTCGCAGATCTCGTGAATGTCCGGCGCCAGCGCCTTCACCCGCCGCGAGGTGAACGCCCGCAACACCAGACCGCGCAATCGCGTGTGGGTGGGTGGCTCCATATCCAGCATCGAGTGGTGCTCAACCGCATCAAACCCGCGCAAGTGCTCCGGTACGGGGTGTTTCTGATCGTCTGGCACAGCCCGCCCCAAACGCCGGTCGCGCAACAGGGCCTGCACCGTTGCGGCGTCAAAAACCGCCATCATCCCATAATCATGCCAGTACTGCACCGGATCATCCGCCAATACACGCGCATAGAGCGCATAAGGATCTTGCACAAAAGCAGGATCGAGCGGGGATTGGTGCAGCGTTTTCATAGGCCTCTTTAACCGCCAGGGCACTGGTCAAGGCAAGGGGCTGTTTGTAAACTCGCGCTGATGTCCAAGGGTTTGATGCACCGCGTGCTGATCATAGCCATGTTTCTGGGCGCGGTGGCGGCGGCCTCTGCGGGGGTCTGGCGCTATGGGTATCTGCAGGCGCTGGGTCAGTTGGAGCGGCAGGGGCAAAGTGACCTGACGCTGGCCAGCGATCGCTTGGTCGGTCAGTTGCAACGCTTTCGGGAACTCGCCGTTTTTCTGGCAGATCATCCCTATAGTGCGGCGCTTGCGCAGGGGCGCGGTGTAGAAGCGGCTCGGCGGCTGTTTCTGGAAGCGGCTGACAAAGCGGATGCGCTTGACGTGATGTATGTCGATCTGGAGGGGCAGATACAGGCCTCTGCGCGCGCCTTGTCGGACGCAAAGCTGGGCGATACGGATTACGTCAAACGCGCCATGCAGGGGGCGTTGGGGCGCGATCACGGGATCGGCACGCCGCTCGTGCAGCGGGCGTTTTACTATGCAGCGCCGGCCTTTGGACCGGGCGGCAAGGTGCAGGGCGCTGTGGTGGTCGCCGTGGGGATGCACGGTATCGAAGACGCCTGGCGCGGTGGGCTGCGCGCGGTCTTTTTCACGGATGAGCAGGGAAAGGTCTTTGTCACGAACCGGTCGGAACTGGTCTTGTGGCAGCGACCGCCCGATGGCCCGGGTCTGGCCCCGCCCTTTGGTCAGGCGCCGCCCTTTGCCAGCTATGAGACCGGTGGCCATGAGATCTGGCAATTGGGCTGGGGGCCCTATTTGCCGAAAAATGCGCTGCATCTGGTGCGCGACCTGCCAGTGATCGGCCTGACCGCAGAGGTGCTGGTGGATGTGGCGCCTGCGCGCCAATTGGCCAAGTTGCAGGCGACGGTTGTCGCAGCGCTGTGTCTGGCCTTTGGTGCGATGCTGTTTCTGGCCACTGAACGGCGGCGGGCGCTGGCGCGGGCCAATGCACAGCTGGAAGAACGGGTGGCGCGCCGCACCGCCGCCCTGTCGGAGATCAACACGGCCCTGCGCCAGGAAGTGGGCGAGCGCAAGGAGGCGCAAACCGCTTTGGCGCGGGCGCAAGCCGATCTGGTGCAGGCCAGCAAGCTCAGCGCTTTGGGCAAGATGAGCGCCGGGATCAGCCATGAGTTGAACCAACCGCTGATGGCGATCCGCTCCTTTGCGGAAAACGCAGGGCTGTTTCTGGACCGCGGCCAGCCTGAGCGGGCCACCGAAAATCTGGGCCGGATATCGGATATGGCGCGCCGCATGGGCCGGATCATCAAGAACCTGCGCGCTTTTTCCACACAGCAGACCGAACCGATGACCCGCGTCGATCTGGTGGCCGTGCTGGACAGTTCGGTTGAGATGATCAGTACCCGGGCGGCCGAGATGGACGTTACCCTAGATTACACAAGCGCCGGGCACCCCATCTGGGTCAAAGGGGGCGAGGTGCGGCTGGGCCAGGTCTTTGTAAACCTGATGACCAACGCGCTGGATGCCATGAGCGAGAGCGAGACGCGGCGCCTGACGGTTTCTGTCACGCGGGGCAATCCGCTTAGCATCGATATCCGCGACACCGGGCCGGGGGTGCGTGATCCGGAAAAGGTGTTCGACCCGTTCTATTCGACCAAGGAGGTTGGCGCGTCAGAAGGCATGGGGCTGGGCCTGTCGATCTCTTATGGGATCATGCAGAGCTTTGGCGGTGAAATCCGGGTGCGCAATTGTGACCCCGGCGCGCTTTTTTCCGTTGAAGTCCAGCCATGGGCGGCACAGAAAGCCGCATGAGCACCCGCGTTCTATTGGTCGATGACGATGCTGCCGTGCGTGATGCGCTGGCGCAGACGCTCGAATTGGCGGATCTGGAGCCGGTCACGGCGGGTTCCTTCGTGGCGGCCAAGGACCTGATCACGGCAGATTTTGACGGCGTGATCCTCTCGGATCTGCGGATGCCTGGCCGGGACGGGTTTCACCTGCTGTCCTATGCCCGCGCGCAGGATGCGGATCTGCCGGTGATCCTGCTCACGGGCGAGGGGGATATTCCCACCGCCATGAAAGCCGTGGGGCAGGGGGCGTTTGATTTTCTGGAAAAACCCTGCGCGCCCGCCGACCTGCTGGCCGTGCTGGAGCGGGCCTTGAAAACGCGGCGTCTGGTGCTGGACAATCGCCGGTTGCGCGCGTTGATCGAGACCGGCGATCCGGCTGCGCGCATGCTCTTTGGCGCGTCACAGCTTGCGGAAGGGCTGCGGGCGCGGGTACGCCGCGTCGCTGTGACAGAAACCGAAGTGCTGGTCACCGGGGCGCCGGGCACCGGTATTTCGAAAGTCGCGGAAGTCATCCACCTGTGCTCCGCGCGCTCCAAAGCGCCGTTTGTCAAACGGGCTGCGGCGGCATCGGATGTGGCCGAGCTTTCCGAAGCGCTGGAAACGGCGCGCTCTGGCAGTCTTTTCCTGGATGAGATCACTCAAATGCCCGCGCAGGCGCAGCTCGGTTTGCTGGAGGCGCTGGAGAACGGGACAGAGACCCGCGTGATTGCCGGGTCAAACCGCGATCTGGCCGCCAGTGTCGAAGCGGGGCAGTTGAATTCGGAGCTTTATTATCGGCTCGAAGTTACGCCGGTGCGCATCCCGTCCCTGTCCGAGCGGCCGGAGGATATTCCGATCCTCTTTCGCCACTACGTCGCGCAAGCCAGCGAGCAGGCGGGGCTGAGCGCGCCCGAGATCACCCCACAGGTGGTTGCCAGATTGATGGCGCGGGATTGGCCAGGGAACGCCCGGGCGCTGATGTCGGAGGCGATGCGATTCTCCTTGGGCCTGGCCAAAGAGGCAACACCCGATACCAACCTGGGTCTTGCGGAGCAGATGGCACAGGTGGAACAGAGCCTGCTGGAACAGGCACTGCGCCGTGCGGAAGGGCGCGCTGTTGTGGCCGCTGAAGCGCTGCAACTGCCGCGCAAAACCTTCTACGACAAACTGACCCGCTACGGGATTCGAGCCGAAGATTACCGCGAGAAATAATGTGCGGATTTTCGCACAAATCATGGGGGTGATGTGCGGCCTCCCGCACGCAGGTGAAATGCTGCAAGCGGACAATTGCCTTCAATACGCCTCGTATCATTATGGTAAGTAAGCGTTTTTCCTGAAATATACGGGCGAAATTCATAACGCTTGCCCTTCGCGAATAAGGGCTATTTGATATCCCACAGCGCATCCAACGCGTGATGCCCGACAAGAAAATGAAAAGCCAAAAAGTTTCTGGGAGGAAACCACATGAGAATTGTAACTGCTGCCCTCACGGCGCTGACCCTTTCGGTGAGCGCATCTGCCGTCGCTGCGGCCTGCGATGATGGCGAGATCGTCATCAAATTCAGCCACGTGACCAACACCGACCGTCACCCCAAAGGCATTGCGGCGAGCCTGCTGCAAACACGGGTGAACGAAGAAATGAACGGCAAGGCCTGCATGGAGGTCTTCCCGAATTCCACGCTTTATAACGATGATCAGGTGCTGGAAGCGCTGCTGCAGGGCGACGTGCAGATGGCCGCGCCCTCGCTGTCCAAGTTCGAGCAGTTCACCAAAGTGTTCCGCATCTTCGATCTGCCCTTCATGTTCAAGAACATTGATGCAGTAGACGCGTTCCAGAACTCCGAAACCGGTCAGGCGATGAAGGAATCGATGACCCGTCGCGGGCTGATTGGTCTGGCGTTCTGGCACAATGGCATGAAACAGATGTCCGCCAATGTGGCACTGAACAGCCCCGCGGATGCCAACGGTCTGAAGTTCCGGGTGCAAAACTCTGACGTGCTCAAGGCGCAGATGGCGGCTCTGGGCGGCTCACCCCAGCCGATGGCTTTCTCCGAAGTATACGGCGCGCTGCAGACCGGCGTCGTCGACGGGCAGGAGAACACATGGTCCAACATCTACGGCCAGAAGTTCTTTGAGGTGCAGGACGGCATCACCGAGACCAACCACGGCATCATCGACTACATGCTCGTGACATCCACCGACTGGTGGGATGCGCTGGACGCGGATGTGCGCGATCAACTGTCCACCATCGTGGCGGAAGTGACCGAGGCGCGAAATGCCGAATCCACCTCCGTGAACGAAGAAGCCAAGGCCGCAATCATCGAGGCCGGCGGCGTTGTGCGCCAGTTGGATGAAGCGTCCCGCGCCGAATGGGTTGCGACGATGAAACCCGTCTGGGAGCAGTTCAAAGACGACGTCGGTCAGGAAAACATCGACGCAGCACAGGCGATCAACGCCGGTTTCTAAGGCCTTATCGGCCATCCCATCCGGCCCTGACATCGCGGGCCGGATGGACTAATCTGGGGGGAGGGGCGCATGTCGCATTCCTATGAGGCGGAAACGATCCTGGGTCGGATCGTCAACGAAATCGAGGAAACGGCGATTGCCCTGATCCTTGGACTGATGACCATCCTGACATTCATCAATGTGGTGCTGCGCTACGGGTTCAATACCGGCATCATCTGGGGGCTGGAGGCGGTCACGTTCCTATTTGCCTGGCTGGTGCTCTTTGGGGTGAGCTACTGCGTGAAGGTCACCGCCCACCTTGGGGTGGATGCGGTCATCAACCTCTTTTCCCCGCCCGTCCGGCGCACCTTGGCGCTGTTTGCTGCAGCGGTTTGCGTGGTCTATGCGGCCCTGGTGTTCAAAGGCGCCTGGGACTACTGGGCTCCCTTTGCCGGGTTCGATGCGACCTCGGGGCGTTGGTTCCCCACCGGGTTTGAAAACAGCCGGGATCAGGCGTGGTACGAGGTTGTCGACATGCCGATGCCCGAATGGCTCCGCTGGATCGAGCCGATTTTCAATGAAAACGAAGAATACGAGAAAATTCCGCGGTTTATCCCCTATGCCATGCTGCCCTTCGGCATGGGGCTGCTGCTCTTTCGCTTCCTGCAGGCCACGCTGCGCCTGCTGCGCGGAGAGGCCACCAGCCTGATCGTCAGCCATGAGGCCGAAGACGAGGTCGAAGCCGTCAAACATATGAACGCGGGGAAATAACCCATGGAAGTCGCTATTCTTTTTGCCATGGTCGTTGGCCTGATGCTGGTCGGCGTGCCGATCGCTGTGAGCCTCGGCATGTCCTCGATCGTCTTCCTGCTGGTGCTGAGTGATACGTCGCTGGCCTCCATCGCGCAGACGCTGTTTCAGGCGATGGCAGGGCATTACACGCTGCTGGCGATCCCGTTTTTCATCCTTGCCTCCAGCTTTATGTCCACCGGGGGCGTGGCCAAGCGGATCATCCGGTTTTCCATCGCCCTGGTCGGGCATTTGCCGGGCGGGTTGGCCATCGCGGGTGTCTTTGCCTGTATGCTCTTTGCGGCGCTGTCCGGCTCGTCCCCGGCCACGGTGGTGGCCATCGGCTCCATTGTCATCGCGGGCATGCGGCAGGTCGGGTATACCAAGGATTTTGCCGCTGGTGTGATCGCCAACGCGGGCACGCTGGGCATCCTGATCCCGCCTTCCATCGTGATGGTGGTCTATGCTTCGGCCACGGATGTTTCCGTGGGCCGAATGTTTCTGGCCGGTGTCATTCCGGGCCTGATGGCGGGATCCATGCTGATGGTGACCATCTACATCATCGCCAAAATTCGCGACCTGCCAAAAGGTGAGTGGCGGGGATGGGGCGAGGTCTTTGCCTCCGGGCGCGAGGCGGGATGGGGTCTGTTCCTGATCGTGATCATTCTGGGCGGCATCTACGGCGGGATTTTCACCCCGACGGAGGCGGCAGCGGTAGCGGCGGTCTATGCGTTCTTCATTGCAAGCTTCGTTTACCGGGACATGGGGCCGCTGCATGTCAAAGGCGACGAGACGCGCAACCTGTCGCTGATGCAGAAGCCCATCGCGCTGGTCACGGCATTCTTTCACCGCGACACCAAGAATACGCTTTTCGAGGCCGGCAAGCTGACTGTCACACTGATGTTCATCATCGCCAACGCGCTGATCCTGAAACACGTGCTGACCGACGAGCAGATCCCGCAGCAGATCGCGAGCGCCATGCTGGACGCCGGGTTCGGGCCCATCGTGTTTCTGGTGATCGTAAATGTGATCCTGCTGATCGGTGGACAATTCATGGAGCCGTCCGGGCTTTTGGTGATCGTTGCGCCCTTGGTCTTTCCCATCGCCATCGAATTGGGGATCGATCCCATTCACCTCGGCATCATCATGGTGGTGAACATGGAGATCGGGATGATCACGCCGCCGGTGGGTCTCAACCTCTTCGTGACCTCGGGCGTGGCCAACATGCCGATGTGGGCCGTGGTCAAGGCGGCGCTGCCCTTCACCGCGGTGCTCTTTGTCTTCCTGATCATGGTCACCTACATCCCGATCATCAGCACCTGGTTGCCAACGCTGGTGATGGGGCCGGAGATTATCGTGAAATAGGGGCTCCGCCCCGTTCGGCCCTCGGACTGTCCGCGGGACAGTCCGCCGCTGGCGCGGACCGGACCTCACCCCCCGGGGATTTTTTTGGCCAGAAGAAGCGGGGGTCAGCTCTTTTCGAGCGCGTGGATGATCGGCGAAAAGTCTTCGGCTTTCAGGCTCGCACCCCCGACAAGCGCGCCATCGACATTTGCGGTCGCAAAGATGTTGGCGGCATTATCGGGTTTGACCGATCCGCCATAGAGCAGGCGGATCGCCTCACCGGTCTCGGCGCCAAAGCGCGCGACCAGTTCAGCCCGGAGTTTTGCATGGACCTCGGCGATCTGCGCCAGCGTGGGGATCTTGCCGGTGCCGATGGCCCAGATCGGTTCATAAGCGACCACCAGGGTGGCGGCGGTGCTAGCCTCCGGCACCGACCCGGCCAGTTGTGCGGTGATCAGGGGCAGAGCCTCGCCAGCCTCGCGTTGCGACAGGCTCTCGCCGAGGCAGACAATGGCGATGAGCCCGTTTGACTGGGCCGCCACGGCTTTGGCCTGCACCTGTGCATCCGTATCACCGTAGGCTTCCCGGCGCTCGGAATGTCCGACAATCACATAGCCCGCGCCCGTGTCCGCGATCATGCCTGCGCTGACGTCCCCGGTGAAAGCCCCCTTGGCCTCTGCGTGGCAATCCTGTGCGCCGATGGCGACGGGCCCGCCCGCGCAGCGTGTGGTTGCAGGGATCAGCAGCGGGTGAGGTGGGCAGATCACGATGTCGCAGGGGCTCTCTGCATGGCTCGCTATGAGCCCGTCCAGCACGCTCAGGCCTGCCTGCGCGCCATTCATCTTCCAATTGCCTGCTGCCATTTTCCGCCGCATGAAACTCTCCTGCCATGATGTCTGCCCTTTGGTAACAGCCTGATCCTGTGGCGGCAATCGACCAGCGCTGCTTGCGCCGCAGTTCTTCCTGTGGCAGGGGCAGTCGGACAGGTTTCGGAGACGCATGATGATCCCCAGGTTGGACGCCCGATTGATGGCAAAAGGTGACGCCGACACCATGGCGCAGTTGCGCGAGGCGGCGACGGGCATCGGTTTTTTCACCGTTTTCAACACCGACCTCACACCGGCAAGGATGCAGGATGTGCTGGCGCAGTATCGGGCGTTTTTCCTCCTGCCGGAGGCGGAAAAAGCCACCATCGACATGGCCCGCACCGGGGCAAATCGCGGGTGGGGGGCGTCTGGCTCCGAGCAGGTCGACCCAGCGGCCAATCCCGACTACAAACAGTTCTTTGACAGCGGCTTCACACTGCCCGCGGGTGACCCGCGCGGTGCCTTGCCGGTCTATGCGCCCAACCAGTGGCCAGCCTCCCTGCCGACGTTCCAGCGCGAGATCGAGCGCTACTATGATCAGGCACGCGGCGTTGCGATGGATGTTCTGCGCGGGATCGCCCGGGCAATTGACGCGCCTGATGATTACTTCGACGAGGCGTTTGAGACACCGATGGCGCTGTTGCGGGGGAACTATTATCCGGCCCGCCCAGCCTGGGCGACGGCGCGGGATTTTGGCATCGCCACGCATACCGATTATGGCTGTCTGACCTTGCTGGCCACGGATGGTGGACCGGGCCTGGAGGTGCGCAAGCGGGGCGGTGGGTGGATCCCGGTATCAGCCCCACCGGGCGAGTTTGTGATCAATTTCGGCGAGATGATGGAGATCTGGACGGATGATCTGGTACGCGCCACACCGCACCGGGTGATCGGAACCGACTTTGAACGCATCTCCATCCCGTTGTTTTTCAACCCGTCCCACGACACCAACATCGCACCGCGCGGATCAGGCAAGACCATGTTGGCGGGCGATCACCTGTCGCGGCGCTTTGCCGAGACCTATGTGCATTTGAAAAAACCCTGAGAGGTCAGCCAAATTTAATCGATTCACCGCAGCCGCAGGCCTCGGTGACATTTGGATTGCGGAACTTGAAGCCGCTTTCCAGCAAGGAGGTTTCATAATCGATCTCGGTGCCGAAAAGGAACATCTGCGCCATTGGGGCGATCATCACGCGCGCGCCATCCTGTTCCACGATCTCGTCGTTGGGATCGGTCTCTTCGACATACTCCATGGTGTATTCCATGCCCGCACAACCGCCTTTCTTGACGCCAATGCGCAGACCCGCATGACCCGCTGAGGTCATGAGCTTGGACACCTGTGCGGCGGCCTTGGGGGTCAGTGTGACGGCTTGCTTGCCGGGAATACCAAACATGGAACCTCTCCTTTGACGCCAATCTAAGCAGTCTGAGCGCGCGGGACAAGCGGGCGCGCGGGATTTCCTGCGACCGTCACCTCGGCTGAAACACTCCGGGTGACCACGGCACCGGCGCCGATGACCGCATCGTCGCCCACCGTCACCCCCGGCAGGATGATTGCGCCGCCGCCAATCCAGACATTCCGCCCGATTTCAATGGGTTGGCCAAACTCCAACCCGGCATCCCGTTGATGCGGCGCGCGCGGATGATCTGCGGTAAGGATTTGTACCAGCGGTCCGATCTGGGTTTTGTCGCCGATGCGAATGTCACAAACGTCCAGCAACACACAACCATAGTTGAAAAAGACATCGGCGCCGAGATGGACGTTATAGCCATAATCGGTATAGAAGGGGGTACGCAACGCACAACCTGAACCGCGGCTTCCAAGCCATTGATCCAGAATGGTTTTGCGATCCTCGGTGTCCGACACAATGGTCGCATTATACTGGCGCTGCAGGGTTTGACTGCGGGCGCGATCCCGCACCAGTTCTGCATCCCCGGGCAAATACATCTCGCCCGCGATCATTTTCTGTTTTTCGGTTGTCATTGGGGGGGCTTACATAAAACCCAGTTCGAGCCGCGCCTCGTCAGACATCATATCCATGCCCCAGGGTGGCTCCCAGACCAGCTCGACATTGACGTGTTTGACACCGGCAATCGGCTCCACCGCGTCGGCCACCCAGCCGGGCATTTCACCCGCCACGGGGCATCCAGGCGCGGTCAGCGACATCTTGATGGCCACTTCGCTTTCATCATTGATATCAATGGTATAGATGAGGCCCAGCTCGTAGATATTGACCGGGATTTCCGGGTCATACACGCTCCGGCACGCTTCGACGATCTGCTCATAGAGCGGATGGTCCGTTGAGGAGGGCGCAATCAGAGGTGCGCCTTCGAGCGGTTCGGGTGCATTGTTCATCGAGGGCCTCTCTTATTCCTTAGCGTTTTATATAGGAATTTCGGCGGGGGCGTAAAGGGGTCTGGAGGGGGATTGCTCTGCGCCCGAGCCCCGGTGGGCACCACAGGGTACAAAAGTATGCCTCGCCTGAGAGAACAGGTTCTGCCACACTTCTTCTCGTCTGACGGGAGGTAGATGCATGCTGGATACAACGACCAACGACCAGGTAACGGATTTTCTGGATAGATTTGGGGCAGCGCTGGAGGCCGGGGACATTGATGCCGCCGCAGCGCTGTTTCAGACCGATTGCTATTGGCGCGATCTGGTTACGTTCACATGGAATATCAAAACGATGGAAGGTCAGGATCAGGTGCGCGACATGCTGGATGCGCAGCTATCTGCCACCAAACCCACAGCCTGGCGCGTTGCCGAGGGCGAAATGGCGACGGAAGACGGTGGAATCATCACCGCCTGGATCAGTTTCGAGACCGCCGTGGCGCGTGGGTATGGGTTGGTCCGGCTCAAGGACGGGCTGATCTGGACCCTTTTGACGACCATGGTCGAGTTGAAAGGGCACGAGGAACCGCTGGGCTACGAACGACCACTGGGGGCCAAACATGGGGCGGGCAAACACCGGCTGACCTGGGCCGAAGAGCTTGAAAAAGAACGCGCGGAGCTGGGCTACAAGACGCAACCCTATACTGTGATCATCGGCGGCGGGCAGGGCGGCATCGCGCTGGGGGCGCGGCTGCGGCAGCTGGGTGTGCCCACGATCATCGTCGAGAAAAACGACCGTCCCGGTGACAGCTGGCGCAACCGTTACAAATCCCTCTGCCTGCACGATCCGGTCTGGTATGACCATTTGCCTTATCTGCCGTTCCCGCCGAATTGGCCGGTCTTTGCCCCCAAGGACAAGATCGGTGACTGGCTGGAGATGTATACCAAGATCATGGAGCTGAACTACTGGACCCGCTCCACGGTGCAGAACGCCAAATATGACGCCGCAACCAAGGAATGGGTCGTGACCGTCGATCGTGATGGCGAAGAGGTTGTGCTGAAACCGAAGCAACTGATCTTTGCCACCGGCATGTCTGGCAAGGCCAATATGCCGGAGCTGCCGGGCATGGACAGTTTCAAGGGCGATCAACATCATTCCAGCGCGCATCCGGGGCCGGATGCTTATGCCGGGAAAAAGGCGGTGGTCATCGGGTCGAACAATTCTGCCCATGACATTTGCGCGGCCCTTTGGGAGGCGGATGTGGACGTGACGATGGTGCAGCGGTCGTCGACCCATATCGTGCGCTCCGAGCCGCTGATGGAAATCGGGCTGGGCGATCTTTATTCCGAGCGCGCGGTCGAGGCCGGGATGACGCATCACAAGGCCGATCTGATCTTTGCCTCGCTGCCCTACAGGATCCTGCACGAATTCCAGATCCCGGTTTATGACAAGATCAAGGAAGTGGATGCGGAGTTCTACGCCGGGCTTGAGAAAGCCGGTTTCCAGCTCGATTGGGGCGCGGATAACTCCGGTCTGTTCATGAAATATCTGCGGCGCGGGTCGGGGTATTACATCGATGTGGGCGCGAGCCAGCTGGTGATTGATGGCAAGATCAAACTGGCGCACGGACAGGTCACGGAAGTGGTCGAGGATGGGGTGGTCCTGGACAATGGCGCCAAGCTGGAGGCGGATGTAATTGTCTACGCCACGGGCTATGGCTCGATGAACGGCTGGGTGGCCGATATCATCGATCAGGACACCGCGGATAAAGTCGGCAAAGTCTGGGGGTTGGGCTCCGATACGCCGAAAGATCCCGGGCCCTGGGAGGGCGAGCAGCGGAATATGTGGAAGCCGACGCAGGTTGACGCGCTGTGGTTCCACGGCGGCAATCTGCACCAGTCCCGGCACTATTCGCAGTTCCTGTCGCTGCAGATCAAGGCGCGGTACGAAGGCATCGACACGCCGGTCTATGGCTTGCAGGAAGTGCATCACAACGGACGGTGAGGTTCGCGGCGGCGGCCCTCAAAAGGACCGCCGCTTTATTGGCTGCGCGGCAACGGGTATTTCAAGGGGCGTGGCGCGCGCCTGAACGTTTCTTTTGACGTCAAATACTAGAGCCGCAGCGTCATGAAGGCGCTGTTTCGAGGTTTTCCGTCGATCCTGAGGTTGTCGGAAAAGGTGGCGACATGCTCGAAACCCTGTCCTTCGTAGAAGGCCCGGGCGCGCAGGTTTTCGGTATCCACAAAGAGTTCGAGTTGCGCGAGCCCATTGCCTTTTGCCTCGGCGATAACACCTGCCATCATGGTCTTTGCAGCGCCTGATCCCTGTCGGCTTCGGGTGACAAAAAATGGCCCGATTTCACCGCGATGCCGGATCCGTTCCAGATGCTGAGGGCGGTAACCACAGAACCCGACAAGTTCCTCACCCGCGAAGACACCCCTCATCCCATGGTAGCCCAGGATTTCACGACACCGATCAAGGCTGATCGCTTCCGTCTCGTCAAATGTGGTCAGAAATCCCAACGGGAAATCGCGCGCGCCTTCCAGCCGCAGTTCCCGCCATGTTTCGGCATGCTCAGACGTGAGGGTTTTGTAGATGAAACGTGTCATTGGCAGTTCAATTAATAAGCCATGTTGCCTGTGGAGTGGGTGGGTAACATGGCCAGGTGCGGAAAGTTCATGGGTTTGGCGGGCGGTTCTTTGCCACGGCACGGCGGCAGGTTGGTTTAGCTGCGGCGTTTACGGGCGGGTTGCGGACGCACGCGGGTTTCGATTTCGTCGTAAAGCTTGCCGACGATATCCTTGCCTGTCGCGTTCTCGATGCCCTCGAAACCGGGCGAGGAATTCACCTCCAGCACTTTTGGTCCCGCCTCGGAACGCAAGAGATCCACACCCGCCTTGCCGAGGCCAAAGGCGCGGGCGGCGCGCACAGCTGTTTCACGCTCAGCCTTGGTGATGCGCACGACCTTTGCCGATCCGCCGCGGTGCAGGTTGGAGCGAAAATCGCCTTCTGCACCGGTGCGTTTCATGGCCGCCACCACCTTGCCCGCGATCACCAGACAACGGATGTCCTCGCCCGCGGCCTCCTTCACAAAATCCTGCACCAGAAAATTGGCCTTGAGCCCGCGAAAGGCGTCGATGACGGATTCAGCGGCTTTTTTGGTTTCGGCCAGCACAACCCCTTTGCCTTGGGTGGATTCCAGTAGTTTCACGATCAGCGGCGCGGTGCCCACCAACCCCATGAGATTGGATGTATCTTTCGGCGAGGCGGCAAAGGCCGTGGTGGGCATGCCGATTTTTTTCGAGGCCAGGACCTGATGCGCGTGCAGCTTGTCGCGGGATGCGGTGATCCCGGCAGAACCGTTCACACAATAGGTGCCGATGGTTTCAAACTGCCGGATCACCGCGGTGCCATAGGGCGTGATCGAGGCACCGATCCGCGGGATCACCGCGTCATAGCGGGGCAGGCGTTTCCCGTCATAGTGCACTTCGGGCGCCATGGTGTTAATCGCCATATAGCACCGGGTGGTGTTGATAACCTCGACGGTATGGCCGCGCGCCTCGCCGACCTCGACGAGGCGGCGGGTGGAGTAGTTGTCTTCACGGCTGAGCACCGCAATCCGCAGGGCGCGTTTCGGCGCCCGGCTTTTCAGCGCGGAGGTGTGGTAGACGTCATAGCTGAGATCCGGTTGTAGGCGTTTCTCGGTGGGTGAGATGGAGATATGGTCGCTGAGCGCCTGTCGCCCCAGCAGCATGCGGGACGACATTGATCCGCGATTGGTGAGGGTGATTTCAATGGGCCAGCTTTGCTCTCCGACCGCGAGGGTAGAGGCGATCACAAAGCGCTGTTCCGTCTCGCCATTGGAGGAGGTCACCTCGCGGCGGTCCACCAGCGGGGCGGAGCAGGTGATGGCCACATCCTGACGCCCGGATATCGGGTGCACGTTAAAGCGGACCTTGGGGTGCTTGGCGGGTCCGAACACCTCGATATCATGGGCGTGCAAGGCGGAGGTGCGGGCACCGGTGTCCACCTTTGCCTTGATCGCAGGCAGGCCCAGATCGGGCAGCGCCACCCATTCTTCCCAGCCGAATGTCAGCTTCTCCATCCCGGTCCCCCTTTTTCATTTTGAAAAGGGGTAGCAGGTGCATCCTGCGACCTCAACCGATTGGGGAAACCTGCCCGCCGTGATCTTTGTTTGGCTCAGGCGAAGGCCTGAGCCCATTTTTGCCTCCGGCGGGGATATTTCAGGCCAGAAGAAGATTAGGTGTCGTTGATGTCATCATGCACGATCCGGGCGCCGGTGGATTGCTTGCGAAAGGCGACGCGCAACAAAATCCAGGCAACCAGCGACAGGCCCGCGAAAGTGGCGAGGAGTGCGGCGGCGCTGAAGCCCGGTGCGGCCAAGACCACGGCCACCATTGCGAGCGCTCCCAGCGCAAAGCCGAGGAAAATGAAGCCGGGCACCATGACCTCGATCACGGCAAGCGCCAGCGCTGCGGCCATCCAAACCCACCAGAGGTCGAGCAGATCGGTCACGCGCCGCGTCCTTTGAGCAGCTTGAAGGCATCGCCGAAGGCTTCGATGGCCTGCGCGGGCACCACGATGGTTTGTTTGCCTTCGCCGGATCCAAGCGCATTCAGCGCGTCGACCTGTTTCAGGGCAATCTGGTATTGCGCGGCCTCAAGCCCATTTTCGTTGATGGCGGTTGCAACAACCTGGGTGGCATAGGCTTCGGCGTCTGCCAGAATGCGCCGCGCCTTGGCGGTTTGTTCGGAGGCATAGAGCTCCGCGTCGGCGGCCAGTTCCACAGCCCGCTTGGAGCCTTCGGCTTCGGTCACCTGGGCCCGGCGGGCGCGCTCGGCGTTCAACTGTTGCAGCATGGCGTCGCGGGTGGCCTGATCAAGGTTCACGTCCAGGATTTCGGCGCGGGTGACCTCGATGCCCCAATCGTCCACCGCATCCTCGACCAGCGCCTTGATGGTTGTGATCAGATGCGACCGATTGGCCTGCACATCGTCCAGGTCCATCTTGCCAATTTCCGCCCGCACGATCCCTGCCACCGTCGTGGCAATCGCCGCATCGACGTCGCGGATCCGGTAGACGGTCTTTTCGGGCTCGGTGATGCGGTAGAACACCGATGTTTCCACCTGCACCAGCACGTTATCCTTAGTGATTGCGTCCTGGCTGGCATTGGGTAACTGCCGTTCCAGAATGGAAATCTCATGGGCCACGCGGTCAATGAAGGGCACGATCAGGTTGATGCCCGGGCCAAGCACCGCGCGCAGGCGGCCAAAACGTTCGATCACGTATTTTTCGGACTGCGGCACGATCTTGACCGCTTTCACCACCAGAACGATTAAGAGGGCGGCCAAAAGCAGGAAAACCAGCGAGCTTTCGATCAGGGAGAGAATGAGTGTTTCGATGTCCACGCGCGGCGGTCCTTTTTGTTTATTGTGTCACAGATGTGATTGCTGGGACGCTTAAATGCAAGAATTGAAAAAAGGCTTACTAGCGCGATGAGGCGGAAAAAAGGCCGGGAACTGCGCAAAGTTCCAAATTCAATTCGGGGTTGCACTTGGCATTGGTCCCGCTTTCCAAGTGCAACCCTCAGGCGGAGCAGTGGCGGTAATTTTGGTAAACTCTTTTGGCGCGATGAAGTCCCATAGGTCCAAAAGCCCTTTCGAAGGATTTATCTCAATCCAACCTCGCCAATGCGAGTAGAAAGCACTATCGCTCAATACTGATACTACCCACTGGCATGGGTTGCCCATTTGCGTGCGGAAAGAATCACTTATCAAGACGCTGCCATCGAGAAAGGCGTTGCGGAAATCCGTATTTTCATCAATGCGCGTGCGGCTTAGATCCACGGATCTAAGCATCCCACCATTATTGGTGCTCTTGCTCAGGTCTGTACCAGATAGGATGTTGCTGCTGTGAATTCCAGTCAATTGTGAAAAATCCAAATTTGAGCCCGCCATCTGTGCTTCGCTGAGATTGGTCTGCTTGATCTGCGCGCCGCTGAGGTTCGCACGCTCCATTTGTGCACCGCTGAAATTTGCACCAGTCAAATTCGCATCGCTAAGGTCTGCGTCCGTCATCTGGGCCCAACGCAGCTTTGAATTCTCCAAATTTGCTCCACTGAGGACAACTCGTCCCATCTGCGCACTTGTTAGATCCGCACCTGTTAAATGCGCTCCGCTGAGGTTCACCCCAAGCATCTTTGCGCCGCTGAAATTTGCGTCCTGTAGTTCGGCATTTCTTAGGTCTGCCTGCTGCAGTAAAGCTTTGTTGAAGTGCGCCCCATGCATCCTCGCTTGACTGAGGTCAGCCTGTTCCAACTGAGCACCCTTCAGATTTGCGCCGTGCATTACTGCATCGGTTAGATCCGCGTCTGCAAGGAAGCTATTGATCAGGATAACCTGCCTTAAGTCTGGCTTTTTACGTCCAGTCTTGGTCCAGCTTGGGCGGTTCATATCAGCCAGAAGAGATTTGCGTCTGGTTTTGAGCTCTTCGTTGAAATCTGTTTCGCGCGATCCCAAATCATTGCACTGAGCGCCCGCAAATTCGCGACGACACCAAATTAACCGAAATTCTTTCCTTGCAATATCATAAGGTAGCCAATTTTCTGGGCGTTCGATGATTTCTTGGCCAGACATGTCTAGTCTAGCGAGCCAATCAATTGGTCCTTTTGTCTGCAAATAGCTCATCCACAAGATTGCAGAGGCCCCGAACCCAATACCAAGCACTTGAGGAACTTTTGCCCAATTGACCGGAGTGGCAGTGATCGGTTCAAATCGCATTCGGCGGCGCATCATCACAAAGCTCGAAACGCTGATGATGCTTGAGACTAGAAACGCCACCGCGGCAATAGCTGTCATGCCAAAATCACGCGCAGGCACGGATTGCATCCATAGCATGCCGAGAATTGTGACCCCGAAGCCCCAGGCGAGCAAAATATTGAGGATCATGGCTGAGTCCTCCAATGTGCGCGGCGTCGTTGAATTGTCGTCTCGGAGGCGGCGGCGATAGTGCAACGCGGCATCGGTCACCAACCAGGGTGATATGGCGTCGCCGAGGCGAATACCGTTGAGGCGCGAGGGAGCCGCGCCCAAGGCATCCCAAAGACGGATCAGATACAGATGAAAGTATCCATATATTGCTGCGATAAGAATGGGGGCTGCCAGGAAAAAATAACGCGTCGGTACCTCGACATTGACCAAAGGTAGTTTTGTCGCCCGGTTTACGCCGTAAAAATCAATGTGTTCTACACCCATCAGTGTGATGCCGACAAATACTAATGCGCCGAGAAGGGCAAACCATGTATTTCGGGCATTGCTGGTCAGCGCATTGATGCGGTTCAGGTGGTCCTGATCTCTCATAAAATGGCCTTGGCGTAAAATGGAATTAGTGTGGCGTAGCACACGCGCGCAATCAAGGGGCTTGGATTGCTGCGGGATTTGCGCCAAAGGGGCGGCATGACTTTTTCGTTTGATCTGAATGTCCGCGATGGCAAGGCCCGCACCGGCGTCATCTCCACCCCGCGCGGCGATATTCGCACGCCCGCGTTCATGCCGGTAGGGACCGCAGCGACGGTCAAGGCGATGATGCCTGAGAATGTGCGCGAGACCGGTGCGGATATCCTGCTGGGCAATACCTATCATCTGATGCTGCGCCCGACGGCGGAGCGGATTGATCGCATGGGCGGGTTGCACAAATTCATGAACTGGGAGCGGCCGATCCTAACGGATTCCGGCGGGTTTCAGGTTATGAGCCTCGCCGCGCTGCGCAAACTGACCGAGCGGGGGGTGACCTTCAAAAGCCATATCGACGGGTCCAAACACGAGATCACGCCGGAGCGCTCGATGGAAATCCAGCGGCTGCTGGGGTCGGACATCGTGATGTGTTTCGACGAATGCCCCGCCTTGCCCGCGGACCGCGCGACGATTGCCGAGAGCATGCGGCTGTCGATGCGGTGGGCGGCGCGCTCGCGCGCGGCTTTCGGGGACCGTCCGGGGCATGCGCTCTTTGGCATTCAGCAGGGCGGGCTGGAGCAGGACTTTCGCGCCGAGAGCGCGGAGGCACTACAGGCCATCGGCTTTGAAGGATATGCGGTGGGCGGGTTGGCCGTGGGCGAGGGGCAGGAGGCCATGTTCGGCTGTCTGGATTTCGCCGCCGACCAATTGCCCGCAGACAAGCCGCGCTATCTGATGGGGGTCGGAAAACCCGATGACATTGTGGGGGCAGTCGCGCGCGGCATCGACATGATGGATTGCGTACTGCCCAGCCGGTCTGGGCGCACGGGTCAGGTGTTTACGCGGCGCGGCGTCGTCAACATCAAGAACGCGCGCCACGCGGATGATCCGCGCCCGCTGGATGAGGCCTGCCGCTGTCCGGCCTGCCGCAGCTATAGCCGCGCCTATCTGCACCACGTTTTCCGCAGTCAGGAAATTATCTCCTCGATGCTCCTGACCTGGCACAATCTGACCTATTATCAGGATCTGATGGCAGGAATGCGCGCCGCGATCGCTGATCAGCGATTTGACATATGGCAGGAGGAATTTCACGCCGGACGCGCGCAGGGCGATATTGAGCCGATTTGAGCCGAAATCTACGCGCTCTTTCGCCGGTAAAGCAGATCGGATTAACACAAGCTTAACCCCGCAGGGCGTAGAGAAAACCAACCTGTAGCGGAGTTGCCCGGATGTCTTCAAAACCCAAAACCGCCTCTGTTGAAGGGGGCCCATCGCTGGACCACACGCTGCATCAGATTCAGACCAAAATCGCGCCAACACGCCTGGCAGCTCTACAGATCCTGATCCATCACATGGAAATGAGCACTGCACAGAACGGCAATGTATCCGTAGATGACTTCTTGGATGCCAAGACCAAGCTGAAAGAAGGGTACGATGCGGCGCGGGGCGTGCGGGCATGTTTTCTGGCCGCGCATGACCTGCAAATCCCTGAGTCATTGGGCGAGATGCTTGACGAGGTGGTTGCGGCGCTGGAAGAAATCGTTTCCATGACCGAGCGCTGCACCGTTGCGCAGGGAGAGATCAAGGGGTTTCGCCCGCTCGACAACATGTACGATCTCTGCTGCACCCGCGTTGCCAAGGGCGTCAACGCCTTCAGCGATGCGCTTCGGACGTTCTTTCTGGAACTGAGCGAGAAGGGGAAGGCCGATGCGCTGGACCGGACCAGCACTATTGCGATGGAGATTGGCAAGATCGGGCGTGTCATCAACATGGTGGCCACCAATGCCTCCATCGAAGCGGCGCGCGCCGGGGATGCGGGCAAAGGGTTCACCGTGATTGCAGATGAGGTCAAAGTTCTCTCTTCGCGGGTCTCCTCCCTATCGGTTTCGCTGACAGACCGGCTGCATGTGAATTAATCCCTCATATGCGACGTGTTTGCTTGATTTGAAGGCTTGTGATTCCGCTTTGCAGTGGCCATGCTGCAGGCACAAAAACGACGGTAAGGTTGAATTAAGGTGTGGTGCGCCCCACCTTTAGCTTCCGCGCCTGGAGATGGTCGAGTGTTGCTGCCTGTGCGGGACCAGAACCATCTTGCCAAAAACAAGGATAGAGCATGCAAGAGCCTCTGAACGCCTCATACCCAGTACTGCCGTTGCGCGATATTGTGGTGTTCCCGCATATGATCGTCCCGCTTTTTGTGGGACGCGAGAAATCGGTCCGCGCCCTCGAAGAAGTGATGGCGGACGACAAGCAGATATTGCTGTCCAGCCAGATTGATCCCGGCGTGGATGACCCCGACAGCGACGGCATTTTCAAGGCCGGTGTGCTGGCCAATGTGTTGCAGCTGCTGAAACTGCCAGACGGCACCGTCAAGGTGCTGGTGGAAGGGCAGGCACGGGTGCGCATCACCGAATACCTTGAAAACGATAGTTTTTTCGAGGCCCGTGCCGAGTATCTGACCGAAATGCCGGGTGACGTCGCAACCACGGAAGCCTTGTTGCGCACGGTGTCGGACGAGTTTGAGCGCTACGCCAAGGTCAAGAAAAACGTGCCAGAAGAAGCGCTTGCGGCTGTGGGCGAGTCCACGGAACCGGCAAAGCTGGCCGATCTGGTGGCGGGGCATCTTGGCATCGAAGTGCATCAGAAGCAGGATCTTCTGGAGACCTTAAGCGTGTCGGAGCGGCTGGAGAAGGTCTATGGCCTGATGCAGGGCGAGATGTCCGTGCTGCAGGTCGAGAAGAAGATCAAGACGCGCGTGAAGTCGCAAATGGAACGCACGCAGCGCGAGTATTACCTCAACGAGCAAATGAAGGCGATCCAGCAGGAGCTTGGGGACGGCGAGGACGGCAAAAACGAAGTGGCCGAGCTCGAAGCCAAGATCGCCGAGACCAAGCTCAGCAAGGAAGCGCGCGAAAAAGCCGATGCGGAGATCAAAAAGCTCAAGAACATGAGCCCGATGTCTGCCGAAGCGACCGTGGTGCGCAACTACCTCGACTGGATGCTGTCGATCCCATGGGGTGTGAAATCACGTGTGAAAAAGGACCTTGGCCGCGCGCAAAAGGTGCTGGACGACGATCACTACGGCCTTGAGAAGGTCAAGGAACGCATTGTCGAATATCTCGCGGTGCAGCAGCGATCGACCAAGCTGAAGGGGCCGATCATGTGTCTGGTGGGCCCGCCTGGTGTGGGGAAAACCTCGCTTGGCAAGTCGGTCGCCAAGGCAACGGGCCGTGAGTTCATCCGCATCAGCCTTGGTGGTGTTCGGGACGAATCCGAAATTCGTGGGCACCGGCGCACCTATATCGGCTCGATGCCCGGTAAAATCATTCAGGCGCTGAAGAAGGCGAAAACCACCAACCCGCTGATCTTGCTCGATGAAATCGACAAGATGGGGCAGGATTTCCGCGGCGATCCGGCATCGGCGATGTTGGAAGTGCTCGATCCGGAACAGAACTCCACTTTTGTGGATCACTATCTGGAGGTCGAATATGACCTCAGCAACGTGATGTTCCTGACCACTTCCAACAGCTACAACATGCCCGGGCCGCTTCTCGACCGGATGGAGATCATCCCGCTGGCCGGCTACACCGAGGATGAAAAGCGGGAGATCGCCAAACAGCACCTCGTGCCCAAGCAGATCAAGAACCACGGCCTGAAATCCAAGGAGTTTGAACTGCAGGATTCCGCGATCACGGAGATGATCCGCACTTACACGCGGGAAGCTGGCGTGCGGAACCTTGAGCGCGAGATCGCGAAGGTGGCGCGGAAATCGCTGACCAAGATCATCAAGAAGGAAGCCGAGACGGTGATCGTCACGGATGAAAACATTGATGATTTCCTGGGCGTTAAGAAGTTCCGCTACGGTCTGGCCGAGAAAGAAGACCAGATCGGCGTGGTCACGGGGCTTGCCTATACCTCCGTTGGGGGCGAATTGCTGAGCATCGAAGCGCTGCGGCTGCCCGGCAAAGGGCGGATGAAGACCACCGGCAAGCTTGGTGATGTGATGAAGGAATCCATTGACGCCGCGTCGAGCTATGTGCGGTCGATCAGCCCGAAGATTGGGGTGAAACCACCGCAGTTCGACAAGATCGACATCCACGTGCACGTGCCGGACGGCGCGACGCCAAAGGACGGCCCAAGTGCCGGGCTGGCAATGGTGACGTCGATTGTTTCAGTGCTGAGCCGGATCCCGGTGCGCAAGGACATTGCGATGACGGGCGAGGTGTCGCTGCGTGGCAATGCCATGCCGATTGGCGGGCTGAAGGAAAAACTTCTCGCGGCGTTGCGAGGGGGGATTACGACGGTGCTCATCCCGGAGGAAAACGCCAAGGATCTGCCGGAGATTCCGGATAATGTGAAGGCCGGGTTGGACATCATTCCCGTAAGCCACGTCTCCGAAGTGTTGGAGCACGCGCTTGTACGAACGCCGGAACCCATCGAGTGGGATCAGGCGGCGGAGGAAGAAGCGGCCGCGGCGGCAGCCTTGGCTGGGAAGTCCGATGCCTCCGACGCCGCAACCGCGCATTAACGGCAACTGCCCATTGATTTGGAAAAGCGCGTCCCGCGGGGGCGCGCTTTTTTCGTGCTGAGATTGGATTTCTGAAACCGGATCAGTTTCCGCCAATCAGCGTTGGTTTCCGAGCAACTGGATTTTTTAACCTTGTTCGCCTAGTCTTCTTGCAATTGAAAAGAACGCGCTTGCGTATTTTCGAATGGAATGAGCCGAACAATCGGCCGGAGAGGCGATATGAGCACCACAAAGACAACGGCCAAAAGAACGACCGCACGCGCCGCGGCAAAACCACGCAAGACGGCGCCAAAAACCACCGCGTCCCCGAAAGCCAAGGCGAAAGTGTCTGCGGCAAAGACGCCCTTGGCAACCGCGCCCGCAAAACCTGAAAGCACGTCGGCAACCCTGGTGAACCCGATGCGCAAAAAGGAGTTGGTCGACAGGGTCGTGGCGCGCGCCGGGATCAAGAAGAAAGATGCCAAGCCGGTTGTGGAAGCCATGTTGGCGGAACTTGGCGAAGCGCTCGCAGAGGGGCGGCCTCTGGTTTTACCGCCCTTTGGCCGCGTGCGGATCAACCGGGAGAAAAAGCTCGCGAACGGGCGCGTCATCATTGCCAAGGTGCGTCAGACCGATCAGCCATTGCGTCCGGGTGATGAGGCGGAGACGGAAAAACCCTGAACCCCGTCGACGCGCGCTTGCATGACGCAGAGCGTTTGGCTATGTGATCTGCGGGGGTGATTAGCTCAGTGGTAGAGCGCTTCGTTCACATCGAAGATGTCAGGAGTTCAAATCTCTTATCACCCACCATCCCACACGGGTAATACACCAGAAAAGCCCGCACACGTTTTGCAACGCGGCGGGCCATCAGGCTTTTCGGGTTTCAGGTTTCTAAACGAAATCAATACCTTCATTGGTCATCGGTAGGGATGTAACGCGCGGCCCATCAACCGCGATGGCATTGGCCAGCGCGGGGCCCGCGGGTGGCGTGCCGGGTTCACCTATGCCCGTTGGATCAACGGTGGAGGGCACGATATACGTTTCAATCTCGGCGATGTCATGGATGCGCAGTGGTTCGTAATCAGGAAAATTGATCTGATCCGTGGCCCCCTCACTCAGCGTGATCTCATTGCGCATGACCGCCCCGATCCCATAGCCGATGCCCCCCTCGATCTGGGCTTTGATCACATCGGGGTTCACCGGCAGACCACAATCCACTGCCGCAGTGATTTTCTCGATCTTCACGTAGCCATCCGCGTCCCGTGAAATCTCGGCCACTTCGGCGACATAAGAGCCAAAGGACTTGTGCACGGCAACGCCCTGGCTGCGGCCCGGCGCGGCCTGGCCCCAGCCCGCTTTCTCCGCGGCCAGCCGCAGTACCGCGGCTTTGCGCTCCTGATCCGGTGTGCCATCCGCGAGGTAGTCGAGGCGGAACGCCACCGCATCGCGACCGGCAGCCTTGGCCGCAATGTCCATCATGCTTTCCATGACATATGCGGTATGGGTATGCCCAACGGAGCGCCACCACAGCAGCGTTGTGGCCGGTTTGTTATCCGTCAGGCCAAAGTGCATGCCCGGGATGGCATAAGGCGTATCAGCCGCCCCTTCAACGGAAGAATGATCGATGCCGTCGTGCACGATCACACTCTCAAAGAAGGTGCCCTTGAAGATGGATTGCCCGGCGATGCGGTGATCCCAGCCCACGATTTTGCCCGCGTCATCCAGCCCGACACGGACCTTATGCGCGAATGCGGGGCGGTAATACCCGCCGGTGATGTCATCCTCGCGTGACCAGACCAATTTGACCGGGCGCGTACGGTCGGTCATGGCAAAGGCCAGGGCGACCTCGACCTGATAGTCTGCCGTTGGCGTGGCACGGCGGCCAAAGGAGCCACCGGCCAGCATGGTATTCACCTGAACCTTTTCCATTGGCAATTCGAGGATCTGAGACAGCGCATTGTGATTGCTGGTGGGGAACTGTGCCCCATCGTGGATGATCACACCGCCATCCGCCAGCGGCTCGATCGTCGCTCCCAGAGGCTCCATGGGGGCATGGGCCAGCAGCGGGAAATAGAAGGTTTCTTCAACCACCTGTGCGGCCCCTTCGATGGCCGAGAGCGTGTCGGACAGATCGGTCTCGGATGAGGCATCGAATTCCGCATTGTCATCGAGGGCGGCGAGCAATTCCCGTCGAATGTCATCAGAGCTGCGGGTTTCCGCTGCGGCGAAGTCCCATGTGACCTCTACCGCGTCGCGGGCCTGAAACGCCGCCCATGTCTTATCGGCATAGACAGCGACACCAGCACCGTTGGGCAATGCCAGAGCCTGAATGAAACCCTTGATTTCCTTGGCCGCGCTATCGTCGAAGGAGGCCACAACCCCGCCCATGCGCGGGCTGCGCTTGATCACCACGACCATTTGGCCCTCAAGATGCAGGTCCATGGCGTATTGGGCGCTACCATTGATTTTTGCGTCCTGGTCTTTGCGGTGCACATTCGCATTGCCGATGATGCGGAACTCGGAGGGGTCCTTGAGCCTGGGCTCTGCGGGAACATCAAGCGCCGCGGCCTCTGCCACAAACTCGCCAATGCCTGCTTCTTGCCCCGCGCCGGAAATCATCCCGTCCTGCATCGACAAATCGCTGGCCGATACACCCCAGCGATTGGCGGCAGCCTG
The DNA here is from genome assembly GCF_947501835.1 of uncultured Roseobacter sp. Taxonomy (NCBI): domain Bacteria; kingdom Pseudomonadati; phylum Pseudomonadota; class Alphaproteobacteria; order Rhodobacterales; family Roseobacteraceae; genus Roseobacter; species uncultured Roseobacter sp. The sequence continues at coordinate 193,973 of NZ_CANMXR010000009.1, read as the reverse complement.
CAACAGCATCTCACGCGCTGCAGCGCCGGCCCCGCGATATTGGGCGTAGGAATTGGCCATTGCCGTCGATCCGCCAGTCCCCTGATAGGGGCCAAAAAGGAAATTGTTGTAGACGGCCGGGTCGGACGGCGCGAATTCAAACCTGATCGCATCGAGCGACATGTTCAGCTCTTCCGCGATCAGGGTGGAGAGGCCGGTCGCTGTGCCCTGTCCCTTTTCAAAGTGCTTCACGATTGCGGTGACGGTACCATCTGGCGCAATGGTCACAAATGGGTTCAAAGCGCCGGTGCCTGCCTTGGCCAACGCACCTTTGGGGGAAATGCCGATGGCCAGTAGGCCGGTCGTTGCGGCGGCGGATGCCAGGAAGCCCCGGCGGGTTGTTGTAACGGTCATGGATCAGGCCTCCATCAGATCTGAGGCGCGCAGGATGGCGGCGCGGATGCGTTGATAGGTGGCGCAACGACAGGCGTTGCCGTTCATGTAATCGTCGATGTCTGCCACCGTGGGTTTTGCGTTTTCAGTCAGCAGACCCACGGCCGACATGATCTGTCCGGATTGGCAATAACCGCATTGCACCACGTCCAGTTCCGCCCAGGCAGTTTGCACGGCCTTGGCGGCGTCGGAATTCACGCCTTCGATTGTGGTGACTTCGGAGCCTTCCAGATCTTCGACATAGATCTGACAGGAGCGCACCGGCGCGCCATCGACATGGACGGTGCAGGCGCCGCAGGCGGCCACGCCACAGCCAAATTTGGTGCCCGTCAGTTTGAGGTCATCGCGGATCACCCACAAAAGTGGTGTGCCCGGTTCTGCATCGACCGTATGGGTCTTGCCATTCAGTTTCAGTTCAATTGTCATGAAAATCTCCCCTGGGTATCGCTGAGTGCGTTGCCTGTGCCACTACACGTAAAGATAGTGGAGGGACTGCGAATTGGTACTCGCAAAAGGCGCCAATCTTCTGGCGGTTTGCGCCAGCTTGTGCGCCCACCTGTCAGCCGGCGCTGTCTGGTCGCGTAAAATCGGCATTGCTCTTCCCGTATCAGAGTGACATCGACAGACGCAGATTTGACAGTTGTGACGCGCAGGCTGTCACCCACCGGGAAGGATTTTGAACAATGCCGCCGCTTTACATTCTACGTCACGGGCAAACTGTCTGGAACGCCGAGCACCGGATTCAAGGACGGCTGGATTCGCCGCTGACAGCGGAAGGAAAAGCGCAGGCGCGGGCGCAGAATGACATCCTCCGCGGGTGCGATCTGACGGGCTTTCAGGCCTTTTGCAGCCCGCAGGGTCGCGCGTTTCACACGGCCTCCATCGCGTTGGAAGGGCTGGTGCCAGCCGTGCACACGGACCCTCGGCTGGCGGAGATCTTTGTCGGGGCGTGGGAAGGGCTGCGGCGTGACGAATTGGTGGTCGACCGCCCGGTGGACGAGAGTGAGGAAAGCGCGCTGGACCTTTATGAACGCGCACCGGGGGGCGAGGGGTTTCAGCGGCTGCATGCGCGCTGTACCGCGTTTCTCGCCGATCTGCCGGGGCCCTCGGTGCTGGTCACACATGGTATCACATCGCGGATGCTGCGGCTGATCATACTGGGTAAGGACATCGCCGAGATCGGCATGCTGCCGGGCGGGCAGGGGGTGGTTTATCACCTCGAAGATGGAGAAATGCATCGCTTGTCGATAGGGGCTTGAAGCTGGCTGCGTCTTTGGCTAAACCGCGCGGCATCGGGTCGTTAGCTCAGTTGGTAGAGCGCTTCGTTTACACCGAAGATGTCGGGAGTTCGAGCCTCTCACGACCCACCACTTTCCCGTCTTCCGAGAACTTGTTTCTTAGCGCACGAAAAAACGAGCGCAAATCTGCCGAAAACGATATAGAGTACTGATCTGTAGAGGACCCGCTTGCCAAGGGAAGGTGCGTGTGATTCTGCTCAGGTACCAATGCTGCAATCAAGCGACATGAAAATGGGACGTGTGGTCAAATGTTTTACAATAAAGGCGGGTTTGCCGGGCAATCAGAGACGGATCCGGAGCTGGGAGACAGCGACGTTGATCGGCTCATTCATCTGTTGGATGAGCTTCCCCCTGTTGAGCGCTCGCACAAGGCCATGACGGTTGCCGCACGCCTTTTGGAATATGCCGCATATGAATTGGCAGGGCGACAGCCCGCGCGTCTGGTGGGGGAGCTTGTCGATACCTCCGCACGCATCAATCATTCGTCGCTTGAGGTTCTTGGTGACGACGTCCCCCTGCTGAGATCCCCGACGCCGACGCGTCTGCAATAGGCTGATTGCGTCTTTTTTATCGCTAAACGTGTTGGTGGCGCCTGATTGGTCTACCTCGGGTTGACATAACGGCATCTGTTAAGAGACAGTGAAAGCACGATCAACTCGTTAAGGGTTGGCGACAAAATGCGCTGTTTCGGAGCGGTCCAAGACCCGACGGAAAAAGCCCTGACACTGAAACTGGGCGACAGCGGATGTCTTTGACACGAGGTGTGTGAAAGACTGGTGGGTGATAGTGGTTGAAAGCGGACACGATATGAGCGTGCCGACAGATGACATTTCTTCCAAGGTTGTGGACCTTTCATCGGCTTTTGCCGGGCTTGATGGCTTGCCGCCAGCGGAACGGGTGCGCGCAGCGATGCAGATCGCGGCCCATTTTCTGGAATACGCCGCCTATGAAATGGCGCTGGAACAAAGCGCGGGCGACGTGTCGGAGATCATTCACATGGCGGCACGTCTGGATCAGGCCGCCCGCCGGATCGATGAAAAGTCGGTCGCCGCCGACGCCGCCCGGGATTTACGCAAGATTTAAGCGCGAGATGATTGTCTCGCCCGCAGGCGCCGCTATCTTGAGGGCATGGCAGGATAGAGGAGCGCAGCCCATGAGTTGGAACCCCGCATTGGATCCAGACTGCCCGACAGGCGACGCGGTTGACGCAATTGATACGGTGATCGTGCCGCGTGCGCGTGATCTGGGGGGCTTCGAAGTGCGTCGCGCCCTGCCGTCGCCACGGCGTCAGATGGTCGGCCCGTTCATCTTTTTCGACCAGATGGGGCCTGCGGAGTTTGTCACCGGCAAAGGCATCGACGTGCGCCCGCATCCACATATTGGTCTGGCAACGGTGACCTACCTCTACAAGGGCAAGATCCACCACCGTGACAGTCTCGGGACCGATCAGTGGATTGAACCCGGGGCGGTCAACTGGATGGTGGCCGGTCATGGGATCACCCATTCCGAACGCACGGACGGTGAGATTCGCCAGCGCCCCCATGATCTTTTTGGCATTCAGACCTGGGTCGCCCTGCCGGAGGAGGCCGAGGATGACCCCGCAGCCTTTGAGCACGCGCCCAAAGACACGCTGCCCGTGCTGGAGGGTGAGGGGAAGCAGATGCGGCTGATCCTTGGCCATGCCTATGGCGAACGGGCGCCGGTCAAAACCTATTCGGACATGTTCTATGCCGATGCCTTGCTGGAAGCGGGCGCGCGTCTGCCGTTGCCGGATGATCATGAGGACCGCGGGATCTATGTTGTGTCGGGGTCGATCATGGTGGCAGGAGACGCCTTCGACGCCGGACAAATGATGGTGTTTCGACCCGGGGATCAGATCACCGTGACCGCAGGGGATCAGGGGGCGCGCCTGATGCTGTTGGGGGGCGAGACGCTGAATGGGCCGCGCCATATCTGGTGGAATTTCGTGGCGTCCTCCAAGGACCGCATTGATGCTGCAAAGGAAGCCTGGCGCGCCGGGGATTGGGCGCATGGGCGGTTTCAGCTGCCACCGGGTGATGATGCCGAATTCATTCCTTTGCCGGACAAGTGAAGCGGTGACACGGGGATGCTGACCGGTCGCGCGGCGCAGTTGGTTTTATCGCCGGTGCTGGCCGCTCAGGCCCTTCAGGTCATTCGCAAAACCCCCCGATTGCCCGAGGCTGCAGGCCCGCGAACGGGATCGTCAGGCACCGGCAGGCCGCTTCGCCTGCTGATCCTGGGAGATTCCTCGGCCGCCGGTGTTGGCGCCCACCACCAGCAGGACGCGCTCAGCGGGCAGCTTGTGCAGGCATTGTCGGGTACTGTTTCGCTGCATTGGCGTCTCATTGCGCAGACGGGCATCACCACACGCGCCATTCCAGATATGTTGCGCAACCACGGGCGCGCGCAGTTTGACGTCGCTGTGACCGCTCTGGGCGTGAACGATGTGACACGACTGGTTTCGCCAAAACGGTGGTCCGCACAGACCCGTTTGGTGCATGACATTCTCAAGCGCGACTTTGGTGTCCAGCGCATCTATGGCACCGCCATACCCCCGATTGCGCAGTTTCCGGCACTGCCAAACCCGCTTGGCCTGGTTCTGGGAAAACATGCCGCCGCGATGATGGCCAGATTGACAGCGGATCTGGCACCGGACGCAACGGTGCGGATGGTGGAGCCCAAGTGGGGTTTTGATCCGACGAAAATGGCCAGGGATGGGTTTCACCCGGGCCCGGAAACATATGCGCGTTGGGGCGCGGAAATGGCGCATCATATTCTCGCGGGTCTCCCCGATGGTGCAAGCTGACTTGACCGAGGCTGACCTCATACCCGCGCGTTTAGTAAGATGTCTGCAAAAAAACCGGTTTCGGATGCGCAACCCGCTTGACGCGACCTGAGGCGCGCCATAAGAGGTCCAAACGCATCGGGTTCGCTTGGTGTGTGCAGTGGGCGGTTGTAGCTCAGTTGGTTAGAGTACCGGCCTGTCACGCCGGGGGTCGCGGGTTCGAGCCCCGTCAACCGCGCCACCGCTGCTTGAAAAGGGACCTTCGGGTCCCTTTTTGCGTTTTAGCCCGCAGCGTGCCGTTGGTGATGACATCAGACACCTTGGCCGATCGCGCCGTGATCAACTGGTGCCGCTGATGCCGGAGCGGCATGGCTGCAAAACCGCGTTCGGCGCATTCAAGCCCGGATTCCGCCCGGCGGGCTATTGACGCTTGCGGTCTCTTGGCCTATTCCGCCCGACATCGCGCGGTTGTAGCTCAGTTGGTTAGAGTACCGGCCTGTCACGCCGGGGGTCGCGGGTTCGAGCCCCGTCAACCGCGCCACTTTTCCTTGAACAACCGATCAATGCGTTTCGATCCCGTCGATGAAGATCTGGAGGGCCCGCGCCGTTTCTGCAGGCGATTGATCGACAAAGAAGTGCCCGCCGGGAATTGCCTGCGCGCGCATATCGGCGAGCCGGTCCTGCCAGGTGGCGGGCAAATCATAGGCGCGTGCCATGGCGCCATCGGCCCCGTACAGCACAAGCGCAGGGCAGGTGACGGTGCGGTCCAGATCCTGCGCATCGAGGTCGAAATCATAGTGAAGCGCTGCGCGGTAGTCGGCGCACATGCCGCGGATGGCGTCCGGGTCACGCCAGGCCTCGCGGTAGGCGGATAGCGCCTCTGTCTCGAAGTCGGACAGTTTTGCAGCACCCCAACCCAGCAGGCAGCTTTCAAAATACCGGTCCGGGTCATGTCCGATCATGGTTTCTGGAAAAGGCGCAGGCTGTGCGAGAAAAAACCAGTGATAATAGGCGGTTGCAACCTGCCGCGACAGTTGATCCAGCAACAGGTGCGTGGGCACGATATCCATCACCGTGAGGCTCAGCATTGCATCCGGCGCGTCCAGCGCAAGACGATGCGCGACTCGTCCACCGCGATCATGGCCAGCGACATGAAACCGCGCAAACCCCAGATGTTTCATCAGCGCCGTCTGGTCCTGTGCCATATGGCGGAACGAATAGTTCTCAGTCCCCTCGGGTTTTGAACTCGCGCCATAGCCGCGCAAATCGGGCGCAATCACCGTATAGCGATCACCGAGCAGCGCACCGGCCTGCCGCCAGAGCACATGGGTCTGCGGAAACCCATGCAACAGCAAAAGCGGCGGACCGGAACCCGCCAGCGCATAACAAATGCGCTGCCCGTTCACCTCGACAAAGTCGCTTTCAAAGGATGGGGGCATCATACGCAGGCCTCATACGATGCACGTCACCGCGCGAGGGCGGCGAGAATGCGGGCCCAGCTGCGGATGCCCTTGTGAAAGCTTTCCACGTCATATTTTTCGTTCGGGGAGTGCAGCGCGTCATCATCCTTGCCAAAGCCGATCAGCATCGGCGTGGTCCCGAGGATTTCTTGGAAATGCCCCGCAATCGGGATGGACCCGCCACAGCCGACATAGGCGGCAGGCACCTGCCATTCCTCGGTGAGCGCCCTGCGCGCGGCCTCAAAGCTCGGGTCGTCGGTCTCCGTCATCGAGGCTTTGCCGGCCCCGTGGTCGTTGAAACTCACCTCGCAATCCTCGGGCACCATGTCACGCACCAGAGCCCGGAAATTGTCGCGGATCGCCAGCGGGTCCTGATCACCGACAAGGCGAAAGCTGATCTTGGCATGGGCTTTCGAGGGCAGCACGGTTTTGAACCCATCCCCGGTGTAGCCGCCCCAGATGCCGTTCACTTCGCAGGTGGGGCGCGACCAGATCATCTCCAGCGGTGTGCGGTCCTGTTCGCCCGCAGGCTTCGACAACCCGACATCGCCAAGGAAAGCCGCGTGATCGAATGCCAGCCCCTGCCACTGCGCCTCCATCTCATCTGAAAGCTCCGGCACGCCGTCATAAAACCCGGGGATGGTGATGCGGCCCTCATCGTCATGCAGCGACGCGACAATGCGCGACATCACCCGGATCGGGTTGATCGCCACGCCACCATACATGCCCGAATGCAAATCCACATCCGGTCCCGTGATTGTGATCTCCTCACCCAGAAGCCCGCGCAGCATGGTCACGATGGCCGGTGTCTTGCTCTCGAAGAGCCCGGTGTCGCAGATCAGCGCAATGTCGGATTTCAGCTCTTCGGCGTTTTCCTCCATGAAGGGCACCAGAGAGGGCGAGCCGCTTTCCTCTTCGCCCTCCAGAAAAAAAGTCATCTTGCAGGGCAGGCTGCCATGTTCGGCTTTCCACGCCCGGCAGGCCTCGATGAAGGTCATCAACTGGCCCTTGTCGTCCGAAGATCCACGCCCGCGAATGACCTGGCCCTTGGCGGTTTCTTCGATCTGCGGGTCGAACGGATCATTGTCCCACAACTCAAGCGGATCAACCGGTTGCACGTCGTAATGGCCATAAAACAAAAGGTGCGGCCCGGGGCCGTCGATATGCCCCACAACCATCGGGTGGCCGGGTGTGGTGCGTTTTTCGGTCTTGATCCCGAGGCCGTTCAAATCGTCAACCAGCCAGTCCGCGGCCTTGTCACAGGAGGCTTTGAAGGCCGGGTCGGTTGAAATCGACGGGATGCGCAGCAGGTCCATCAGGCGGTCCATGGCGGCGGGCAGATCGGAATCGATACGGGCTAAAACAGCGTCTAAGGACATGGGGCAACTCCTCTTGTTTGACCCGGACCGTACCAGCAGGCGCTGCGGTGTCCAGATGCGAAACCGCCCAGGCCGATCGCTGCGTACAGTCAGCGAATGGCGCGGTTGTATTTGATGCATATCAAGGATGCGACATGGTGCCCGGTCTAAGGATATTGCACCTCCACGTGAGGGGCTATATTGCTATGTTTAGAAAGATTCCAAAGGTGCGACGTGCCCGGGATCGCATGAAGGAGACACCAGGTGAGCTATAACGACCAGCTGGATCAGGCGATCGCGCGTCTGCACGAAGAAGGGCGCTACCGGACGTTCATCGACATTGAGCGCCACAAAGGTCAATTTCCTCATGCCACGCGCACCCGGCCAGATGGCAGCACTCAATCCGTGACCGTATGGTGCGGCAACGACTATCTGGGCATGGGTCAGCACCCTGTCGTTCTGGAGGCGATGCACGAAGCGATTGATGCCACCGGGGCAGGGTCCGGCGGGACCCGCAATATATCCGGCACCACGGTCTATCATAAGCGGCTTGAGGCGGAGCTGGCAGATTTGCACGGCAAAGAGGCCGCACTGCTGTTCACCTCGGCCTATATTGCGAATGACGCCACGTTATCGACGCTGCCCAAGCTGTTTCCGGGCCTCATTATTTATTCCGACGCGCTCAATCACGCCTCGATGATCGAAGGTGTGCGGCGCAACGGGGGCGCAAAACGCATCTTCCGCCACAATGATCTGGACCATCTGCGTGAACTATTGGAAGCCGACGATCCGGATGCGCCCAAGGTCATCGCCTTTGAATCGATCTATTCGATGGATGGCGATTTTGGCCCGATTGAGGCGATTTGCGATCTGGCGGATGAGTTTGGAGCGCTGACCTACATCGATGAGGTCCACGCGGTGGGGATGTATGGTCCGCGCGGCGCAGGTGTGGCCGAGCGTGATCGTTTGATGCACCGTCTCGACATCATCAATGGGACGCTTGCCAAGGCCTTCGGGGTGATGGGCGGCTATATCGCTGCATCGGCGAAAATGTGTGATGCTATAAGGTCTTATGCGCCGGGGTTTATCTTTACAACATCACTGCCGCCGGCTGTTGCAGCGGGTGCTGCGGCCTCTGTCGCCTTCCTGAAGCGGGCGCCCGAATTGCGCGAAGCGCATCAGACGCAAGCGCGTATTCTCAAGCTGCGCCTCAAGGGTCTTGGGCTGCCGATCATCGACCACGGCAGCCATATCGTGCCGGTGATGGTGGGCGATCCGGTCCATACCAAGATGCTCAGCGACATGCTTCTTGAGGATCACGGGATCTACGTGCAGCCCATCAATTTCCCGACGGTTCCGCGTGGCACGGAGCGGCTGCGTTTCACACCATCGCCCGTACACGGCCCTGACGAAATGAATGCCCTTGTTCATGCAATGGACGGACTTTGGTCACATTGTGCGCTAAATCGTGCCGAAGATGTAGGTTAATACTCACCTATATGAAATTGAAGTTGCCTTGTGTTAACCTAACATAAACAAGAAGTCAGATACGAATCGTGGGGACGATTCACAGTCTGGCGGAGGCGTTAGGCAGGCACGGGGAAGACGGGGCAGGTTTATGATTGGGCGTAAACACTCAGAGAGTGTTGAAGAAGAAGTCGAACGCAAAGGGTTCGATGATTTCGAATTGCGTCTCGGCGATGTGATGCGCGGCGAACGCGCGACCATGGGCAAATCTCTCCTCGACGTCCAACGCGAACTGCGGATCAAAGCAGCCTATATTGCGGCAATCGAGAATTGCGATCCAGACGCCTTTGACACACCAGGATTCATTGCTGGATATGTGCGGTCCTATGCGCGCTATCTTGGAATGAACCCCGATGAGGCGTTCGAGACTTTCTGCAAGGAAAGTGGATTTACCGTTGCGCACGGCATGTCGTCCAAGGCATCCGTCATCAAGAAATCATCGCGCGAGGAACGGGTTGGCAGCCTGGGTGACGGCGATATGTTCAACCGCCCGGGCACGCCCTTTGTGCCGACGCGGGATGGTTTCTTTTCCGGTATTGAACCAAGCGCCATCGGCTCGTCATTGGTTTTGCTGGCGCTGATCTCTGCCATTGGGTTCGGTTGCTACTCTGTGCTTCAGGAGGTGCAACGGGTTCAGGTTGCACCGGTTGAGCAGACACCCGTTGTGCTTTCTGACCTTGACCCTCTGGATGGTGTCTTGGCCGCCGCTCCAAATGCAACGGATGCGGCGCAAACACCCGGTGCCATGGATCAGCCACGCGCTGACGCGCTGGACCAGCTTTACCGCCCGCAGGCGCTTGATGTGCCCGTGCTTGTTGCGCGCGATGCCCCGATATCGACAATTGATCCGCGTACAATCGGGAACTTCGCACAAGTTGAGAAAGACGTCGTGCCGCCGACCGAGTCGCTGGCAGGTGCCATCGACAGTGCCATTTCGGCCAGTCTTGAGCGCGCGAAGACAATCCCCCAAGTGGTTGAAAATCCGGGGCCAGCTTTGCGTATGGTTGCCGTGCGCCCATCCTGGGTCCGCGTGAGCGCCGCAGATGGCACCGTGATCTTCGAAACCATCATGGAACCTGGTGACACCTGGGATGCCCCGCAGAGCGAAGTCCCACCGTTGTTGCGTACGGGCGAAAGCGGTGCGATCTATTTCGCGCTGAATGGCGAGTATTACGGCCCTGTGGGAGAGACGGGTACAATCACCTCGAAACTGCCGCTTGAGGTGGGCGCGTTGAAGTCACGGTACACCGTGGCGGACCTCGCTGCGGACGAGGCCTTGGCGACAACCGTGGTTGAGCTGCAGACACCTTTGGCGCCTGCGACCGAATAACACCTGATCCTTTGTGAAACCCACCATTGCGGGTAGGGGCGCAGCTGTCTATTTTAGCTGACAGAAGCTCCTGACAAAGGAATGTCCCATGTCGCTGAACCACGTGCGCCCCTGGCGCAATATCTATCGCCGCACATCGCGTCAGATCATGGTCGGCAATGTGCCGGTCGGGGGCGATGCGCCGATTACGGTTCAAACCATGACCAACACGCTGACAACGGACGTAAAAGCGACCATCGAGCAGATACAGGCCGCAGTCGATGCCGGAGCTGACATTGTGCGCGTCTCGGTTCCAGATGAGGCGTCCTCCAAAGCGCTCCGCGAGATTGTGCCTGAAGTCTCCGTACCGATCGTGGCGGACATCCATTTCCACTATAAACGCGGCATCGAAGCGGCAGAGGCCGGCGCAGCCTGCCTGCGGATCAATCCCGGTAACATCGGTGACGAGAACCGCGTGAAAGAGGTCATCAAGGCTGCGAGAGACCATAACTGCTCGATCCGCATTGGCGTAAACGCGGGCAGTCTGGAAAAACACCTGCTGGATAAATATGGCGAGCCCTGTCCCGATGCGATGGTCGAATCCGGTCTGGATCACATCAAGATCCTGCAGGACAATGATTTTCACGAGTTCAAAATCAGCTGCAAAGCCTCCGATGTTTTCATGGCAGCGGCGGCCTACCAGCAATTGGCCGAGGCGACGGATGCGCCGATCCACCTTGGGATTACCGAGGCGGGGGGGCTCACCTCCGGCACGATCAAATCCGCGATTGGCCTGGGCAACCTGCTATGGATGGGGATCGGCGACACGATCCGCGTCAGCCTGTCCGCTGATCCGGTGGAGGAAGTGAAAGTCGGCTATGAGATTTTGAAATCCCTCGGCCTGCGGCACCGTGGAGTCAACATCATCAGTTGTCCCAGCTGTGCGCGACAGGGCTTTGACGTGATCAAAACCGTCGAGAAACTGGAAAAGCGTCTTGAACACATCAAAACGCCCATGAGCCTCAGCATCATCGGCTGCGTGGTGAACGGACCGGGCGAGGCGCTGATGACCGATGTGGGCTTTACAGGTGGCGGTGCCGGGTCGGGCATGGTCTATCTAGTTGGAAAGCAGAGCCACAAGCTCAACAACGACGAGATGGTGGAGCACATTGTCGAGCAAGTGGAAAAGAGAGCAGCGCTGCTAGACGCAGAAGCAGCGATTGCGGATGCCGCCGAATAAAATCGAAAAGCTATTCCGCGATATCGACGTTGGTTTTCAGAGGTCGCGTTTTTCGTCCAGCATTGCGCGCATCCGGTCGTAGGGCAGGTATCCGCGCAGCATTTCATCATGCATGACGAAAGTCGGGGTGCCGGTAATGCGCAGCTCTTGGGCCAGAGCGCGCGTGCGCGCGATTTCTTCTGTCACGGTGTCGTCGTTCATCCGTGCCTCAATCGCATCCGCGTCCAACCCGTAGGTGGCAGACAGACGCCGCAACGCGGGCAGGGTGATGTCACCGTTGAACGCCATCAGCGCGTCATGCAGTGATTTGTAAGCCTCTGCGCCCTCTAGCTGCTTGGCGGCAATCGCAAACCGAGATGCCAGGACAGATTGTTCGCCCAAAATCGGGAATTCTTTCACGATGAAACGGATATTGCCGTCTGATTCCAACAGCTTCTCAACCTCGCCGAATGCGCGTTTGCAGTATCCGCAGCGGTAGTCCATGAATTCGACGATGGTAATGTCGCCTTCAGGATTGCCGCCAACAAAAGAATAGCCGTCGTCGAAGATTGCCTCTGCATTGTCTGACACAAGCGTCAGATCAGCCTGCGCCTGTGCTTCGGCTTGCCGGTCTTCCAAGGCCTGCACGGCTTCCATGATCACCTCGGGATTTTCCATCAGATAGCTGCGCACCTCGGATCGGAAAAGCGCGCGCTCCTCGTCCGACATGGTCTCCAGATCAAGCGCCACAGCGGGCAGCGGTAAGGTGAGACACGCCAGCAGAGCGGGCAGGATCAGGCGGTTTGTCATGGCATCATCTCCGTTTTTTTTCGGCGCGTTCAGCAGCAATCAACACATCCTGCGCGCGTTGCCAAGAGGCAGCACCCGTGGGCAGCAGCCCCAGAGCGCGTTCAGCGTGAATTTTGGCATCTTTCATCCGACCCGACAGGGCGTAGCGTTCAGCGGTGACCAGGGAGGCCATGCCGATCTGATCGGATTTCGCATAGGCCACCGATAAGTCCCGCAGCATTACGCCATCACGAAAATCGATTGATCTTGCTTTCTCAAGAGCTTGTCGTGCACTTTTAATGTTACCCGCTGCCAAGAGCGATCGCCCATAGCCCGACAGCACCAAAGCGTCATTCGGGGCCAGCTGGACAGCGCGCCCATAGGCCGCGACGGCTGCCTCGAAATTGCGCGTTTCGATCAGGATCTGGCCGCGCTGGTCGTGCAGAAACGGGTCGTTTGGCCGCAGGGCAATGGCGCTGTCGATGGCGCGCAACGCTTGCTTCGTGCGTGATTGTCGGTGTTCGGCCACGGCTTCACGCGACAGACGCACGTCCTGATAGGGGCTCTCCTTCAGGCGCCGCAGCGTCCATTTCGGGGATCGGGTATAAGCGCTGAGCTTCCCCTTCACCCGATCAAACCAATATGCGTGATCTGGATTTGCCGCCGTGATATTGCCATAGGCTGAAACAAACCCCTCAACGGCCCGCACACGATCCCGCGACAGCGGGTGGCTGCGCAGATAGGGGTCCTGCCGGGTTACAGCCAGGACTTCCTGACCGCGAAAAATCTCAAGAACGTCCATCATGCCCTGCGGATCCACGCCCGCTGATTTCATGAAGCGAATGCCGGATTGATCGGCGGAGGCTTCTTCGGCGCGGGTGTGTTTGAAAAACCGTGCCTGCGCCGAGCTTTGTGTGCCCAGAGCGATACCCCCCGCTGCGCTACCTGCACCGGCCGCCGCCGCCACTGCAGCCAAGGCCAGGCCGAGCCCCGAGGCCGTGCGCGTGTTGGCCAGATTGGTCAGGCGCCGGGTCAGGTGGCCGTTGGCGATATGCGCTGCCTCATGCGAGATCACCGCTTGCAGCATCGCCGCAGTCTCCATCCGGTTGATCAGCCCGTAATGCAGATAAATCGCGTCATTGCTCACCACGAAGGCGTTGAGCGAGCTGTCATTGACCACCAGAATTTTGACGCGCGACGGGCTCAGCCCCGCAGCGCTGAGAATCGGTGCGGCGAGTTGTTTGAGCCCGTATTCCAGATCAGCATCCCGCAACAACCCCTGCGCCTGCAGGGGCGCCGCCATGAGCCACACCATCAATGCCGGGATTGACGTGAGCCTGAAGAACAGGTGAAACAGCATAGTTTTGAAATTGGAGTGAATTCATGCGTAGTTCAAGGCGGTCGGCTGTTGATCCCTTCATTGTGATGGATGTGATGGAGGCGGCGCGCCGTCTGGAGGACGCAGGCCGCCATATCATTCACATGGAAGTTGGCCAGCCCGGGACCGGCGCGCCCAAGGCCGCGGCAAAATCGCTGACCCGCGCGATGGACGCGGGCCCATTGGGCTATACGGTGGCCCTGGGGCTGCCCGCCTTGCGCGCCCGGATCGCGCAGATGTACGGGGAATGGTATAACGTCGATCTCGATCCGAACCGGGTGGTGATCACGCCCGGATCGTCGGGCGGATTTTTGCTCGCATTCACGGCGCTGTTCGATACCGGCGACCGGGTGGGCATCGGCGCCCCCGGCTATCCAAGCTACCGGCAAATTCTGCGCGCACTGGACCTGCAGCCGGTGGATTTGCCCACGGCGCTGGAAAATAGATATCAACCGGTGCCTGCTGATTTTGCCGGGATGGATTTGGCCGGGTTGATGGTGGCCTCTCCCGCCAACCCCACCGGCACAATGCTGGACGCACCGGCCATGCGGGCCTTGATTGACGCGACGCAGGCACAAGGCGCATCGTTCATTTCAGACGAGATCTACCACGGCATCGAATATGAGGCGAAGGCGGTCACGGCGCTGCAGATCACCGATGAGGCCTATGTGATCAATTCCTTCTCCAAGTATTTCTCGATGACGGGATGGCGTGTGGGCTGGATGGTTGTGCCTGAAGATCATGTGCGGACGCTGGAACGGATTGCCCAGAACATGTTTATCTGCGCGCCCCATGCGAGCCAGATCGCAGCGCTCGCCGCCATGGATGCGGAGGATGAATTGCAGCAGAACATGGACGTTTACCGGGCAAATCGGGCGCTGATGCTGAAGGGGTTGCCGGAGGCCGGGTTCACCAAAATCGCCCCGCCGGATGGGGCGTTTTATGTTTACGCGGATGTGTCGGATCTGACCCAGGACAGCCGCGCCTTTGCCGAGGAAATCCTGCAGACGGCAGGGGTTTCTGTGACCCCGGGGCTGGATTTCGACCCCGCGCGCGGACACACCACGCTGCGGTTCTCCTATGCGCGCAGCACCCAGGACATCATCGAGGGGCTTGGGCGTCTCAAGGAATTCATGCAGGGACGCTAATGGGTGTTCCCCTCAGGCCTCGGCCTGCGGTAGGGTGTGGGCAAACAAAACCGGCAGAGCAGAGCATGATCCGGCATTTCATTTTTTTAGCCGCCCTCAGTTGGATGGGGGCAACTGCGCTATCGGCGCAGGAGTTGACCGCCGTTGCGCGCGTCGACCCTGCGTCCAGCCAGATCGAAGAGGGGTGGTTCGGCAAGGCGGAAGTCTCGCTGCACTTGAGTCAGGGCGTGCCTTTCAGGGTGTTTACGCTGGCGGCGCCGCCACGGCTGGTCGTCGATTTTCGCGATGTGGATTGGTCGGGCGTCAAAGCCACGGATCTTTTGGCGAACCCGGGCGCCGTGACCGACATCCGGTTTGGGAACTTTCAACCCGGCTGGTCCCGCATGGTGGCAGATCTGGCCCAGCCGATGCTGCCGGATGAGGTCGGTATGACCATCGATGACGCTACCGGCGCGGCGATTTTGTCCATTGTCGTGGCCCCCGCGGATGCTGCGGAACTTGCGACCCGTTCAGGTCCCCCCGAAGATGCGCTTTGGCCCCAACAAGAAGCGCAGGAAATCCCGGCGCCGCTGGTGGATGACCGGTTTGTCGTTGCCATTGACCCCGGCCATGGCGGTGTGGACCCCGGCGCGGAGCGTGATGACATCAACGAAAAAGAGCTGATGTTGCAAATCGCGCTGGAACTGCGCGAGGCGCTGCTGCGGTCCGGCGTGTCCGATGTGGTCCTGACCCGGGACAGCGATATGTTCGTGTCGCTGGAAGGGCGCGTCGCCATCGCGCACAGATCCGGCGCGGATGTGTTTTTGTCCCTGCACGCGGATGCGCTCAGCCAGGGCGGGGCGCAGGGCGCCACCGTCTATGTCCTGTCCGAAGATGCCAGCGACACCGCCACCGCCCATCTTGCGGCACGGCACAATCGCGCGGATATCATCGCGGGAACCGATTTGACCGGCTCAGATGACGAAGTGGCCAGCGTCCTGCTGGATCTGGCGCGTCAGGAAACCGAACCCCGCTCGAAGTCATTGGCCAAGGCGCTGGTCAAAGGCATGACCGAGGCCGGTGGGCCCATGAACCGCAGACCCCTGCGGCAAGCGGGGTTTTCCGTGTTGAAATCAGCCGACATCCCCTCGGTTCTTGTCGAGGTTGGGTTTCTGTCCAGCGAGCGGGATTTGAAAAACCTGCGGGACCCCACGTGGCGGGCAAAGATCGTCGGCGGCATGGCCCGGTCCATTCTGACGTGGCGTGACGCGGATACGGCAAAGCGCCCGCTGGTACGCCAATAGCGATTTTGCGCTCGAAACCGGCGGGTTCTGGCACGTTTCGTAAGCTTTCGTGTTTTGACGGCACCGGCGCCACTGCCTATATGTAAGCCCAAGCAATCAAAGAGAGGCGTCCGCCCAGTGTTCCGATTCATCCTGTCCTTTTTCGGGGGCATCTTTACGACGATCACGATGGCCATTGGTATGGTCGCGCTGACGGTTGGCGCGGTGTTCTGGATGTACGGGCGTGATCTGCCGAGCCACGAGTCGCTGGCGCAGTATTCACCACCCACGATCAGCAGGATTTATTCCGGGCAGGGGCAAATCATCGACGAGTTCGCCAAGGAACGGCGGCTTTTTGCGCCTGCGGAGACGATCCCCGATCTGGTAAAACAGGCGTTCATCTCTGCAGAGGACAAGAATTTCTATCAGCATGATGGGTATGACCTGCGCGGCATCGGTGCGGCGGCGGTGGATGCGGTGCGGTCGCGCGGCCAGGATGTGCGCGGGGCGTCCACGATCACGCAGCAGGTGATGAAGAACTTCCTGCTGTCCGGCGACCGGCGGGCGGAACGCAAGATCAAGGAGATCATTCTCGCCGCCCGCCTTGAGGAGACGCTGAGCAAGGAGCGAATTCTCGAACTCTATCTCAACGAGATTTTCCTTGGGCAGAATTCCTATGGCGTGGCTGCGGCCAGCCAGACCTACTTCAACAAACCGCTCAGTAGCCTTGCCCCGCATGAGGCGGCATTTCTGGCATCCTTGCCAAAAGCGCCCAGCGACTATCACCCCGTACGCCAGAAAGACCGTCTGCTCGGGCGGCGCAATTTTGTGCTGAAGGAGATGATGGAGAATGGCTACATCACCCAGGATGTGCTGCTCAAGGAATTGAACGAACCGCTGCGCTCTGTGCAGAATGGCGACTTCGAAAGCTTCAAGGCGGAATTGCCGCCGCGGGATTACTTCACCGATGAGATCCGCCGCCAGTTGACCGAAGATTTCGGGGAAGGCGAGTTTTTCACGGGCGGTCTGACCGTCCGCGCCACCATCGATCAGGAAATGCAGCCCATTGCCGCCACCGCTCTGCGTCGGGCGCTTGAAGACTATGACCGCAAGCAAGGCATCTGGCGCGAGGCCAAGATCAAGATCGATCCCGCGCGGTTGGAGACTGAAGAAGACTGGCGTACCGCGCTCGGCGAGACCAAGATGGCGCGCGACATCGACCTTGATGGCCCCTGGTATCCGGCGGTGGTTTTATCCGTCGGCAGCAATGACGCGCGGATCGGCATCGAAGGTGTGGCAGAAGACGACGACGGTCATTTCATCGCGGCAAATGACGTCACATGGGCCCGCAAGCGCGCAGAAGATGGCACCGTGGGTAGCAAAGCCAAAGTAGCCGGGGATCTGCTTGAGGTCGGCGATGTGGTGCATGTGCGCGCAATGACCTCCGATGAGGATGGCACTTTTGTGCGCTGGACCCTGCGGCAGGTGCCTCAGGTGCAGGGTGGCTTTGTCGCGATGGACGTCAACACCGGCCGCGTGATTTCCATGCAGGGCGGGTTCTCCTATCAGGCCAGCGTGTTCAACCGCGCCACGCAGGCCAAACGCCAGCCGGGGTCCAGCTTCAAACCCTTTGTTTATGCGGCCGCCCTCGACAGCGGCTATTCCCCCGCCACCATCGTTGTGGACGCGCCCATCGAGGTCAACACACCGCAGGGGCTGTGGCGCCCGCGCAATTCCTCGCGGGAATTCTATGGTCCAACACCGCTGCGCACCGGGATTGAACGCTCGCGGAACCTGATGACGATCCGGCTGGCCCAGCAGATCGGCATGGATGTGGTGGCGGACTATGCCGAGCGTTTTGGCGTCTATGACAATATGGGCACGTTCCTGGCCAACTCGCTTGGATCAGAAGAGACGACGCTGTACCAGATGGTGGCGGCCTACGCGATGTTCGCCAATGGCGGTGAACGGGTGCAGCCGACGCTGGTTGACCGCGTACAGGACCGCTATGGCAAGACGATTTACCGCCACGACGACCGGCTGTGCTATGACTGTGAACTGGCCAGCCTGGATTCGGGACTGGCGCCCAACATCATCTCGAACCGCGAGCAGGTGATGGATGCGGTCACCGCCTATCAGCTGACATCGATGATGCGCGGCGTGGTGGATCGCGGCACCGCGAGCCGAACCGTCAACTTGCCGGTGCCGACCGCGGGCAAGACCGGCACGACCAATGACGCCAAGGATGTCTGGTTCATCGGCTTCACCAGCAACATCGTGGCCGGCTGTTACATCGGCTATGATCAGCCGCGCGGGCTGGGGCGCGGGGCATCGGGGGGCGGTATGTGCGGCCCTGTGTTCCAAAGTTTCATGGAAGAGGCGACCAAGAAGTATGGCGGCGGTCCGTTCACGGTGCCGCCCGGTGGCCGGTTCATCAAGATTGATCGGTTCACCGGTGCGCGTCTGAGCCCGGAGGCGACCGGTGAAGCGGTGGTGGCCGAATATTTCCGCGAAGGGGAGCAGCCCATCTTTGGCATCACCTATGATGGCGGATTTGCCATGGGGCAGAACCTGCCGCTCTTTGAAGAGGTCGCGCGTCAAACCCAACAGGTCACAACTTCGACCGGGGAAACCACAACCGTGGGGCCAAAAGCCGACTTTGGGACATTGAGTTCCGGCGGACTTTATTAGCATCAGATAAGGGCATCAGCGCCGCCGCTCCCTTGCCGCTGGCAGGGCGCTGGTTTATCACGACGTTCAGACCCAACGCCCGAGGCAGATTTCATGCGCGCTGACGCACAAAATACCGTGGAAAAGATTGAAAAATCGCTGGACCTGCTGGGCCAGAGACTGGACGTGGAAACGGCCCCGTTTCGCTTGGAGGAATTCAACGCGCGGGTTGAGGACCCGAACTTGTGGGATGACCCGGATGCGGCGCAGAAACTGATGCGCGACCGGCAGTTTCTGGTAGATGCCATCGCCACTTACGAGGGGATCAAACAAGACCTCGCCGACAATATCGAACTCATCGAACTGGGCGAGATGGAAGAGGATGAGGAGGTTGTCTCGGACGCGGAAGCGGCTTTGAAAGCGCTCGAAGAGATGGCCGCGAAAAAGGAGCTTGAAGCGCTGCTAGATGGCGAGGCGGATGGCAATGATACCTTCCTCGAAGTGAACGCCGGGGCAGGGGGCACGGAAAGCTGTGACTGGGCCTCTATGCTGGCACGCATGTACGTCCGCTGGGCCGAGAAGAAGGGCTACAAGGTCGAGCTGCAGTCCGAAAGTGCGGGCGAAGAGGCGGGGATCAAATCCGCTACCTACAAGATCAGTGGGCAGAACGCCTATGGTTGGCTGAAGTCGGAGAGCGGCGTGCACCGGCTGGTGCGGATCTCGCCCTTTGATTCAGCGGCCAAACGGCACACCTCGTTCACCTCCGTCTGGGTCTATCCGGTGGTGGACGATAATATCGACATCGATGTGAACCCGTCGGACATCCGCATCGACACCTACCGGTCATCCGGGGCCGGCGGCCAGCACGTGAACACAACGGATTCCGCCGTGCGCATCACCCACCATCCCACAGGGATCGTGGTGACCAGCTCGGAGAAGTCGCAGCACCAGAACCGCGACATCGCGATGAAGGCGCTGAAATCGCGGCTTTATCAGTTGGAGCTGGACCGTCGCAACGCAGCCATCAACGAAGCCCATGAAAACAAGGGTGATGCGGGCTGGGGCAATCAAATCCGGTCCTATGTGTTGCAGCCCTATCAGATGGTCAAAGACCTGCGCACCAACTTTGAAACCTCCGACACCAAAGGGGTTCTGGACGGTGATCTGGATGGGCTGATGGCGGCGACGCTGGCCCTGGATGTGTCCGGCAAGACGCGAGCCGAAGCGCAAAGCGGCTAAGCGCACGCCGAACCGGTTTGCGGGCCGGTGATCTGTCGTCCATAGTCCCGGTGGGGTGACGGACGGTGAGAGAACCATGCAGTTGAACGGAATATCCGCTCTGGATTTGTCCAGAGCCCTCGCCAAACGTGACATCAGCGCGGTGGACGTTATGGCGGCAACACTGGCGCGCATTGATGCGGTCAACGGCGGCGTCAACGCCATTGTGTCGCTGAAAGATCGCGACACCTTGATGCGCGAGGCCGCTCAGACGGATCAGACCGCACGGCGGGGTTGGCTGCACGGCATACCCATCGCGATCAAGGATCTGGCGCATGCTGCGGGTTTGCCGACGTCCAAGGGATCGCTAATTTTCGCAGGTCAGATGGCCCAGGAGGATGATCTGATGGTGGCCCGGATACGGGCTGCGGGGGCGATCATCATCGGCAAGACCAACACGCCGGAGTTCGGACTGGGCAGCCATACGTTCAACCCGGTCCATGGGGCCACGCGCAACCCTTACAACTTGTCAAAATCTGCAGGGGGATCATCGGGCGGTGCTGCCGTGGCGCTGGCGACCGGCATGGTGAGCGTGGCGGACGGCTCCGACATGATGGGATCACTGCGCAATCCGGCGGGGTGGAACAACGTTTATGGCATGCGCCCGACCTGGGGCGTGGTGCCTGCGCATCCCGAGGGCGACGGGTTCTTTGAACAATTTGCCACCGAGGGTCCGATGGCGCGCACGCCTGCCGATCTTTCTGGCCTGCTTGATACCATGGCGGGGCCTGACCCGCGTGTTCCCTTGCCTGTCAGAATTGCACCAACGCTGCCTGCCATCGACGCTCTACCGACAGCGCCCAGAGTGGGGTGGCTCGCGGATTGGGGTGGGGCCTTTCCAACCGAGCCGGAGGTCCTGAGCCTCTGTGAGGCGGCGCTGGCGCAAATGTCGGAAATGGGATGGATGGTCGAGACGCTGGCAGCGCCGTTTTCAGCGGACGCCATGTGGACCAGTTGGACGGACGCGCGATCCTTTTCCATCGCCATGCGCCGCCGTCCCGAATACGACGACCCCCGGAAACGGGCACAGCTCAAGCAATCGATGCTTTGGGAGATTGAGCGGGGCAGGCAACTGTCCGGACAGACGATCTATGACGCCAGCGCCACCCGGTCTGCGTGGTTTCGCCGCGCCGCGCTGCTCTTTGAGACCCATGATGTCTTGGCGCTGCCCTCTGCGCAACTCTGGCCCTTTGATATCGACCTGGAGCATCCCGGCGAAGTCGCAGGTGTCGCGATGGATACCTACCATCGGTGGATGCAGGTCGTGGTGCCCGCAAGCCTGATCGGGTTGCCGGTGGTGAATGTGCCCATCGGGTTCGGGCGCGCCGGTCTGCCCATGGGGCTGCAACTGATCGGCAAACCGGGAAGCGACGGGCATTTGCTGCAGATTGCGCAGAAATGGCACGAAGCCACTGGCTGGCCGCAAAAAACACCTGCTATGATGTAGGGGTTCATGATCGGAGGAGGGACCATGACACCACCAGCATCCGCAGAGCTTGAGATTGGCGCGCCGGAGCTCCGCCCGGCACGGTTCGAGGATCTGAAAACGGCGCTTGCCCGCGGTGCGAAGGATTTTCGCGCGCATCCCTTTTTTGGCTTGGTGTTCGCTACGTTCTATATCTGCGCGGGATGGGCGATGGCCGCCGTGACCGCCGCCACCGGACATACCTTCTGGCTGGTTCTGGCCGCGATCGGCTTTCCGCTTCTGGGCCCATTTGCCGCTGTTGGCCTTTATGAGGTCTCCCGCCGGTTGGAGGCAGGGCTGCCAATCAATTCAGCTGCAATATTCGGCGTGATCTGGCACCAACGTTTGCGGCAGCTGCCATCGCTTTGCACGATGATGGTGGTGATCTTCATGTTCTGGTTTTTTCTCGGCCACATGATTTTCGCGCTCTTTCTTGGTTTGAGCACAATGACCAATATTTCAAGCTCTTACGAGGTGTTCCTGACGCTGAATGGCATCTCCATGCTAGGGTTTGGCACGCTTGTCGGGGGGATATTCGCCTTCGTGATCTACAGTATCTCGGTCATCGGACTGCCGTTGTTGCTGGATCGGGAGATCGACTTCATCACCGCCATGATCACCAGTTTTTCAGCCGTCAAACAGTCGCTTGCGGTGCTGATCTGCTGGGCGGCCATTATTGCAGTTTTGAGTTTTGCCGCGATCCTGCCAGGGTTCCTGGGGCTATGGATTGTGCTGCCCCTGCTGGGGCATGCCTCCTGGCATCTCTACAGATTGCTTGCCACCACGGATTAGGCGGGCAGTTCACGCCCCATGTCGATGAGCCTTTGGCGCAGGCCGTCTGCTTCCGGCGCCCCTGCTTCCAAGGCGTAGATAAAGGCCTGGGTCAGATAGAAACCGCAGGCGTCGACGTCTTCCGCGCGGTCCGCCGCCGCGCGATAAAGATCAACCAGCGCGCGTTGATCACCGGCGTCATGGGCTGCCAACAGTTGCGCGTCCAGCGATGTCACTCCGCCGCCTGATCCATCTGACGACGGGCGTTCAGCCGACCGGCAACCCAATCATGAAAAAGATGCGTCGGCCCGTCCATCGCGGGGGAGAAACGACCGCCATCAAATGACACTGCGTGCCGCCCGCGCTGCATGCCCTCCACGACGAAAACGTCCTCAACAAAAACCTCTTTCCACTGTTGCGCGTTCTTTTGTCGTAGGGCGTCATCGGTGTCGGGCGTGGTGTAGAAGAGATGCACATGTTCGCGCGTCTTCTCCGGACCCTGCGGTTCCAGAATGATAGCAAATGTGTGGTCCCGGTGGACGCCCAACAGGACGTTGGGAAAGGCAGTGATATATTCAGCCGCCGTATCCCACGTATCGCTCAACCCCTCGAAATCCGGAAACACGTCGCCGTTTTCACCTTTGAGCTGTCGGTAGACATGCGTGCCTTGGCCCGCGAAAAGCCCCTTTTCTTCAATATGATAGTGATCTTCCAATCGCGAATAGCTGTTCAGGCCGGGATGTACCCAGGGCAGATGATAGCTTTCGCAATAATTCTCGACGGCAAGCTTCCAATTGCAGTTCACGTCCAGCTGGAAGCAGCTGTCTGCACCGCCATGAAAGATCGGTTTGTCAAACTCCGCCCAGCGTTTTAGCAGCTCGGCATTTGCATCCTCGAAGGCGGGCGCGGTACCCGACACATTGATCCAGACCACACCCATCCAGATATGGCTGCGCACTTCGATCAGACCCAACAGCGCGCGGTCAATACCGTCGTGCTTGTTCTGGCCAGGGCCGCCCACATGCGGTGTGCTGACCAGTTCGCCATCGGTGGAATAGCACCAGCTGTGATAGGGGCAGCGAATGGCACCTTCAATTTTCCGCGGTTCCGAAACCAGGATCATACCGCGGTGGCGGCAAATATTCTGAAACACGCGTAGGGTGCCCTGCCGGTCCCGCACCATGAGCAAGGGCATGCCCAGAAAGCTCAGTGGCACCGCATCGCCAATGTCCGGCACATCCGCTGCTACGGCAAGGCCGGACCATGTATCAAACAGCAGCGCATGTTTCTCTTCCTCGAAAACAGCCGCATCGGTGTAATGCGCGTTGGGAAGACCATGCGCTTGTGCGATCGGGCGGCGTACGTTCGACAGATCGGTGGGTGAATGATCCATGACAGCTCTCCAGAAAGGTTGGAGATATTGTAAGTGACACCGCCACGGATGCCGCGCTTAAAGCGACCCGAGTTTCCTCAAGGCGACATCGCCATCGCGCGCATGTTTTCAGCGGAACGGGTCGTGGGGTTGCAGCAGCCTTTGGTGAAAGGGCATCAGTTCTTCCAGCGTGCAAAACCCGGCTCTGCGCGCGCGGAACAGCGCCTCGGCAGTGTTTTTCCCAAGATATTCATAGACTAAGCGCGTCATACGCATGCCTGATGTGTCTTCCCGCACGGTGCGGGCGACATAGCCGACCCAGAAATTGTTCTGAAATGATGTCACGCGGCTCAGGTAGTTGAACGAAGCTGTCATACCATTGCGTCGGGCCACCGTGGCGGCGACACCATCTTCGATCTGCATTACGAAACCACGGTATTCGCGTGCCTGTGCGGTGGCAGGGATGCCCTGCATCGCCATGGCGATTTTTGGTTCATACCCGCGCAGAAATGTATTGTCCCCGTCGCGCTTGATCAGCACGACACCCCGCACAAACCGGTCATCCTTGACGAAGCTGCGGCGTGCGAACTGGTAAAATCCGCTGGGCAGGCTGTCTTCGGAAACCGATTGAATGGCCGGGCCCATGAAGTCGCGCAGATACTCGCTGGAAATCGGACCGGTGTCGCGCGCCACCTGATCGACGGGTTCGAGAAGCACGCGCGCATCAACGGCAAAAAAATCGCACATTCTTGCGAGAACGTCCGGGCGCGGGAAGCTCTCTCCGCTGAGATAGCGGTTAAACTGCGTCCGGTTGATCCCCAGATCCCGTGAGAGCGCTGAAATTGAGGGGTAATCAGCAGAGAGTGTTCGCAGGTTGGAGCCAAACATATTGCGCAGTTGCGCTGGGGTTCGGGCGGTCACAGGCATCGTCGTCCTTTTGCCTCGTCGCTGCCGCAGCATATTAAGCAATATGTCGCGAATTAGCCAATGATTTACAGATAGACCACCGTTTTTGATGCTAAATAGCGTCAACAGTAGATCGTATTTGTGTCATTCATAGAGCGGGTCGACACAAATTCCAAGCGTACGGTGCTGATTTTATCATGTGCCGAACCGTTAACTTATTGGTACCAATAGGGAGGCGCGATGTTTGTAGGACCGGCGTGCGAGTAGGACCAGGGATAGGATAAAAATATGATAGGTGTAGTCCTATGGAGCGATGCTTCGGACCGAAAGGCTGTCATCTGGTGTGAAGATCAGGGTGATCTGGCTTTTCTGAATTCAGAAACACAGTTGTTTCAGTCAGATATTTTCTTTGATGCCGGGGATGTTGTCCAGTTTGACGTGGAAATTCAATCCTCTATGAGAACTGTTCACAACCCGCGTCTGGTATTGGAGCGCGCAGGGGCGGGCCTGCCAGAGGCCCTGCGCCGGAGTGCTGCAGCCAGCCACAGCACTGTTCAGACGGCTCAGATCATCCCGTTTGAGCCGCGCAGGGCGGAGACGCAAGTGCAGATGCCGCGCGTCTCCGGGGCCTAAAGCCGCGTTATTCGCCGCGTGACAGGGCCGCCACACCGGTTCTGGCCACATCAGACAGGCCAAGCGGGCGCATCAGATCTGCAAAAGCATCGATCTTGTCCGGCGCGCCGGTGATTTCAAACACGAAGCTTTCCAGCGTGCTGTCCACAACCCGCGCCCGGAAGATATCGGCCAGACGCAGCGCTTCGACCCGCTTGTCGCCTGTGCCGCTGACCTTGAACATGGCCAGCTCGCGTTCAACACTTGCCCCCTCAACCGTCAGATCATGGACCTCGTGTACTGTGACGATGCGGCCCAGCTGCGCCTTGATCTGTTCGATCACCTGCGGCGTGCCGGAAGTGACGATGGTGATGCGGCTCAGGTGCCCGGTGTGATCCACCTCTGCCACGGTTAGACTGTCGATGTTGTAACCGCGGCCGGAAAAGAGGCCGATGACGCGGGCTAGAACCCCGGGTTCGTTTTCGACAAGGACAGCCAAGGTGTGCCGCTCAACCACATCGGAAAAGGTGGGACGCAGGTTATAAGCGGAATGGCTGGTGGCGCCTTTTTTGATTTTGAGCGGGGACATGTTCGAAGCCTTATTGAGTGAGAGAGCGGCGGGGCCGGAAGGGCCCACGCCAGAACGAAACCGGGGTAGCGGTCAGACCATGACCGCGCCATCGGCTTTGATCACGCCTTGCGTCTGCGCCTCGCCCAGCAGCATTTCGTTGTGCGCCTTGCCCGACGGGATCATCGGGAAACAGTTTTCATGCTTCTCCACAAGGCAGTCGAAGATCACCGGGCCATCGTAATTGATCATCTCCATGATCGCATCGTCGAGGTCCGCGGGATCGGAGCAGATGATACCCTTGGCGCCAAAGGCTTCGGCCAGTTTCACGAAATCGGGCAGGGCTTCGGACCAGCTTTGCGAATATCGCTCGCCGTGCAGCAATTCCTGCCACTGGCGCACCATGCCCAGACGTTCGTTGTTGAGGATGAACTGTTTGACCGGCAGGTTATACTGCACCGCGGTGCCCATTTCCTGCATGTTCATCAGCCAGCTGGCTTCGCCGGCCACGTTGATCACCAGCGCGTCGGGGTGCGCCATTTGCACGCCGATCGATGCGGGAAAACCATAGCCCATCGTGCCCAGACCGCCCGAGGTCATCCAGCGGTTTGGGTCCTCAAAGCCCAGGTACTGCGCGGCCCACATCTGGTGCTGGCCCACTTCGGTACAGATGTAGCGGTCGTTTTTCTTGGTCAGTTCCTCCAGCCGCACCAGCGCATGTTGAGGTTTGATGGTCTTGCCGGATTGCGTGAACTTCAGACAATCGATGGCCTTCCATTCCTCGATCTGCTGCCACCATTTGGCCAGCGCTTCGGAATTTGTCTTGCGGCCCCGGGACTTCCAGACCTTGAGGATGTCTTCCAGCACATGGCCGACATCCCCCACAATCGGAATATCCGTTTTGATCACCTTGTTGATCGACGACGGGTCGATGTCGATATGCGCCTTGATCGATTTCGGGCTGAAGGCATCGATGCGCCCGGTGATCCGGTCATCAAACCGCGCGCCGATGTTGATCATCAGATCGCAATCATGCATCGCCATATTGGCTTGATAAAGCCCGTGCATCCCCAGCATGCCCAGCCAGTTTTCACCGGAGGCCGGATAAGACCCAAGCCCCATCAGCGTCGAGGTGATCGGAAAGCCGGTCGATTTGACCAATTCGCGCAACAGCTGGCTCGCCGCGGGTCCGGAATTGATCACACCCCCGCCCGTGTAGAAAACCGGTTTCTTGGCTTTTTCAATCGCGGCAACCAGCTCGGTGATCTCCTCCATATCGCCTTTGACCTTGGGCTGATAATGGGACACGGAGGGCTTGGGCTCGGCATAGGTACCGGTGGCGAACTGAACATCTTTTGGGATGTCCACCAGAACCGGACCGGGGCGGCCTTGCGTCGCGACATGGAAAGCCTCGTGCAGCACGCCGGGCAGGGCATCCGTCTCTTTCACCAGCCAGTTGTGTTTGGTGCAGGGCCGGGTGATGCCAACGGTATCCGCCTCCTGAAACGCATCTGAGCCGATCATGAAGGTCGGCACCTGTCCGGTCAGCACCACAATCGGGATCGAATCCATCAGCGCGTCGGTCAGACCGGTTACCGCATTGGTGGCCCCGGGACCTGAGGTCACCAGCACAACGCCGGGTTTGCCGGTGGCGCGCGCATAGCCTTCGGCGGCATGTACCGCACCCTGTTCGTGGCGCACCAGAATATGGCGAATGGCGTTTTGCTGAAAAATCTCATCGTAGATCGGTAGGACGGCGCCCCCGGGATAGCCAAAGACGGTGTCCACACCTTGATCGATCAAGGCTTGGACAATCATTTTTGCTCCGGACATCTGCCGTTTCATATCTTTCAACTCCGTATCGGGCCACGTTCTCGGGCCTGTTCTACCGTTTGCGCAAAAAAAAGCCCCCGTTCTAGCGGGGGCGCATGGGTCAGACTATGGTCTACCGTTACCGGCCCATGCGCGTTTTTCCTACAATGACGACTAGCGTGGCCATGGCCTGAGGCTCCTTGATGCTGGCGGGACATTATGGGCGTAGGTTGGGGGCGTCAAGCACCTAGTGCACAAAAAATCTGTCGCACAGACATAATTTTGCGCCATTTCCTTGCGCTGTGATACGTCATCGCGAAATTTTCGCAAATTTCGTGGTCTGAAACGCCCGATTCTGGCCTAGTGGGAGGCTTCGATGCTTTCAATATCCTCACGCGCGGAGAGGGTGAGCTGCTGCACTTCTTCGGCTAGAACCTTGAATTCCTGCGCGATGATCGCCAGTCCTTTGCCCGCTTCACCCGCACGCGAGGCTTCAACCGAGGCGTTGATCGACATGGAGCGGACGTATTTGCCGATCCGTTCCAGCCGGCTCAACCCTTCACCCAGACGTGTCGCGGATTGCATGGCAACTTCCAATTGCTGGCTTCGACCATTCTCAACCTGGGCCCACACATGGTCCGTCAACCGCGTCACCGCGTCAAAGAATTCTGTCTGTCCAAGTGCGATATAGGACTGCAGGTTTGAGGCCGATGCGCCGTCCGGGCTTCGGGCCGCGGCGGTCAGGGTATCGGTCAAATCGGCCATGCGTCTGATGATGCGCATATGGTCGTTTTGATCCTGTGCCAGATGCGCCAGCCAGAGGCTGAGCTCTTCGGGCAGATCCGAAAAAGTGCTTGTGCCCTGCAGCACTTCGAGCGTGTGGCGCAGCTTTTGCGTTTGCGCCTGCAACATCGACAGCAGTTCCTCGCGGTCCGCCTCACGCGCGCCGCCCGACAGCAAGCTCACATTCAGGGCAATGCGCACGACCAAAGCGCGCGTTGTCGCAACGCGGTCAATGGCGTCGCGGTAGGGGAGCGCGTCGATGGTTGACGCGCTGGGGACCGAAAGGGAGCGCTGCATGTTCATACGACCGGTTTAAGAAGCGGCCTTTAAAAAAGACTGAACATTCGGCGTTGTTTTGGTGAAATCTGCGAGCCCGGTCCACGGCAACGACTACCGCGTGACGAGGGCGGCTAAAATCGCG
This sequence comes from uncultured Roseobacter sp., assembly GCF_947501835.1. Lineage (NCBI taxonomy): Bacteria > Pseudomonadati > Pseudomonadota > Alphaproteobacteria > Rhodobacterales > Roseobacteraceae > Roseobacter > uncultured Roseobacter sp. The sequence continues at coordinate 165,329 of NZ_CANMXR010000009.1, read as the reverse complement.
CGCCGGTGCCCTGCAGTACGCCATGTTCCAGCGCGTATCGGGTCAGCCCTGCGGTGCTGGAAATCCCCAGTTTGCGCTTGATGTTCTTGCGGTGGGTTTCAACTGTCCGCACGGAAATATCCAGCGCCAGCGCCACATCTTTGTTCGACTTACCCTGCGCCAGCTGCAGCAGGATCGTCTGCTCGCGCCCGGTCAGTGCTTCGCGCACGCCAGCCGCTTTCGGCTCCAGCGACCCACGCGCACCGGTGCACAGATAGCGTTCGCCGGACATGACCACGTCAATCGCCTGCTTGATTTCATCCGTGGGCACATCCTTGAGCACATAGCCCATGGCCCCGTGGCTGAGCGCGGAGGAGATGTATTCAGGGCTGTCATGCATCGACAGCACCAGGATTCGCGTGCCGGGGCGCTGTTCCAACACGATCTCGGTTGCCGTGAGCCCGCCCATGTCGGGCATGTTGAGGTCCATCAGGATCACATCCGGATCCAGCACGTCGAGCTGCTCGATGGCCTCGCGGGCCGCATTGCAGGTGCCGACAACGGTGATGTCATCATAGCTTTCCAGGATGGATTGAATGCCTTCGGCGACCATCGGGTGGTCATCAACGATCAGGACTTTGATGGGAGAGTTGGTCATGCGGGTACTTTGGCTTGGTGTGGTGTTTCGGGTTCCGGTGGCAGCAGGTGCGAGAGCGGGACGGTAACTTCGATAATCGTGCCATGGCCCGCGCGCGGGGCGGCGATGATCAGCTCACCTTCAAGCTGCTCCACACGTTCCTGCATGTTGCGCAACCCCAGACCGCCGCCATGGCCGACGGTGTCATCGGGCATGCCGCGACCGTTGTCTTCGATCCGCAGGGTCGCCCCTTTCTTGTGGCCGCGCAGATCGATACGCACGTGGCTGGCCTGGGCGTGACGTTCGATATTGGTGAGCGCTTCCTGCGCGATGCGGTAGAGCGCGATCTTGGCCTCGCCATCCAGCCGGTTGCGGAAAACAACCGTGTCAAATTCCGTGGTCATGCCGGTGCGCTCGCTGAAATCATCGGTGAGCGCCTTGACCGCCGGGCCAAGCCCAAGGTCGTCCAGAACACCGGGGCGCAGATCGCGGCTGATGCGGCGCACCTCGGAAATGGCCTCGCCCAGGGTCTCGATGCCCTTGGCCAAGGGCGCCGCGGCGGTCGGATCGCCACGGTCGAGCTTGCGCCGGGCGGTGTCGAGCGCATAGCGCACACCCACCAGCAGCTGGCTGATGCCATCGTGCAATTCGCGCGCGACGCGGCCGCGTTCTTCTTCCTGGGCGTCCAGCACCCGTTGGGTGAGTTTTTTCAGTTTCGCATCGGCCAGGCGACGCTCGCGAATGTTCAGCACCATGCCGGTCAGGAAAACCGCCAACAGGGCGGCCAGAGTGATCATACCGATATAGAAAAACGTCTGCTGGACCCGCTCTTCGACATCTGCGCGGGCAGAGGCGACGGTGGCCAGCACGTCATCGATGAACACGCCCGTGCCCACGGCCCACCGCCAGCTTGGAAAGCTGGTGACATAGGTGATCATCCGCGCCTCCTCCCCGGTGGAGGGTTTTGGCCAGAGGTAGCTGTGATACCCCGCGCCTGATCGGGCAATGCGAATGATCTCATCGGTGATGGGGGTACCTTCGCTGTCGGCAAGGCCGGTCCAGTTGCGGTTGATCATCTCGGTCTGGCGCGGGCTGACAAGATTGGTGCCATCATAGTCGTAGACAAAGAAGAAGCCTTCGGTCCCGTAAATCATGGCCGACAGGATCTGCGCCACCTGATCGCGGGCGTCCTGATCATCGGGGGCGGCATTGCCGTAGATAAAGTAGAACCCATTGCGGGCCTGCGTGACGTAATTGGCCAGCTCCACCTTCTTGGCTTCCAGCAGCTGTGTCTCCAGCGCCTTGATCTCGCGTTCGGCCAGCATACGCGACTGATAGGCCACCAGAACGGCAATCGCAGCCACCGCCGCGATCAGCGGAACCGTGGCCACCAGCGACAGCTTTTGCGCGTAACTGGGCCGAAAAAATGCGCCAAACCGTTTCATGACAGTCTGATTACGTTGAAATCAGGGCGAATCAAAGTCTGATCCCGCGACACACGCGCGGCTAATCCGACCCCGCGCGGTGTTTCGGCGCGAAAACCGGCCAAAAAATATGACCAAAATGGCGTAAATGCCGCTCATCTACGCAGTACTAGGTATTTTCATTGGAGCGCGCATCGCTAGTGTGGCCACACTCGAAACGACCTGCGCGTGATCCATGCGACGTGGGCGTCATATTTGGGAGGAGTAACTAAATGGATCGTCGTTCATTCCTGAAGACATCTGCACTGGGCGGTTCCGCCGCCGCCACAACGCTGGCAGCACCCGCATACGCACAAGGCAATCGCGCCCTGACCATGGTCACATCCTGGCCCCGTGGTTTCGCGGTTCTTGATGACGCGGCTACATATTTCGAAGAAATGGTTGGCGCCATGTCCGATGGCACGCTGACCATCGACAAAAAGGCCCCTGGCGAGCTGGTTGGCGCCTTTGAAGTCTTTGACGCGGTATCCTCCGGTCAGGCCGACCTCTATCACTCCGCCGACTACTACTTTATTGGTCAGCACCCGGGCTATGCCTACTTTACCGCTGTTCCCTTTGGCGGCACAGCGCAGGAAGTGACCAACTGGTACCACCACGGTGGCGGCCATGAGCTGCACAACGAACTGGGCGAAATCTTCAACCTGAAATCCTTCATCGCGGGCAACTCCGGCTCGCAATCCGGTGGCTGGTTCCGCAATGAGATCAACTCCGCGGACGATTTCAACGGTCTGAAATTCCGGATGCCGGGTCTTGGCGGCAAGGTTCTGGGTGAACTGGGTGCCTCTGTGCAAAACATCCCCGGTGGTGAGCTTTATCAGGCGCTGTCGTCCGGTGCCCTGGACGGTCTGGAATGGGTTGGCCCCTTTGCGGATGAACGCGCCGGTTTCCAGGAAGTGGCGAAAGTCTACTACACAGCGGGTTTCCACGAGCCGGGCTCCGCGCTGGCCTGTGGCGTCAACCTCGACGTCTACAATGACCTGTCGCCCGCACATCAGGCGATCATCGCCAACGCGGCGATGGCCACCACGCACACCCAGCTGGCCGAAACACTGGCCAACAACGGGGCCGCGCTGGCGCGCCTGCAGGCACAGGGCGTGAAAACGCTGCAATTCCCGGATGATGTCTGGGATGCCTTCGGTGCAGCGTCCAAGAAAGTCATGGACGAGAATATGAACGATGAGCTCTTTGCCAAGATCCGCGCGTCCTTCGAGGAATCGCTGGCACAAAGCTCTGACTGGCTGCTGAAATCGGACGGTTTCTACGTGGCACAGCGTAACCGCGTTCTGGCCAACGGCTAAACGCCTTACGAAGCTTCATGAGGGGCCGTTCACGGGTGAATGGCCTCTCATATGAGGAAGAATTCCAACGACCGGACACGGACGACACCTTGGAGCGCTAAAATGCGTACCCCAAGGGAGGGGGACATATGGAAAATGACGTAGACGCAGCAGGCGGTTCGCTATCTGTCATCTTTAACGGGATATTGTGGTTTTTCACGAATATCGGCTTGGCGGTTTACAACTTTTTCTACGCGGTCTCGCATCCCTCCCTCTGGCTGGACTGGTCTGACAAAGAAGCGATCATGCGCTTTGTCTACTACGGCGGTTCGGTGGAATTCTTTTTTGTGGTTTTCACCGCCTTCCTGATCATGTTTGCAATCGGCCTGTGGCGGAACGATATCATGTGGGGCTACGTCCGCGTGCTCGAAGGCTTCGCCAATACGGTGGGCCGCTTCTTTGCCTGGGCGGGCCTCTTGATGGTCTTGCAACAGATCATCATCGTCTTCATGCAGCGGATCTTCACCCGGCCCGATATCTCCTTTGGCTTCGGCATTCCGCTGCGCTTCGACATCAGCTGGTTTGCCGAAGAACTCAAACTCTACAACGCCTTGGTTGTCTGTCTCTGCATGGCCTACACCTTCGTGCAGGGCGGCCATGTGCGGGTCGATCTGATCTATTCTGCGGTCAAGTTCCGCACCAAGAAGGTGATCGACATGTTCGGCGCCATCTTCTTCATGATGCCGGTCGCGGTACTGATCTGGATGTACGGCTGGTTCTTCATGTGGCGGCATCTGATCGTGCCGAAACCCTCCGCCTCCGACACGCTGGACCGGTTGGTGTTGAAATCCCGGGCGCTGCGCTGGAACGTGGAAACCATCGGGTTCAGCCCCAACGGGTTCAACGGGTACTTCCTGTTCAAGATCCTGCTCTGCGCCTTCACCGCGATGCTCTTTCTGCAGGCGATGGCCATGTTCTACCGCTCCTATCTGGAATGGAAAGAAGGACCCGAGAGCGAAGGGAAGTATCTGGACCGTGACAGCCTTGGTGACGGTGAAGAAGCCTATGAGGGCACACACTAATAAGACGCAGCGGAGCACGCAGCGCATGAGGGGACTAAGCCCATGTTTTTCGGTCTAGACGGCGTAGAAGTTGGCCTGATCATCGTTTTCATCTGCCTTTTTGGCGGTATTCTGTCCGGCTTTCCGGTGGCTTTCGCCATCGCCGGGGCAGGGATCATCTCCTTCGGGATCATCGCCGCCCTCGACAGTGCGGGGCTGCTGATCCACCAGGCCATTGACACCGGCAGCGCGGTCTACCGCGATCTGGTGAATTCCGGCGTCAAGGCCGATACGATATCGGTCTTCCGATACCCCGATTTACCGCGGATCGAGGAGCCCGTTTTCCCCAGAGGCTGGGAAGTCGCCCTGGACCGCAACGTCTCCTTTGTTGTGAACCGGATGAACGAACGGGTGCTGGCGGGCCAGTCCATCGAGACCCTGCTGGCGGTGCTGATGTTCGTGCTGATGGGCATCACGCTGGAACGCTCGAAGATCGCCAACGATCTGCTGACCACCATGGCACGCGTCTTTGGCCCGCTGCCCGGCGGTCTGGCCGTCTCCATCGTGGTTGTGGGTGCGTTTCTTGCGGCCTCCACCGGGATCGTCGGCGCCACCGTGGTAACGATGGGCCTGCTGGCGCTGCCGACCATGTTGCGCAATGGCTATTCGCCGGAGCTGTCGACCGGGGTCATCGCGGCCTCGGGAACGCTGGGGCAGATCATTCCGCCCTCCATCGTGATCGTTCTGCTGGGCACGCTTGCGGGCGACCTCTATTCCGCCGCGCAGGAAAAACGCGCGGTGACGCAGGGCTGTACCGACGCGCTGACCTATCTGGGCGAGCCTGCGGTTCTGTCGGTGGGGACGCTCTTTCAGGCCGCCCTTTTGCCGGGCATCATGCTGGCGCTGCTCTATGCGCTTTACGCCTTTGGCTTTGCGCTGCTGAACCCGGACAAGGCGCCCGCGGTGCCGATGGGCAGCACCAATGCCGAACCCGTCACCCGCAATGAAGCGTTCACATGGTTCCTAGGCGCGCCTTTGGCGATCATCGTCGGCGCGGTGCTGCTGGGCAATCTCGGCGTCATCGGGGATCAGTCCACCAATGTGTCGCGCTATTCCGATATCGGTGAAGGCGCCGCGCTGCGCACCAACGTGAGTGCGGAATGTCAGGCCTCGATGATTGAGCTCCACGGGCAATCCGCCTGGGACGCAGCGGTGGCGCAGCAGACGGCCATCAATGATGCTGGCGGCATCCAGCAATCCGAACGCCTGAGCGAGGAAGAACTGGCGCAGGCCAGGGCGGACAAGATCGCCAATGCGGCCCCAATCGGAACAGGGATCGCCATCATTCTGGTGCTGACATCGCTGTTCCTGACCACGGCGCGGGGCGTGTCGCCCTCCAGCCCGGCGCAGCCCTTGCTGATCGGGGCCGTGGGGGCGGTGTTGATGATCCTTGTCGATATCATCCTCATCGGCCCGGCCACATCATCCGGGGCCATGGTTGCCCTGATGGCGCTGCCTTTTGCGGCGCTGATGTATGGTGTGGTGCACGCCACGAAGATCTGCGCCACGAATGAGCTGATCCGCGTGGTCTTTCCACCGTTGGTGCTTATCGTCGCGGTGCTGGGCTCGATCCTTGGCGGGATCACCAACCCGACGCCTGCCGCCGCCCTCGGGGCCGGTGGGGCGATCATGCTTGCAGCCTACCGCAAGCTGAAAGATCAGGACCGCTCCCCCAAGGTGATCATCTGGTCGACGCTGGCGATCATCGTCTGCATCCTGGTGGGCATCAATTTCGACCTGCGCATCAACACCGGTGCGGTCGGCTTCCAAAGCTGGTTTGCCTTCTTTGTCGCCTATGCCGCGTACCTCTACGCGCTCTTTGGTCTGATCTTCTCCTGCTGGATCCTCTATACCTCCGGCGTGCTGAGCCCGGTGGTGCGGGAAACGGCGAAGGTGACCAGCATGGTCTTCACCATCCTGATCGGTTCGCAACTGCTGAACCTGGTGGTGATCTCCTTTGGCGGTGAACACTACATCCAGCAGTTCCTGAAGTCCTTTGACAATGAATTCACCGTTTTCCTGATCGTGATGCTGGTGCTCTTCGTGCTGGGCTTTGTGCTCGATTTCCTGGAGATCATCTACATCGTTATCCCCATCGTCGGGCCGGTCATCTACGGCGGCACCTTTGACCCCAAATGGGTCACCATCATGATCGCGGTGAACCTGCAGACGTCCTTCCTGACGCCGCCCTTTGGCTTTGCGCTCTTCTACCTGCGCGGGGTTGCGCCCCGTGAAGTGACGACGGGTCATATCTACCGCGGGATCATCCCCTTCGTGCTAATCCAGGTGGCGGGACTGGCGCTCCTATGGACCTTCCCGAGTATTGTGACGATTGTTCCGGATCTGATCCCGAACTGATCTGATATGTCGAGACATGAGGGAAGAGAAGGGTGCCACGTGCCCCCTTTTTCGCGGCTGACCATCGGCGGCGCGGACCAGCAAGCAACAGGGGTTATGTCAGAAAAGCGCGGCCTATTTTGCGCCCACGTCAATGTGCCACCACTTGGGGCGTCCGCCCTTGTAGGAATGGGCCAGCGGCATCAGGTCTTTGCGGTTGGCCTTGTCAAAGGTGCCGACCAGCAGCGCAACCACCGGGTCATCATCAATCGCGCCCAGGGTACTGCCACAGGTCGGGCAGAACGCGCGGCTGGAGTAGTCTGAGGATCGATAGGTCGCGGGCAGGCCACCCGTGCCTGTCCAGGTCACGGCCTCCTTCGGAAATTCGACCCAGACCGCGGTGAGCGCGCCGCTGTGCCGCTGACAGATTTTGCACGAGCAGGTATGAGGCTTCAGGGCCGGGGCCTGCGCCTCAAACCGAATGGCGCCGCAAAGGCATCCGCCAAGGTGAGTTGTCGTTTTCGCCATATCCCGTACCTCCTGACCTTTTCCAAACTATCAGAAGACCCGGCGAAACGGAGGGCAAAAGACATAGGCACAATGGCGGGAAAACAGATTTGACCCCGGCGCCTAATTCATCGGCAAAGCGGGCACGCGCCTACTTGGTCGGACGTGTATCAGGCAGGTGAATGTTGGCCACCTGTTCGACAATCGGATCGGTGGACAGCGGATGCGTATCGGCGCTGAAATCATCGGGGCTTTTCATTTTCTGCCAGCTCCCGCCGACATAGACCTCAAGCCCGGAAAACTTGGCCTTGTAGCCCATCTTCTGGCTGCCCGGGACCCAGTAGCCGAGATAGACGTAAGGCAAGTCCGCTTCCTGTGCGATCTTGATGTGATCGAGGATCATGTAGGTGCCCAGCGACCGTTTGGGATCATCGGGTGCGTAGAAGGAATAGACCATGCTCAACCCGTCAGACAGGACATCCGTCAGGCTCACCCCAATCAGCGCGTTGCTGTTTCGGTCGGTGTATTCGACCACGCGGCTGCGGATGGGCGTTTCCTCGATCATTGCGGCGAATTCGAACACATCCATATCCGCCATGCCGCCCTCGGCGTGGCGACTGTCGAGATAGGTGCGAAAGAGCTCGTATTGCTCCTCGGAGGCCCAGGGCGAAGTGGCCCGGCGATCCAGATCGTCATTGCGGTTCATCGTCCGGCGCTGGCTGCGCGAGGCGGTGAAGGCACTGACATCAATGCGGGCGCTGAGGCAGGCGGAACACTCAGCACATGAGGGCCGGTAGAGCACATTCTGGGACCGGCGGAAGCCCTGTTGGGACAGGCTGTCGTTCAGCTTATCCGCGTTCTCGCCCTGCAACGCGGTAAACAGCTTACGCTCCATGCGCCCGTCCAAATAGGGGCACGGCTGAGGGGCAGTGACATAGAACTGCGGAGCGATGGGCAGCGTATGGCGCATGAGATTCCAGAGGTTATCCGAAACAGGATAACAAGACAGACGCCAGCCGCCAAGACGTAGTTTCCGCTGTGTTAACGCTAGCTTGCGCGACGGTTGACCATCACCGTACCGAGCACGTGATCGCTCAGGCCCTGGCCACGTTCCGTGACCGCCATCAGCACAATCGAAATCAGTTGCAAGGGGAAGAAAGCCCAGCTGATGGTGTAGCCAAAGGTATGGGCAAAAGCGCTGCCTGCGTCGAGCCGGGCCCCATCTGCCTCGCGCAATTCAATGGCAAAGAGGCGCATGCCCCAGGTCGCCGATCCATTCGCCAGCGTGATCATCCGGTAGACGAATCCAACGATCAGAAAGAGCAGGGGAAAGAAGAAGATGCCGGTGAAAGCCGTGAACGGCAGGATCACAAGGCAGGCAAGGAAAGTCAGAACCGCGTCAATGCCCCAGGCGATCAGGCGCTTGAAGGGCACGTCCTTGTAAAAATCCGGTTGGCTGTGGGGGTCGGGCGTGGCGGTCATGATGATCTACTTTGGTGCAATGGGTGACGTGCCGGGGACATTCCCCGGCACAGGTCTTTTAGGCCTCGGCGGTGCCGTTGTCTGCTTTTTCGGCGCGGTCGTTCATGAATTGGTCGAACTCCGCTTTGTCTTTTGCCTCGCGCAGACGCTCCAGGAAGGCTTCGAACTGTTGCTGTTCGTCTTCCAGGCGGCGCAGGGTGTCGGCTTTGTAGGCGTCAAAGGCGCTGTTGCCGCTGGGGCGCATGGCGCTCATGCCGGTGCGCATCGAAGTGGATTTGCGGCTGCAGGATGTGAACATGCGTTTGCTCCAGATCATGTAAAAGAGAAGGGCGAGACCAATGGGCCAGAAGAAGACAAAGCCAAGGACCATCGCGGCAATCCACGCGCCCTTGCCTTTGGAGTCGAGCCATTGTTCAGCGCGGGTGAACCACCCTGGTCGGCTGGTCAGGGGACTGGTTTGTGTGACGGTCGTCATTGTTGTGCCTTTCAGTTTGGGTTTGCGGGGCCGGAGGTGTCCGGGTATGTGAATGTCTTTCACATTGAATAGATTGGCACTTCTCGCCCAACTTGCAAGGCTTTATGTGAATGTTTTTTACATTAATCTTTTAAAGTGTTTTAATTCAGAATATTAGGCCGCCATAAACGGAAGCTGATTTAGCGACTGATATTGGCGATTCAACGGCCCGAGACCCTCCAACGCCCATTGACCTTGGGTATCCCAGGGGCGAGAACACTGCTATGACACTGGTCGAAATGCTCACGCGCTGTCCACGCGCTCATGATCCGGAACGCGGTGCTGAAGCGGTGGCCTCCCTGCCGACCCTGCAAAAGGAGAGCGTTGACCTGATCCGCGGAACGGCCGGATCCAGCCCCTATCTTGCCGGACTGATCACCAAGGAGGCCACGTGGGTGCCAGAGGCGCTGGAGACACCGGAGGCGGCGCTGGCTGCGGAAATCGCTGCCGCCCGCACCGCGCCATCAGAGGGAATTGCCGGAGCTTTGCGGCGAGGAAAGCGCCGTGTGGCATTGCTGACGGCGCTTGCGGATCTGGGCGGGGCCTGGCCTCTGGCCAAGGTCACGGGCGCGCTGACCGATTTTGCGGATGCAGCCTGTTACTCAGCCTTGCGCGTCGGGCTGGCGGTGCAGATCAAACGGGGCAAACTGCCGGGCAAAACCGAGGACGATCTGGAGGACGCCGCAGGCATGTGCGTTCTGGCCATGGGCAAGATGGGCGCGGGGGAGCTGAATTATTCCTCCGACATCGATCTCATCTGCCTCTTTGATGAAACCCGCTTCGATCCGGAGGATTTTCACGATGCACGTGCCAGTTTTGTACGGGCAACACGGGCGATGGCCGCCACGCTGAGCGAAATGACCGCGGAAGGCTACGTGTTTCGCACCGATTTGCGCCTGCGGCCCGATCCGGCGGTCACGCCGGTCTGCATCGCGATGGAAGCCGCAGAGCGGTATTACGAAAGCCTTGGCCGAACCTGGGAACGCGCGGCCTACATCAAGGCCCGCGTGGCCGCCGGTGACAGCGTTGCGGGCAATCGGTTTCTGCGTGATCTCTCTCCCTTCGTCTGGCGCAAGCATCTCGATTTCGCCGCCATTCAGGACGCCCATGACATGCGCCTTGCCATTCGCGAGCATAAGGGCCTGGGCGGGCCGATCACCTTGCCCGGGCACAACATGAAGCTGGGGCGTGGGGGCATCCGCGAGATCGAGTTTTTCACGCAGACACGACAGTTGATTGCGGGGGGGCGTGACCCCGATCTGCGCACCCGTGGCACCCTTGAAAGCCTGCAGGCTCTGGCCCAAAAGGGCTGGGTGGAGACAGAGATGGCCGACACATTGGCCGACCACTACACCGCGCATCGCACGGTGGAGCACCGCTTGCAGATGGTGCAGGACGCGCAGACCCACAGCCTGCCCAACAGTGACGCGGGTTTCGACCGGCTGGCCTGCCTGATGGACTGCGAGGTTGCGGATCTCAAGGCGGACCTTTCCGAGCGGCTGGCTGCGGTGCATGAGATGACCGAAGGATTCTTCGCGCCAGCGCAACCGCAGGACCGCACCCCCCATCTGCTGGATGAGGAGATGCTGACACGCTGGCTGAGCTACCCTGCATTGCGCAGCGAGCGCAGCCGCGAAATCTTCCGACGTCTGAGGCCGGACCTGCTGGCACGCCTGGCGCAATCCTCGCGGCCGGAAGAAGCGCTCGTGGCCTTCGACGGTTTTCTCAGAGGGTTGCCCGCGGGGGTGCAACTCTTTTCGCTGCTGGAAGCCAACCCGCAGCTGACCGATCTTTTGATCGACGTGACCGGCACCTCCCCGGAACTGGCGCAGTATCTGTCGCGCAATGCCGGGGTGTTCGATGCGGTCATTGCCGGTGATTTCTTCACCGACTGGCCGGGGCAGTCGGGTCTGGAACGCCTGCTGCACCAGCGATTGGACGCGGAGGCGGATTATGAAGCGCGTCTGGATGCAACGCGCCGGTGGTCAAAGGAATGGCACTTCCGGGTCGGTGTGCATCTGTTGCGCGGTCTGATCACCCCTGCAGCCGCCGCCACGCAATATGCCGATATCGCCCGCGCGGTCCTGAGCGTGCTGTGGCCTCTGGTCATTGACCAATTTGCCCGCCGCCATGGGCCGCCGCCGGGGCGCGGGGCGGTGGTGCTCGGCATGGGCTCGTTGGGAGCAGGGCACTTGAATGCGGGGTCTGATCTCGATCTTATCGTCATCTACGACCCCTTGGATCACGACATGTCAGAGGGTGAAAAACCGCTCTCAACCCGACCTTATTATGCACGCCTCACCCAGGCGCTGATCACGGCGCTGACCGCCCCGATGGCGCAGGGGCGGCTCTTTGAGGTCGACATGCGCCTGCGACCTTCGGGCAATCAGGGTCCGGTGGCCACCAGCTGGGCGTCATTCCAGAGCTATCAGGCCGAAGAGGCCTGGGTCTGGGAGCATCTGGCGCTGACCCGGGCGACCGTTGTGGCCGGACCGCCCGATCTGGCCGAGGACGTAGAGATGTTCCGCCGGGAGGTGATCGCGCTACAGCGCATCACAGCGGGCGTGGTCGCCGAGGTGGCGCAGATGCGCGCGCGCATTCAGGCGGCGAAACCGCCCACCAGCCTTTGGGATGCGAAAATTGGACCGGGCCGCCTGCAAGAGATCGAACTGCTCGCGCAGGCGGGGGCGTTGTTGCAGGGCGACAGCAGTGGGCAGACGGAGGCAGGCCTGCTGGCTGCTGTCGCATCGGGGCTTTTGGATGACGCACAGGGGCGCGAACTGACGCAGCTGCACGCATTTTATGCCCGTGTGCATCAGGTGGCGCGCCTGCTGTCCGACAAGCCGCTGGACGCTCAGACGCTGGGGCCTGCAGGTCGGTCATTCCTGCTGCGTGCGCTGGAGGAGGAAACCATGCAATGTCTCGAAGATCGGCTTACCGCCTGCTACACCCGCTCCGCCGCCATCCTCGACGCAGCCCTTGCCCTCCCGGACCCCGAGACTGGTGCGCCATGAAAGGGGATGAAAACGATCCAAAGGGCCTGATCCTGGAGGCCTACCGCATTGACGGCATTTCCAAAAGCGAGTGTCGGACGGTGTTTCTGGACTGGGCGCTGAGCCTGCCGGACGGCCAGGATACCGGTCGTGTCCTCAAGGTCCTGGTGCGTCAATATGGGACCGACCATCCGGATCATCCGATGACGGAAGTCATGACCGAGGGCCTTGCCAGCATGGCCACACCGCGCCGACGGGGCGGCTGGCGGTCCCGACCCAGAAATTAGAGCTTTCGCAGAATTATCGTCAGTTTTACCTAAAATTCGTCATAATTCAGCCCCAGTTGATTTCTATATCTTTGCTCGAACCCATCGAGGCGTGCAGAAGTCGCCCCCGTCGAGGAAACCATCATGAAATCGACCAAACTGATCGCGACCTTGTTTTTTGCAGCCATCGTCGCAGGCTGCGCGACAACGGATACCGCCAGCCGAAACACGCCGTTTACCAATCCGGCGGTGGAAGGTGCCACACAGCAGAACCTGCTGGACACCTCCGTCAATCCGGCTGTCCAGTCTTACAACGTCAGCACCATCAACGTGGCGGTGCCGCGCACTCTGATCGTGTCTGAAGCCAACAGCTACTATCCTTCGGGCGATATCGTCTGGCGCGGGGATACCGCAGGGGATCGCCACGCACAGGTCAAGGCCATCTTTGAAGACGCCATGGCGCGCGGCACTGCTGGCATGTCCAAGGGCACGCCTGTTGTGCTCGACATCGAAGTCCTGCGCTTTCATGCGCTGACCGAAAAAACCCGCTATACCATTGGCGGCGTGCATTCGATCACCTTCCAGCTGTCTGTGCGCAGTGCGGAAACCGGGCAGCTTTTCGGGGCCCCGCGCGTCGTCAAAGCAGACCTCAAAGGGTTTGGCGGAGAGCGGGCCATTGAAGCCGAACGCCAGGGCCAGACGCAGAAAGTGCGCATCACGGACCATCTTGCGAAGGTGATCCAGGCCGAGTTGGCCAGCCCGCAAGGCTACGTCAACCAGCGCCTGGGGCTGGTGCAGGCGATCAACAACGCATTCTGATCTTTCACCCCACGGCAGAACGGATTAGAGGAGGGCGCTATGACAGCGCCCTTTTCCAATTCCGACACCGCTCCCAGCGACCTGCCCGTCGTCCGCCTGAAACCAAAGGCCAATGCCCGGGCCATTCGCCATGGGTTCCCTTGGGTCTATGCCAATGAGTTGGTCACCGACAGGCGCACGAAGGCCTTGGCGCCCGGCGCATTGGCGCAGCTGCAGGATGATGCGCGCACGCCCATGGGGGTCGTTGCGGTCAATCCGCGCTCCAAGATCATCGCGCGCATGCTCGACCCGAACCCGGACGCACAGATCGACCAGGGCTGGTTCGAGGTGTGTCTGGCCAAGGCGTTGGCGTCCCGTGAGCGGCTCTTCGATGCGCCGTTCTACCGCCTGATCCATGCCGAAGCGGACGGGCTGCCGGGTGTGGTGATCGATCGCTTCGACACGATCTGTGTGGTCCAGCCCAATGCGGCCTGGGCGGAAGGGCTGCTTGCGCCGCTCACGGCAGCCCTGCAATCGGTCACCGGTGTCCAGACCGTGCTGAAAAACGCCTCTGGCCGGACGCGGGGGCTGGAAGGGCTGGACGACGTCAACGCGGTCCTTATCGGCGCCGCGCCGGATGCGCCGGTGCCTGTGCCGATGAATGGGGCGACCTACATGGCCGGCCTGACCGGTGGGCAAAAAACGGGTCTTTTTTACGACCAGCGCCCCAATCACGCCTTTGCCGCCGGTCTGTCGCGCGGCGCGAGGGTGTTGGACGTGTTTTCCCATGTTGGCGGCTTTTCTTTGGCAGCGCTTGCGGGCGGTGCAGCACAGGCACTGGCGGTGGATGGATCACAACAAGCGCTTGAGCTGGCCCAGGCCGGGGCGCGGGCGATGGAGGTTCAGGACCGTTTTGCCACGAGACAAGGGGACGCTTTTGAGGTGCTGACGGCCCTGCGTGCGGAGGCAGCTACTTTCGATGTGGTGATCTGCGACCCACCAGCCTTTGCCCCTGCGCGCCCTGCGTTGGAGGCTGGCCTGCGCGCCTATGAGCGGCTCGCGCGATTGGCGGCCCCCTTGGTGGCAGAAAACGGTGTCCTTGGCCTCTGCTCCTGCTCACATGCCGCCGATCTGGCCGCCTTTCGTGCCGCGAGCGTCCGTGGAATTGGACGGGCGGGGCGCCGGGCGTCCCTGATCCACACCGGGTTTGCCGGACCAGATCACCCGCAACTGCCGCAGCTGGCGGAAAGCGGGTATCTGAAATCCATCTTTTTCCAACTCTGAGCCATGAAAATCACCATCGACGCCTGCGTGCTCTATCCGACAGTCATGCGCGAAATGGTTGTGGGCGTGGCGCGGACGGGCGCTTTTCAACCGGTCTGGTCCGCCCGTATTCTCGAGGAATGGGCGCGCGCGGCAATCAAACTTGGCCCGACCGGTGAGGTACAGGCACGCAGTGAAATCGCCCTGCTGCGTGCGGCGTGGCCCGAGGCGGAAGTGCCCGCTGTGCCGCATGTTGAAGCACGTCTGTGGCTGCCCGATGAAAATGACATTCACGTCCTCGCCGTTGCCGTGGCCACATCAAGTGATGCAATCATGACATTGAATGCAAAAGATTTTCCCAAGGGGACCTTGGCCGAAGAGGGGGTGCAGCGTGTTGATCCCGATAGGATGCTGCAACAAACTTGGCTGGAGACGCCACATCAGGTTGCAGCGGTCGCGGAACGCGTATTGGACGAGGCGCGCCGGTTGTCCGGGCGCGATTGGGAAATGCGGGCCTTGTTGAAAAAAGCGCGTCTGCCACGCCTGGCCAAGGCGCTGACCCGATCCTAGCGGGCTAGTCCGGCGCCACCCATTTGGCTTCCAGCGCCTTCAGGGCCGCAATGCGGTCATCGGTTTTTGGGTGGCTGAGCAACCATGCCGGTGCAGTGCCGCCGTTTTGCTGGGTGAGAGATTCGAGCTTTTCAAAGAGGCTGATCTGCGGGGCGAGACCAATGCCCGCTTTGGTGAGAAGGGCGGCAGCATAGGCGTCCGCCTCATATTCATCCGACCGCGACAGACGGGCGGCGAGCAGCGTGGTGAGCATGCCTGCGATCCAGACGCCAACGCCTGGAATGAAGCGGCCCAGGACCATCGCAAGCGCTGTGCGCAGCGCATTCTGGCCCGAAAAATCGATCATCCGGCGGCGCGAGTGGCCCAGTGCCACATGCCCCATTTCATGGGCGATGACGCTGGCCATTTCTTCGTCGGTGACCTCGCCGGATCGGAATTTGTTGTAAAACCCGCGGGTGATGAAAATGCGTCCGTCCGGGGCCGCCAGCCCGTTCACCGGATCGATCTCGTAGATGTTCACGCGGATACGCGGCAGATCAAGGGCTGCCGCCATGCGATCCATGAGCGCCTTGAGCTTGGCGTCGGCCAATTCGGTCGAGCGCGCGTCGAGTTCGCGGGCCGTGCGCCAGGCGGAAAACCTGTACATCGCGAGGCCATAGAGGATGGCCAGAAGGATCGGAGTGAATTTTATCATGTGTTAAATATGGGCAGCGCGGCGCCCGGGGCAAGTTTCGGGAGCCTCCGGCGGGGATATTTTTTGCCAGAAGAAGCGATGCCGTGGTCGCTAGCGGGTCAGGGCGCGCATGCCCCGAGACAGACCTTCGAGTGTCATTGGCACCATGGCGTCTTCGCCGATGACCTCCTGTATCATCGCGATGGACTGGGTGTAGGACCAGTATTTCTCCGGCACCGGGTTGATCCAGAGGGTGGAGGGCCATTGCGCGCGCACGCGGGTCAGCCAGGTGGCACCGCTTTCTGCGTTCCAATGTTCAGAGGCGCCGCCCGGATAGGCAACCTCATAGGGCGACATCGACGCGTCCCCGACAAAGATGCACTTGTAGTCGGGTCGGTAGGTGCGCAGCACGTCGTGTGTGGGGATCTGCGCGTCCCAGCGGCGGCGGTTGTCCCGCCAGACGCCCTCGTAGAGACAATTGTGGAAGTAGTAATATTCCATATGCTTGAATTCGGCGCGCGCGGCGGAAAAGAGTTCTTCGACCACCTTCACATGTGGATCCATCGACCCGCCGACGTCGAGAAACAGCAGCACCTTGACCGCGTTGCGCCGCTCGGGCCGGGTTTTCACATCAAGATACCCGTGTTCCGCCGTCGCGCGGATGGTGCCATTCAGGTCGAGCTCTTCATTGGCGCCGTCGCGCGCCCACCGGCGCAGGCGTTTAAGCGCGACCTTGATGTTGCGGGTGCCGAGCTCGACCGTGTCGTCGAGATTCTTGAACTCGCGCTTGTCCCAGACCTTGGTGGCGCGTTGATGCCGCGAGCGATCCTGCCCGATCCGCACGCCTTCGGGGTTGTAGCCATAAGCGCCGAAGGGCGAGGTGCCTGCCGTGCCAATCCACTTGTTGCCCCCCTGGTGACGACCCTTTTGCTCCTCAAGGCGTTTTTTCAGTGTTTCCATGAGTTTATCAAAGCCACCTAAAGCTTCGATTTCTGCGCGCTCTTCCTCTGTGAGATGTTTTTCGGCCATTTTCTGCAGCCAGTCACCAGGGATTTCCACCGCCTCCAGCACATCCTGCGCGGTGATGTTCTCCAACCCGGAAAAGGCCGCGGCAAAAGCGCGGTCGAACTTGTCGATGTTGCGTTCGTCTTTGACCAGGGTCACCCGCGCGAGATAGTAAAACGCCTCAATGTCATAGGTGGCCAGCCCTGCCTGCATGGCTTCGAGAAATGACAGGAACTCCCGCAGGGAGACAGGCAGTCCGTTTCTTCGCAGCGCATCAAAAAAGGGCAGGAACATGAGAGAAGGTTATACGATCATGCGGTGCACGACCACCGTGACAATCATGCCGACAACAACGAATGCCATGGCATAGCCCGCCGCATATTGCGCGATATCCTTGCGGTTGCCCTTGCGCCGCGCCGCGGTGACGCCCCCGACAATTGCGCCCAGAATGGCAGCAGCTATGACGATCATCCGTTTCCTCGTACTTCATATCGCAGCGGCGAGGCGTGAGGCCAAACGCCGGTCAGACAGGTGTTTTTAAAGGGTTGAGCGCGGAGATTTCGCGTATCTTGGCCCGCACCGCCCAATCCGCGCCGAACCCGTATCGCGCCCATCCCAGACTGTCCAGTCTGACGGTGCGTGCCGCATCGTCGCGCCCTGCAAGGCTCAGGGCTTCGGCGCGCAGCAATTGCAGCGTCGCCAGCAGGGCCGCATTCTGCGATGTGCGCGCGATATCGATGTTGGGATCAATGAGGCGCAGCGCTTGATCGGCATTGCCATCTGCAATCTCATAGGCCGCCAATTGCGTAGCGACATAGGCACGGTGCAATCGGGTGCTAGAGGACTGCGCGTAAAACCGATCAGCGATGGTATATTCGCGTTTCGCTGCTGCTGGGTCGCCGGCCTGCAACAATCGGGCCTTGGCATAATGGGCAAAGGCGCGGCGGTTGTCCGTCCAGCCGCGTGCGGTGGCGATGCGCACTGCGGTTTCCGTGGCCCGTCGGCGTGTGCTGCGATTGGCCCCGGGGCCAAGGGCTGTTTGAATGGCGCTGCTCCACTCTTGCGGAGTTCTGTCGGGGCGTGGTCGTGGCCCGGTCTGACCCCTGGGGTTGATCCGCGCAAAGATCGCGGGCAGGCGTCTGGCCACCGCGTCGCGTGACATACCCGACTTCAGCTCAGGCGCGTAGGTCGCCCGCAGGATCAGCATGTCGAAATTGGTCAGGACCGTATGTACATTGTCATCGTTGAACACGGAATTGGGCAAGCGGTAGAGGTCGTTGAGCGGCCCAAGCGCCTGTGCCAGTTCTTCATGCAGACAATCAC
Source organism: uncultured Roseobacter sp. (assembly GCF_947501835.1). NCBI lineage: Bacteria > Pseudomonadati > Pseudomonadota > Alphaproteobacteria > Rhodobacterales > Roseobacteraceae > Roseobacter > uncultured Roseobacter sp. Next base: position 147,100 of record NZ_CANMXR010000009.1, on the reverse strand, counting down.
GCACTTCCTGCGGGCTGACATCGCTGGGCACGATGATGGCGAGACGCTCACGTGTCTGCAGCAAGGCCCAATTGGTGCGCGGACTGCGACGCGCGGCGCGGAATTCGCTCAACGAACTGACGTTCGGGGCCACGAAACAGGCCGCTTGTGGCAGCACCCGGCGAATCGCGGCGCGCGGCACCGACTGAATGGTGATGTTCGCGCCCGGTGAAGTGGTGGTGGTGATGGCAATGCCCGCCTCATTGCGCAGCCGGATCAAGAGCGCGCTCAGATCGCCTTCCAATGTGGGCGGCGGCGCGCCGGTGACACGCAGGGTGATCGGCCCTTCAAACCTGGTCAGTACCGGCAGCTGCCGACCGCTTTCCATCTCAAAGGAGAGATCTATGAAATCCCGGACAAGGTCGGCATTTGCGACTGCGGGGCGTCGGATGTCAGCGCGCCCGAAGGTTTTCATCGGCGGCAGGCTGCTGTCGGCGATCACTGCGCGCGACGGGATTCCACCCTGCGAGATTGGCACGCAGGCATTCAACACCATGATCAGGGGCAGAATCAAACGGCGCTTCATTGGCGCGTATATTTGATGAAGGGCGTCTTGGTGCCAATGCGATCGTATAATTTGCGGGCGGTTTCGTTAAAGTCTTGCGTCAGCCAGTAGACGCCCGGGGCGCCAGCGGCATCGGCTGCCGCATAGACCCCTTCGATCAGCGCGCGCCCAACGCCTCTGCCGCGCAGGGCAGGGTCCGCATAGAGGTCCTGCAGGTAGCAGACGTTTTCCTCCGACCAGCCATGACGGTGGTAAACATAATGGGCCAGCCCAACGAGCGTGCCGTCAACTTCGGCGACCAGACAGTTGAAATCCTGCGGATCATCCCCCAATAACCTGTTGAAATAAAGATCGAATATCTCTGCGGGACGCGTGGTTTCGTAAAAGGCGAGATACGCCGTCCACATCTCTGACCACTGCGGTTTGTCAGACGCCCGCATGGGACGCACGACAACGCTTACACGGTTTGCCATCTTATAGTGCCTGCCTAAATGCCTCTGCCCGCGATCTTTGCGCCGCGGATCTTCTTCAGCTTAGTCGTTAAAAACCTCTTAAGGCAAGCTTTTGGTCGCTGCGGTGTTCTGCGCGCCTGTCACCGACCGCTGCGTGCGAGAAAAGCCAGGCGTTCAAACAGGTGCACGTCCTGTTCGTTTTTCAGCAGCGCACCGTGCAATTTCGGCAATGCGCTGGCGCCCGATGCCTTGAGGTCTTCAGCGCTCAGATCTTCGGCCAGCAACAGCTTGAGCCAATCCAGAACTTCCGAGGTGGAGGGTTTTTTCTTCAGGCCGGTCTGCTCGCGGATTTCATAGAATTGGGTGAGAGCGGTTGTGAGCAGCGCATCCTTGATGCCCGGAAAATGTACCTCGACAATCTGGCGCAGCGTCTCGATCTCGGGAAACCGGATGTAGTGAAAGAAGCAGCGGCGCAGAAAGGCGTCGGGCAGTTCCTTTTCATTGTTTGATGTGATGATCACCACGGGGCGGTGCCGCGCCTTGATGGTCTCACCAGTCTCGTAGACGAAGAATTCCATCTTATCGAGTTCTTGCAGCAGATCGTTGGGGAATTCGATGTCCGCCTTGTCGATCTCATCGATCAGCAGCACCACCTTTTGGTCGGCCTCAAAGGCCTCCCAGAGCTTGCCCTTGCGGATGTAGTTTTTCACGTCGTGCACGCGTTCGTCACCCAACTGGCTGTCGCGCAACCGGCTGACCGCGTCGTATTCATAAAGGCCCTGCTGCGCCCGCGTGGTCGATTTGATGTTCCACTCGATCATCGGCAGATCCAGCGCCTTGCTCACCTGCCGCGCCAGTTCGGTTTTACCCGTTCCAGGCTCCCCCTTCACCAAAAGCGGACGCTCAAGCGTGACAGCGGCATTCACCGCGACCGTCAGGTCGTCCGTTGCGATGTATTCGGCGGTTCCCTGGAATTTCATTCTTGTGTCAACCCTTTGCGCGATGAAATCTTGTTTCGCTTTTAGCCGGAATTCTTCAGCTTTGTGTAGTGACAATTGTAAGGACGTGGGGTAGATCGTGGCGCATGGGGGCACTTGGCCTGAGGACAAGTAGCGAATGACAGACGTTAGCCATGTTGAGGGGAAGCAAATGAAACAGGAACTGTTTCTGCCGGATGATTATCGTCCGGCTGAGGACGAACCGTTCATGAATGAACGACAAGTTGAGTATTTCCGACGCAAACTGTTGAACTGGCGGTCCGAGCTTCTCGCAGGCAGCCGGGACACCATCGAGGGTCTGCAAGACGGGACCCGCAACATTCCTGACGTCGCGGACCGCGCCTCCGAGGAAACCGATCGGGCGCTGGAACTGCGCACCCGGGACCGTCAGCGCAAATTGGTCAGCAAAATCGACGGTGCCCTGCGCCGCATCGAAGAAGGCGAATTTGGCTATTGCTCGGTGACGGGCGAGCCGATCTCGTTGAAACGCCTGGACGCGCGTCCCATCGCCACGATGAGCCTTGAAGCGCAGGAGCGTCATGAGCGCCGCGAAAAGGTGCACCGCGACGATTGATCCCGCGCGCGTGAGACGAAATGAGTTTAAAAGCGTCGGAGCCCGGGCTTCGGCGCTTTTGTTTTGAGGGGGCGTGATGATCAGAAACGCAATCGTCATCGGGGCAGGGATCGGCGGATTGGCCTGCGCTACGGCGCTGGCGCGCAAGGGGGTCACGGTGACCCTGTTGGAACAGGCGTCGGAAATCGCGGAAGTCGGGGCCGGTTTGCAGATCAGCCCAAACGGGTTGGCGGTGCTGCGGGCCCTGGGCTTGGAAGACGCGCTGTTGCGCAGCGGTGCGGTGACCGCGCAGGCGGTGGTTCTGGCAGATTACAAGCAGGGCGCCGTGGTTGCGCGTCTGGATCTGACCCGGTTGCAGCACCAACGCTATCTCTTTGTGCACCGGCATGCACTGATTTCGATCCTGCTGCAGGCCGCGCGGCAGGCAAATGTGACCTTGGAAACAGGTCAGAAGGTTGTTTCGGTGACGCAGGGCGATCTGCCAAGCGTCACATTTGCAGATGGTCGCACGGCGCGGGCGGAACGGGTGATCTGCGCAGATGGGGTGCATTCCATTGGGCGCCAGACGGTATCGCCGGGCCCGGAAGCGCAGTTTACCGGACAGGTCGCCTGGCGCGCAACGGTGCCAACTCAAGGCGCCAAACCGGAGGCGCGGGTCACGATGGCCCCCGGGCGTCATCTGGTCAGCTATCCCATCAGCGGTGGTCGCCTGATGAACATCGTGGCCGTGCAGGAGCGCGATGTCTGGGCCGCGGAGGGATGGCATCATTCCGATGATCCCGACGCCCTGCGCCGCGCCTTTTCCAATTTTGGGGGGCCGGTCGCGCCCTTGCTGGAGCAGGTTTCCGAGGTGAACCTATGGGGTCTTTTTCGCCATCCTGTGGTGGAGACATGGGCCTCTGGCAATGTCGCCTTGCTGGGGGATGCTGCGCACCCGACGCTGCCGTTTCTGGCGCAGGGGGCCAATCTGGCGCTGGAGGATGCCTGGGTTCTGGCTGAATGTCTGGCCGGAGATCAGCCAGAGGAAAGTTATCAGGCCTTGCGCAAAGACCGCGCGACACGAGTGATTGCAGCCGCCGGCAGGAATGCCTGGAAATATCACCTGCCGGCGGGTCCGCTCAGAACCTTGGCACATCTCGGCTTGTTAGTTGCAAGCCGCTGTGCGCCCGGGGTGATGATGCGCCAATTCGATTGGATTTACAGCCATGACGTCACCAAGCGCTGATCTATGATCCAGCGGCGTGTGGCTGCGCCACACACGCCATTCTTTTGGTTTTGGGCGCACCCAAAACGGCCTATGCGGTGGGGTCTGGCTCAGCGGGACCGCTGCAGCATGCCGAAAAGGTCCCGGGGATCATCCGGATCGGCCAGCAGATCCAGCGGGTGGAAAAGCTGTGTCGTCTCGATCTGGTCCCGCACGTAGCGTAAGGCACTGAAATCCTCGATCGCAAAGCCCACGGAATCAAAGAGGGTGATCTGCTTGTCAGACGTGCGCCCCTCCGCCTGACCGGTCATGACCTGCCAGATTTCGGTCACGGGATGCGTGTCGTCCAGTTGCTGGATTTCACCCTCGATACGGGTCTGTTCGGGATATTCCACAAAGATGTCCGCGCGGTGCAGGATCGCCGAGGCAAGCTCCGTTTTGCCCGGGCAGTCACCGCCAATGGCGTTGATGTGCACACCGGCGCCCACCATGTTGTCGGTCAGGATCGTCGCATATTGCTTGTCCGCGGTGCAGGTGGTGATGATCTGCGCGCCCAGGATCGCCTCTTCGGCGGTGGTGCAGGGTGTGACCACCAGACCGAGATTTGCAAGGTTGGCTGCGCATTTTTCAGTGGCCCGCGCGTCCGCGTCAAACAGGCGAACCTCGTTGATCCCGCAGATGGCTTTCATCGCGAGGCTTTGGAACTCCGACTGGGCGCCATTGCCGATCATGGCCATGGTTGTTGCGCCTTCGGGCGCCAGCACGCGGGCGACAAGGGCGGATGTGGCCGCCGTCCGCATCGCCGTCAGCATGGTCATTTCCGACAGCAGGACCGGATAGCCGGTGCCCACATCCGCAAGCAACCCAAAGGCGGTGACCGTCTGCAACCCCTCCGAGGTATTCTTGGGGTGGCCGTTGACGTATTTGAACCCGTAGACCTCCCCGTCCGAGGTTGGCATCAGCTCGATCACCCCTTCCGCGGAATGGCTGGCGACGCGGGGTGTTTTGTCGAAGAGCTGCCAGCGCTTGAAATCCGCTTCGATGTAATCGGCAAGACCGCGCAGCATGTCTTCGATGCCGATGTGGTGGATCAGCTGCATCATGTGATCAACGGAGACGAAGGGCACAAGCGCCTTGTCGGAGGGGGCCATATTGGTCATGTCAGACACCTTTGCGAGGGCGGCGGGACAGGTGCAAACCAGCGATCATGCAGCGCACCGACCCTCCGGCCGTTTCGAGAGTGGGAATGGAGAGCGGTAGCAGCCGTGCGTGGGTTTCGATGCGGGCGATCTGATCTGCGCTCAGCGCGGCACGGGCACGCGCAGAAAGCGCCAGAATCGTCCCGTCCTTGCCGGTCAGTTCAATCGCGTTTCCAGCAAATTCAGCTATTTGATGGGCGGAAAGGGCAATCACATCCCGGCCGGTTTCTTCCAGCCGCTGTTGCACCGTTGCACGGCGCGCCGGATCGGTGATCATCTCGAGCCCGACCATGGCAAAACGGGTGCCGACGGCCATCAGAACATTGGTGTGATAGACGGAACGTCCCGCGCCATCTACCGCATCAAAGGCGATAGGTTCAAAATTGAAATGCGTGCAGAAGCGCTCAAGCAGGACCGGGTCGGCGCGGTGGGATCGCGCCACAAACGCCAGCCGACCAATGTGATCCAGCACCATGGCACCCGTACCTTCGAGGGCGAGACCATCCTGTTCCAGCCCGGAGTAATCAATGACATCCTGCACGCGGTAGTCACGTTTCAGCAGATCGATCACATCCCATCGCCGCTCCCGACGCCGGTTTTCAGCATACATCGGGTAGACAGCAACATGGCCACCCGCGTGGGTGGAAAACCAGTTGTTGGGAAAAACGCTGTCGGGTGTGTGGGTGCTGTCATCGTCAAAATCATGCACCGAGATGCCATGCGCGCGCAGCTGATCCACCACGCGGTCGAATTCCGTACGGGCTGCGGCGGATACATTTCCCGCACTTGTGGTTTGAAAGGCGTTGTCGCCCTGGGTTTCCGGGTTTGAGCGAAAGTGATGGGGTCGGATCATCACCACGTCGGTGGGTGCTTGCATCTGCATGATCAAAAGGCCCGGGTCGGACGGTCAAAGACACGGCGGCCCAGGGCAGAGGCCGCAAGATCCACCATCACCTGCGCCGTGCGTCCGCGTTCATCCAGATAGGGGTTCAACTCCACCAGATCGAGCGAGGTCATCAGGCCGCTGTCATGCAGCATCTCCATCACCAGATGCCCTTCGCGGATCGTGGCACCCCCCGGTACGGTCGTGCCCACGGCGGGCGCGGCGGATGGGTCGAGGAAATCGACGTCCAGCGAGACGTGCAGCATACCGTTGGCGGCGGTCACCCGGTCAAGGAAAGCGGTCAGCGGTTTGGCAATGCCGGTCTCGTCAATCTCGCGCATGTCCACACGCTGGATCGTGGTGTCCTGCAAGGCCGCGCGTTCCGCGCTGTCCACCGACCGCAGGCCAATGATGGCGATGTTATCCTGCGGTAACGGGGATCGAATGTCAGGGAAACCGTCAAAATCCGGACGCCCGGTGACGTATCCCAACGGGGTGCCATGCAGGTTGCCGCTGTTGGTTGTTTCGGGCGTGTGAAAGTCACTATGGGCGTCCAGCCACAGCACAAAGAGCGGGCGGTCTACGGTTTGCGCATGTCGCATCGCCCCCAGAACGGTGCCCAGCGACAGGGAATGATCGCCGCCCAGGAAAATCGGCAGGCCGTCTTTCAGCCCCGCCTCTGACGCCTCTGCCAGGGCAGTGGTCCAGGCGATTGTCTCTTCACGCGCGTGGATCTTGGGATGCGATTTTGGCGCGAAAGGGGCGGGTGTGACATTGCCGCGATCTTCAACCGTGTGACCAAGGTCCGACAGCGCTTCGGCGAGCCCGGCGGTGCGGTAAGCATCAGGGCCCATCAAACAGCCACGCCGACGCTTGCCGCTGTCAACGGGCGCACCAATGAGAATACAGGCCTGATGGGTCATAACTACCTCTGCGATTTGGGGTTGAAGAGAAAATACTGATCACTTCGGGGTGTTCACAAGCACTCAATTTGTACGTATTGTTCTCATGACAACCAAAATGGGCATATGATATGGACGAAATGGATAGACGACTGATCGGCGCGCTCAGGCATAACGCGCGGGCGTCGCTGTCAGAGCTTGCATCGCTTTTGGGGCTGACGCGGGCCACAGTGCGGACGCGTCTGGCCAAATTGCAAGACCGCGGTGACATCCTTGGTTTTTCGGTGGTGATGAAAGAGGACGGGCTGACCGATCCGGTGCGGGGTCTGATGATGATCGCGATCGAGGGACGCGGGACGGATCGAATCATTCGGCAGTTGGGGGGGATGCCAGAGCTGCGTCGGGTTTATTCGACCAACGGCCGCTGGGATGTGATCGTCGAGATTGGCACCGCGACACTGGAAGAGTTGGACAGTGTGCTGGCGCGGGTCCGTCGCCTGGACGGGGTGACCGCAAGCGAGACCAGCCTGCTGCTGAGCACGCGGAAGGCCAGCTAGGTGCGCTTGAAGGCCATCAGCCAAAAGGCAACGAGAGAGAAGGAAATGAGCGCGTTCCACCCGGCCATGCTGATCCCGGCAAACTGCCATGCAATCTCATCACAGCGCACCAGCGGCGCGCTGAGGATCTGATCGAGCAATTCATCGGCGCTGATACCCCCGACCGGACCGGCGGAGCAGGAGGTGGGGCCTTGCCACCACCCTTGCTCGACGCCCGCGTGATAGACGCCGATGGCGCCGGTGGCAAAGGCCGCGAGCGCGCCGAGGAGGATCAACAGATCGCTACGCAGGCGCAGGGCGATCAGACCAATCCCAACGGCAATCACATGGGGATAGCGCTGCCAGATGCACATCTTGCAGGGGGGCAGGCCGCCCAGATGCTGAAAGGCAAATGCGCCGAGCAGAAGCGCCAGGGAGCCAAAACTGGCCGCCGCTATCGCTTGCGTCCGGTTCACAGGTACTTCAGGGCCGCAAATCCGCCGACCAGCAATACGATGAAAAGGGTGAACATCAGCCCCAGACGACGCTCGATGAAATCGCGGATCGGCGCGCCGAATTTCCACAGCAGAAACGCCACCAGGAAAAACCGCAGGCCGCGAGCGAGAATAGAGGTCGCGATGAAGGTGCCCAGTGGCATCGCGGTCCAGCCAGACATGATCGTGATGACCTTATAGGGGAAGGGTGTCACGCCCGCGGTCAGAACCGCCCAGAAGCCAAGATCGTTGAACCGGGTGCTGAAGGCCGCCATGGCATCGTCTTTGCCCAGGCTCTCAAGGATGGGTTTACCGATGGTCTCAAAGGCGAAAGCCCCGATGGCATAGCCCAAGATGCCCCCCAGCACCGAAAACACCAGGGCAACGCCCGCAATCAGCCAGGCGCGCGACGGGCGCGCGATGATCATCGGGATCATCAGGATGTCGGGTGGGATGGGGAAAACCGAACTCTCAATAAAGCTGATAAAGGCGAGAACCCACAAAGCACGGGGGTGATCCACCATGCTCAAGGTCCAGTCGTAGAGTTTGCGCAACATGAGAGAAATCGTTCCAGATAAAGACTTGGCTTGGCAGACCACGAGATCGGGAGTGGGTCAAGCAGATCACCGCATGTTTCGCGAAAATCCTCTTGCCGGGAGCGCGGTCACGGGGTAAGTCGCTCATGTTGTGCCCAAGTGGCGGAATGGTAGACGCAGGGGATTCAAAATCCCCCGCCGCGAGGCGTGCCGGTTCGAGTCCGGCCTTGGGTACCACAGCACAGCATTGCTCGTATATCGGGAAAATCTCTCATAACTTCAACGCTGTAGCGACCGCAGCGTACGATTCGCGATGATGATACATCGTGCGCGCGATGGCATCAGTGTTGCGTATATTGGAACATTGTTCATTTTTTTGCGCAGAAGAAGGCCACAAAGTGGCGAAATGATGCCGCTGTGCGCTGCGTGGTCGGTGTTTCCGATTTGAGAACATGTGGCCGCGAGGCAATTGCCTGAATTTTGTGCATCATCTTCCAACTAACCGGTTTAAAAGCAGATTTTGGCGGCGCGGTTTTCATCGCTCGGAAACGATCCTGAGAAACGGCGCCTTTCCGGGCATCCAGTCAGATCCGAACCACCGGCGCCGCCTCATTTCTGATGTTTTTATGACAATTTTCCCTTTGTCGACCTGATCTGCAGCCCTAAAACGAATGTCATGCTTTTTGACGGGGGCCCCAGTACCGGCCCTGCGGGCACTTTGTCAGGCTGGGACGGGCCTGAGGGGGGAAGTGCGAAAAGCGATGCGATGATCGAGCACCCCGTGTGCTTGTTGGTTGATGAGTGAAGAGATGTGTACGCCAGCAGATTTGCCAAGATCTGCTGACGGGTAAAAGGGAAGAGCATGTCTGAAAGCGGAAGGGACCCGAATGCTGCCAGCTTGATTGGCTTTTGGGACTTTGCAGAGGGGCGCGAAAACGACGACACCGGGCTTGCAGACGGTATCGCTCAGAACGGTCATCTGTTCGGAGATGCAGAGGCGGACGATGGGCAACTCGAACTGGACGGCCACAAGGATTACTTTTCGACCAAAGGCCCCGATGCCCCTTTCGATCTGACCGAAGGTACAATTGCGGTGCGGTTCAGGCAAGAGGATCAGTCCGGTCGATCAAGCGACATTCTGATCAATCGCGGCGAATACAACGACCGCATGCAGGACGGTTACTTCGCGCTGGGGGTCACCGGCGACGGTCGCGTCACCGTCACGCATTTCTCGGAAGATGGCGAACTGCGGCTGAAGACGCAAAGGCACCTCTTTTCTGAAGATGACGAGGTGGTGGTGACTTACGGCTGGTCCGCCGATCAGGGCGGCACATTGCGGGTCGAAAACCTGACCCGACATACCGAGACCAGTTTCGATTTCGACACCACCGGCCTGACACTGGTCACCCGGGATGACGATGGCGAGAACTTCACTTTCGGCGCGCGCGAGACACGCGAAAACAGCTACGGCAAATTCTTTGAAGGCGAGATTGATTATGTGGCCGTTTATGACCGCGACATCATCAATAACCCGGTGGTGCCCGATGGCATTGTGTCCGGCACGGATGCTGACGATCTGATCAACCTTGATTATCTGGGGGATCCTGAGGGCGACCGCATCGATGCGGGTGACGCGGTCATTGCAGGGGAGGGGCCTGACGACGATATCGTCTATGCAGGCGCAGGCGATGACATCGTTTTTGCCTTGGACGGGGACGATGAAATCTATGCAGGTGCGGGATCGGACGTCGTTGAGGGCGGCAAGGGCAATGACCTGCTGTCGGGTGGCGAAGATGGGGGCGCGGATACCCTTTTGGGGGGGGATGACCGCGACACGTTCCGCGACCTGAGCGCCGGGGATTTCATTGATGGTGGCGACGGCGGTGACGACTTCGATACGCTGGATCTGACCGGGTCGGCGGCGGGCGGCACATCGACGCTGACATTTACCTCCGATGATCGCGAAGACGGCGTGGTCACGTTTTTCAACGCCGACGGCGTGTCCACCGGCCAGCTGGTTTTCGAGGACATTGAAAACATCGTCGGGGGGCCGACGCCGATCTGCTTTACCCCCGGCACGCTGATTGCCACGGCGGACGGGCAGCGTCCTGTTGAGGATCTGCGCCCCGGTGACCGGGTGATCACCCGTGATAACGGCATTCAGGAGATCAGCTGGAAAGGGGCGCGCGGCCTGACCGGAGCCGAGTTGGCGCGTCACGCATATTTGAGACCGATCAAGATCAGCCAGGGGGCCTTGGGCGGTGGTCTGCCGGAGCGCGATATGCTGCTCAGCCCGAACCACCGTGTGCTTGTGTCCAGCGACAAGACGGTGCTCTATTTCGAAGAGAGCGAAGTATTGGTTGCCGCAAAACATCTGACGGGATTACCGGGCATTCAGACGGCACATGTGCCCTGGACGACCTACATCCATTTCATGTTCACGCAGCACGAAGTGGTTCTGTCGGACGGGGTTTGGACGGAGAGCTTTCAGCCCGGCGATTATAGTCTGGCAGGCATTGGCAACGCGCAGCGCACCGAACTGGAGCACCTCTTTCCCCAATTGAAAACCGCTGAGGGCGTGGCCTCCTACCAGGCCGCGCGGCGGTCGCTCAAGCAGCACGAAGCGCGATTGCTGAATAAGTAGCGCGACATCACACCAAAGAATATGCAGCCTCTGCGCCGGATCGATCCGGTGCGGAGATCGAAAACGGGAGGGATCACCCTCCCGTTTTTGGTGTTTCGGGTGTCAGCCTGTCTGCCGCGCCCGCCACGCCGCCCATTCTTCGGGCGTGTCCAAATCCATACGCGCCCGATGGCCTCTAAGCGGCACCAGCCTGACGTTGTTCCCCGCCGCTTTCACGACGCTGCGCCCGCCACTGTCGCCAGAGATCGTTTTGAGCGCGTCGAAAAGCCGGGCGGAAAACACGATGGGGTGCCCGGCTTTGCCCGCTTGCGTCGCACCGCGCCAGATCAGCACTTCCGAGTCCAGATCCACGGCGGCCATGACCTGCCTCAGATCATCCTCGGTCAACTCCGGCAAATCCCCTAGCAGGAGCATCGCCGCGGGCGCATCGTCGGGCAGGGCGGCGATTGCGGTTCGGATACTGGCGTTCATGCCTTCGGCGGCATCTTCGACCGGGATCCGATTGACGCCAAGCGCATCAAGGCATTGATACCTGGGGTGTGGCCGCGGTGGCAGCGCCACCAGCACCGGTCCTTTTGTCACATCACATGCCATACTGGCCTGCCTGCGCAGCAAGGGCATGCCATCCACCGGTTCCAGAAGCTTGTCTGCACCGCGCATGCGCTTGGACTGCCCGGCGGCAAGCACGATAACGGGCAGATCGGGAGGCGCCGGTGCGGTCATACGTAAAGCATAGCGCAATGAAGGTGGGATAGATAGCGTTCTCAGCCGCGCATGCGTGCCCCGTCAGGATCAAACAGGGGCTCCGTAATCACCCGTGCCGACCGCATTTGACCCAAAATCTCGATCTCGACATCTGGGGCTTGCGCCACGCGATCTATCGGCAGAAAACCCATCGCAATGGATTTGCCTGCGTGGTGCGAATACCCCCCTGAGGTGCAAAATCCGACCACGCTGCCATCCAGCCAGATCGGCTCATACCCGTGCACATCAGCATCCGCCGCATCGACCTCAAAGGCCACCAGCTGACGCGCGGGACCCTTTGCGCGTTCTGCCTCCGCCGCCGCGCGGCCGATGAAATCCGCATTCTTTTTAAAACTGATGAACCGCTCCAGCCCGGTTTCGGCGGCGGTGTAGTCGGGGGAAAATTCCGCCATCCAACTGCCGAAAAACTTGTCCAGCCGCAGTGACATCATGGCCCGCATGCCAAAAGGCGTGATGCCAAAATCCTGACCCGCCCCCCAGAGCGCATGCCAAAGGCTGCGCTGATCCATCGGATCGCAGTAGATCTCGAATCCCAGATCGCCGGTGTAGCTGACCCGTTGGACAATGCAATCGGCACTGCCCACGGTCATGCGGCGCACATCGAGGAATTCCATATCGCTGATGTTGCTGCGGGTGGTCGCCGCCAGCAGATCGCGGGCGTGGGGTCCTGCGATCTGAAAGCCGGTGCGCTGATCACTGATATTACAAAGGCTTACGCCTTCTTCCTGATGTTGCAGGAACCAGCGTAAGTGGAAGGCCTGACTGCCATAGGAGGCGGTCAGTTGAAAATGGTCCTCCGCCAGGCAGGAAATGGTGAAATCACCAATAAGCTTGCCCTTGGGGGACAGCATCGGGCTCAGGCTCAACCGTCCGGGCGCAGGCACACGGCCCGCCATGATACGGTCCAGCCAGGCGCGCGCGCGCGGGCCGGTCACGCGGTATTTGCCGAAGTTCTGCAACTCGTTGATGCCCACCGCAGCACGCACTGCCTTGACCTCACGCGCCGTTGCCTCAAAGGCTTCGGAGCGTCGAAACGATGGTGTCTCGTATGTCGGCTCGTCACCCTGCGCAAAGTAATTCGGGACCTCCAGGCCAAACTGCTGCCCCCAGACGGCACCCATGCCCGAGAAGATGTCATACATCGGGGTGGTGCGATGCGGCCGGGCGGCGGGCAATTCTTCGTTGGGGTAGGCGACGGAAAACCGTTTCTGATAGTTTTCGATCACTTTCGGCAGGGTATATCCGGGCGTGATCCAATCGCCAAACCGCGCCACATCCATCGCCATTGTATCGCGTTCGGTTTCCCCCTCGATCATCCACTGCGCCAGCATCAGGCCGACCCCGCCGCCCTGGCTGAACCCGGCCATGACCCCGCAGGCCGACCAATAGTTGCGCATGCCCAGCACCGGCCCGACCAGCGGGTTGCCATCCGGAGCAAAAGTGAACGGCCCGTGGATCACGTTCTTCACGCCCACACGTTCCAGATCAGGGAAGCGTTTATAGGCGAAATCGATGCTGGCTTCGATCTTGTCGAAATCATCGGGCAGAAGGTCCTGACCGAAGGCCCAGGATGTGCCGTCAACCGCCCAGGGCCGGCAGGGTTGCTCATAAAACCCGATGCACAGGCCACGACCTTCCTGCCGCAAATAGCTCTCGCCCGCAGGGTCCATCACATGCGGATGCTCGCGGCCCTCGGCCATCATCTCGGCGATCATCGGGACCTCTTCGGTCACGAGATACTGATGCTCCATCGGGTGCAGCGGAAAATAGACACCCGCCATCGCGCCCACCTCCCGGGCCCAGAGCCCACCTGCGTTTACCACATGTTCGGCGTGGATCGTGCCCTTATCGGTCACCACATCCCAGGTGCCGTCGGCGCGCTGGTTGGTCTCGCGGACCATGCAATGGGTCTCGATGGTGGCGCCGCCCATGCGCGCGGCCTTCGCATAGGCGTGGGTGGTGCCGGAGGGATCGAGGTGACCGTCCAACGGATCGTAAAGCGCGCCGATGATGCCGTCAGTATTGGTCACAGGCGCAATGTTCCGGATCTCTTCCGGCCCGACGATCTCGGTCTCCAACCCCATGAAACGGTGCTTGGCACGTTCAGCCAGCAGCATGTCGAAGCGGTCCTGATTGTCCGCCAGCGTCACGCCGCCGACGTGATGCAGCCCGCAGGACATGCCAGTGATCTCCTCCAATTCCTTGTAGAGCCGGATGGTGTAGCCTTGCAGCGCAGCCATGTTGGTGTCGCCATTCAAGGTATGAAACCCGCCCGCCGCGTGCCAGGTGGAGCCGGAGGTCAGCTCGGACCGTTCCAGCAGCATCACATCGGACCATCCCAGTTTCGTCAAGTGATAGAGCACGGATGCGCCGACAACGCCTCCGCCGATAATGGCAACGCGGGTGGTGGTTTTCATGGAGATCTCCGATCAGGTGTTGGCTGGATGATCTTCCGACACATCGGCTCTCGCTGGTCTGAAAACGACAGATTTTGCCGCTTAGGGAAGCTTGAGGATCGCACTGCGGAAACGGAAAACTCAGGCCGGAAGCAGGCATTGCGCGCAGCTTTCCCGCTTTGTCAGCTCAATGCTGCAGGCAGTCACTTGTTCCTCACAGGACAAAACCCCTTGTACGCGCGCGACGGATTATGTCGCCAATGCGCAATCGCCCTGTGGACGCGCGCGCCAGTATGCGGGGCAGAACACTCAAACAGGACCCTTCCTCATGCGCACCCATGCTCAGGCCGTTGTCATCGGAGGCGGCGTTATCGGCTGCTCCATCCTCTACCACCTGACAAAATTGGGCTGGACCGACGTGGTTTTGCTGGAGCGGGACGAACTGACCTCCGGCTCAACCTGGCATGCCGCCGCGAATATTCACGGGCTGCACGACAGCACCAACATCAGCCGTATCCAGCATTATACGATGAACCTTTATAATGGTCTGGAAGCAGAGACGGGTCAGAGTTGCGGCGTGTTTCAGCCCGGGTCCCTATACCTTGCACAGACCGTCGAGCGGGAGCATCAACTGCGCCTGCAGGCGGCCAAGGCGAAGCTTTACGGGATGAACTTCCATGAGGTCGACCGCGATGAGGCCGAGCGGTTGCACCCGCTGGTGAATTTCGACGGCATTCGCTGTATCATGTGGGAGCCGGATGGCGGCAATGTGGACCCATCCGGGGTGACCAATGCCTATGCCGCGGGCGCGCGGGCTGCGGGCGCGGAAATCATTCGGTTCTGCCCGGTAACGGGGACAGAGCAGCAGCCCGACGGCACATGGATCGTGCGCACGCCCAAGGGCGATATTGCCACCGAATGGGTGGTTAACGCCGCAGGTCTCTGGGGGCGTGAAGTGGCCACCCTCGCAGGGATCACCCTGCCGCTGCAACCCACCGAGCACCAGTATTTCGTGACCGAGACGATTGCGGAAATCGACGCCTTGGACCGACGCTTGCCGTCCGTCGCGGATCGGGACGGCGAATACTACCTGCGGCAGGAAGGCAAGGGCCTTCTGGTCGGGGCCTATGAGAAGGACCTGCGGTTCTGGGCCGAGGAGGGCACGCCGCAGGGGTTCGGGCATGAACTTTTCGCCGATGATCTGGAGCGCATCGAGGACAATATGATGCGCGCCATTGAGCGGGTGCCTGCGGTGGGCGAGGCCGGTATCAAGCGGGTGATCAACGGGCCGATGATCTGGTCACCGGACAGCAATGTGCTCTTTGGTCCGGTGCCGGAGCTATCGAATTACTTCTGCTGCAACGGCATCATTCCGGGGTTTTCACAATCAGGCGGCATGGGCCTGCTGGCCGCCGATTGGATCGTCACCGGGGAGACGCGATATGACATGTTCGCCTGGGATGTGGCACGGTTCGGCGATTGGGCCGATGCGGCCTTTACCAAGGCGCGGGTGGGCGACCAATACGCCAATCGGTTCAAGATCCATTTCCCCAACGAGGAACGGTCCGCAGGCCGCCCCATGCGCAAACGCCCCGCCTATGACATTCAGAAAGGCCTCGGCGCGGTGTTCGGCCTGAACTACGGGTGGGAACACCCGCTGTGGTACGCACAGGTCCCGGGCATCGAAGATACCGATGGGTTTACCCGCCAGAACTGGTGGGATCCCGTAGGTCAGGAGTGCAGAATGCTGCGGGAGAATGCGGGTATCATCGATATTTCCAACTTCGCAAAATACCGGTGCAAGGGGCCGGATGCCGAAAGCTGGTTGAACGCGGTCTTTGCCAACACCATGCCCAAATCTGTCGGGCGCTCCTGCCTGACACCGCTGATTGGCAAGCGCGGCGGGATCGCCGGTGATTTCACCGTCACTCGGTTGGCGGAGGATGAATTCTGGATCATCGGATCGGGCATGGCCGAACGCTACCACCAGCGTTTTTTCAAAGCAGTGCCGCTGCCGGGGGGCACCACATTCGAGAGTAAAACCGACGAGTTCTGCGGCTTCAACGTTGCAGGCCCCAAGTCGCGTGACATGCTACAACGTCTGACAAATACCTCCCTTGCGACTGCAGATTTCCCCTTCATGGCCAGCAAATGGATCGAGTTGAGCGGGATCCGCGTTCTGGCGCTGCGCGTGTCCTTCACCGGCGATCTCGGGTGGGAGCTGCACTGTGCCGCGCTAGATCAGGCGCGGTTGCTGGAGGTGCTGTTGCAGGCCGGGCAAGAGTTTGACGCAGGTCCGGTTGGATCGCGGGCGCTGATGAGCCTGCGGGTCGAGAAAGGATATGGCTCCTGGAGCCGCGAGTATTCGCCCGAATACTGGCCGCAGGAGGTGGGCCTCGATCGATTGTGCAAGATGGACAAGGATTTCCTGAACAAAGCGGCGGTTGCGGAAACGCTCGCCAAGGAGCCGCGGGAACATCTGGTGCTGCTCGAAATCGATGCCGCGCAGACCGATGCCTCCAATGCCGACGCGACAGGCGGCGAGCCGATTTTCAAAGAGGGGGAAGGGGTCGGGCGCGTGACCTCTGGCACTTATGGCTACACCGTCGGCAAAAGCCTGGCACTGGGGTATGTGAAAGGCGCTGTGCCGGGTGATCATGTCGATGTCATGGTTTTGGGAAAACCCCATGGCGCGAAAATCCTGCACGAACCACCGTTTGATCCCAAAGGTAAGCGCCTGCGCGCTTAGGTGCGATTTGCTGAGCGGCCTCAGGCTGTGATCTGGAGCCGGTTCCACAAGCACCAGCACATCATGCGAATAGCAGGTGAGAATAACAAATCGGGAAATTTGGCTCCGGCGGTAGGGATCGAACCTACGACCAATTGATTAACAGTCAACTGCTCTACCGCTGAGCTACGCCGGAACGGTCTGGGCGATATAGCAGCGGCAATTTGTGTCGTCCAGAGGATTTTGCAGGAAATCCGATAATTGCTGCATCAAATGCTATTTCAGTCTGAACAAGGCTTCGGCGCTCAGTTTTCCAATCACCTCAACCGAATCTTTCCTTTTGAGATCAATGAGGTGCGCCAGAACATTTCGAGCGGCGGCATTCATCAATCTGTCGGGCGTGTCGGTATAGATGATGCGTGCCAGACTATGCGCGTCAGCATCACCTCCCTGTAATGCCTCAAGGATAGCGGCCTCGCGCGACTTGCGATGAGCAATCAACCATGCCAACCGTGCCTCGGGGTTCGAAATCATCTCTCCATGGCCCGGAAAGAAGGCCTGCCACCCGCGCATCTGAAGGCGGGCACAAGACGCCATGAAATCGGTCAGATCACCGTCCGGAGGAGACACCAGCGAACTGGCCCACCCCATCACATGGTCCGCGGTAAAACAGTTGTCATTCCACCCCAGACAGATGTGATTGCCGATGTGTCCGGGGGTATGGATGACGTCCAGTTGCCAATCGGCCGCGTGGATCACATCGCCATCCTTGACCTCCACATCCGGCGCGAAATCGATGTCGATCCCTTCGCCACCGCCCACCAGACCCGTCTGCGCCAGGGTTTGCATGATCTCCGACCGGCCCGCATGTGCAGGACCAAACGCATAGGTTTCTGCACCCGTCGCCTTTTGCAGCGCGCCCGCCAGGGGTGAATGGTCCAGATGCGCATGGGTCACGATGATATGCGTGATCTTCTGACCGGGTTCCAAGGCGCCAAGGATCGCGTCCAGATGCGCCACACTCTGCGGTCCGGGATCGATCACGGCAATCTCGGATGTGCCCAAAAGATAGGTGTTGGTGCCACGATAGGTCATCGGCGAGGGGTTCGGTGCCACGATCCGGCGCAAACCGGGCAGCAGCGGCTCCGGGGCGCCGATCACCGGGTTGAAATCATCTGGCGGCTGCATGGCCATTCGCTCTTTCTAATGGGCAGGGGCGTCGCTAGGGTTTAGCCCATGTCGTTCGTCTGGCTCAAACATTATATGCCGCGCAGCCTCTATGCGCGGGCGGTCCTGATCCTGCTGTTGCCGGTTGTTTTCCTGCAATTGGTTGTCACCGTGCTGTTCCTGACGCGCCACTTTGAGGACGTCACACAGCAGATGACAGATACGGTGGCGCGTGAATTGCGGCTGGTCCTTTCGATCATCGGGGGGGCGCCTGACAGAGGGTCCATTGGCACCGCCGTCATCCAATCCGCCTCGCAACTGGCGATCACGGTGGTGCCCGTCACCCGAGCCCAGGTGCCACAAGAACAAATGCGCGAGTGGTACGATTTTTCGGGCCGCGTGATTGTGCGCCGCCTGCCCAGTCAGATCCCTCAGATCATCAGCGTTGATCTAACCGAAAACCGCCGGGTGCATGTCTATGCGGAAACCAGGTACGGACCCGCGAAGATCAGTTTCGACCGCCGTCGCATCTCGGCAGCAAACCCGCACCAACTCTTTGTGAACATGCTGTTTTTCGGCGGGCTCATCACCGTGATCGCAATCCTCTATCTGCGCAACCAATTGCGCCCGATCAAGCGCCTAGCGCGTGCTGCCGAGGCCTTTGGCCGTGGCCGCCACGAGCCGTACTCTCCCGCCGGTGCTGTTGAGGTACGCGCCGCAGGCAATGCGTTTTTGGACATGCGAACCCGGATTGAACGGCAGATCGAACAACGCACGCTGATGCTCTCCGGGGTCAGCCATGATCTGCGCACACCCCTGACGCGGATGCGGTTGAGCCTGTCGATGCTGGAAGATGACGAGCGGCAACTGCTGGAGCAGGATGTGGATGACATGCAGGACATGCTTGATGCCTTCCTGAACTTCGTCAAAACCGCCGGTGAGGGCGAAACTGAGCCGGTTGATCCGCATGAGTTGGTGGAAAGTGCTGTGGAGAGTGCCCGCAGGGCGGGGCGCAATGTAAAGCTGATGCCGTCGGAAGGCGATGGCACCGGGACGGTGACACTGAACCGGCTGGCCATGCGGCGCGCCCTGGACAATCTGATTTCCAACGCCGTGCGTTACGGTGCGATGGCGGAGGTCTCGGTTCTATTCACTGAGAAAACACTGCGCATCCGGGTGGAGGACGATGGGCCAGGCATCCCGGAGGACCGCCGGGTGGAGGCGACCCGTCCCTTCACACGGCTGGATCCGGCACGCAACCAGGACAAGGGCGGCGGTGTCGGTTTGGGGTTGGCCATTGCCACCGATATTGCACGCGCACACGGGGGGGTGCTCCGGTTGAGCAGCTCGGTCCGGCTGGGCGGTCTCAGAGCAGATATCGTGATTGCGCGGTAATTTGGTCGGCGCGCCCTGAATAGAATGCAAGACATGCGCGCGTGATCCTACCCGATGTCTGGAGACATCATCGTCTTCCCGGAGGTTTCAACGGTGATTCCAGACCGGCGCGGGGCAGCGCAGTGTGTCTGAGCCGGCAAGGCATATGAGAGGCTAGAAAAATTGACCACGCCCAAACGCCTGCCAAACTCAACTCGGCAAAAAGGGGGCAATCCCCAACACTTAACTCGTTACAAAAATCTACACACTGCGCCGTTGCCCCCGCGCCGACTGCATGGAAGAGAATTAGCACAAATTTTACGAAACATGTTTGCTTTCTGCAAAATTGGTAAATTCGAAAAAGCAATAAAGAGAAACCGTTACCGATCTTGGTTAATGTGGCGGGCACTTTTGTGGGACGGATCGCGCGGGCGATCTGATGCGGTAAAAAGTGATTTATGGTAGGCCCGGCAGGACTTGAACCCGCAACCAAAGCGTTATGAGCGCTCTGCTCTAACCAATTGAGCTACAGGCCCGCCATGAGCCTGTGGGTAAGCTGCGCGGATGGCGGCGTCAAGTGGTCGTTGGCCCGGGTGGCAGGCGTTGCATGCGGGCTGCGAATGCTCTAACCCGCCATCAACATATTTGTCGCGCGAGGGACCGGACCATGACACTGCCCAAAAACGGGATCACCTATGCGGACGCAGGGGTCGATATCGACGCCGGAAACGCGCTGGTGGAGAGAATCAAGCCCGCGGCCAAGCGCACAAACAGGTCTGGTGTCATGGCGGGTCTGGGCGGGTTTGGCGCGCTCTTTGACCTCAAGGATGCAGGCTATCACGACCCTATTCTGGTGGCGGCCACGGATGGGGTTGGCACCAAACTGCGGATTGCCATCGATACTGGTCATGTGGATGGCGTGGGCGTCGATCTGGTGGCCATGTGCGTCAACGATCTGGTGTGTCAGGGGGCTGAGCCGCTGTTTTTCCTCGACTATTTTGCCACGGGCGCGCTGGAAACCGACAAGGCTGCGCGCATCATCGAAGGGATCGCTCTGGGGTGTGAGCGGGCCGGTTGCGCGCTGATCGGTGGCGAAACCGCCGAGATGCCGGGCATGTATCCTGCCGGGGATTTCGATCTGGCGGGTTTTTCCGTGGGCGCTATGGAGCGGGGGCAGGATTTGCCGACGGAGGTTGCGGCGGGGGATGTGCTGCTGGGTCTTACTTCGGACGGGTTGCATTCAAACGGCTACAGCCTCGTGCGCAAACTGGTGGAGCTTTCCGGGTTGGGGTGGGAGGATAAATGCCCCTGGTCCCAACAGTCGCTGGGTGCGGAATTGCTCACACCTACACGTCTTTATGTGAAACCCGCGCTGGCCGCGATCCAAGCGGGGGGCGTGCATGCCCTGGCACATATCACCGGCGGCGGGCTGACGGAAAACCTGCCACGCGTTCTGCCGGAAGGGTTGGGTGCGGAAATTGATCTCTCAACTTGGATGTTGCCGGATGTTTTTGGCTGGATGGCACAGACCGGTGGGATGTCAGAGGCGGAAATGCTGAAAACTTTCAACTGCGGGATTGGCATGATCCTTGCGGTCTCTCCTGACCGCGCCGATGCGCTGACCGCCTTGCTGGCGGAGCACGGCGAGGACGTTACCCGCGTCGGGTCCGTGACGGAAACAGCAGGGGTTCACTACCAGGGCGCGCTTTTGTGAGCAAACGCGTTGCGATTTTCATCTCTGGCGGCGGGTCGAACATGCTCAAGCTGCTGGAGAGCATGACGGGAGATCATCCTGCGCGGCCTTGCGTGGTGTTGTCGAACGATCCAATGGCGCGCGGGCTGGAGCTGGCCGAAGCCCGCGGCGTGCCAACAGAGGTGGTACGGCATGAACCGTTCAAGGGCGACAGGGTGGCGTTCGAGCACGCGATTTCCGGCGCCATCGCCCCTCACGCGCCCGATATCATTTGCCTCGCAGGCTTCATGCGCAAGCTGACCGAAAGCTTTGTGGATCCCTGGCGCGGCAGGATGCTGAACATTCATCCCTCCTTGTTGCCCAAATACCGGGGTCTCAACACCCACGCCCGCGCGCTTGCAGCCGGTGACCCTGTGCACGGCTGCACGGTCCATCAGGTCACGCCACAGCTGGATGACGGCCCCATTCTTGGTCAGGCGCAGGTTCCGGTCTTGGCAGAGGATACCGTGGACAGTCTTGCGGCGCGTGTATTGGCGCAGGAACACCTGCTTTACCCCGCGGTGCTGCGCCGTTTTGCGGCAGGGGATCACCACCCGATCCTGTTGCGTTAAGGCTTCGTTCAGGGTTCTGGTCAAAGCTGTGGGGGTCGTGTAACAGTTTAAAACCTGGGTATCACCGACATCATAAAGAAAAAGAAACGCCCGAATGAAAACACTCACCACGACTGAGGAGCTGGCCGCTTTTTGCACGGAAGCGGCGGGCCACGACTATGTGACGGTCGATACCGAATTTCTACGCGAACGCACGTATTATTCCAAGCTCTGTCTGATCCAACTGGCAATGCCTGGAGAGGACGACAGCACGGCGGTTCTGGTCGATCCGCTTTCGGACGGGCTCTCGCTGGAGCCGCTTTACGATCTCTTTCGCGACACCTCGGTGGTCAAGGTGTTCCACGCCGCCCGTCAGGATCTGGAGATTTTCTATGTGGACGCCCAGGTCTTTCCCGAACCGCTTTTCGACACGCAGGTTGCCGCGATGGTCTGTGGTTTCGGGGAACAGGTGGGCTATGAAACGCTGGTGCGGCGCATTGCCAAAAAGCCGCTCGACAAGACGTCGCGCTTTACCGATTGGTCGCGCAGGCCGCTCACGGATGCGCAAAAGACCTATGCGCTGGCAGATGTAACGCATCTGCGCGACATCTACGAGTATCTGGCAAAGAAGTTGCAGGAAACCGAACGCAGCCGCTGGGTGAACGAAGAACTGACGGTGCTGACCAGCGCGGATACCTATGTCGTCACGCCGCATGAGGCCTGGCGCCGGGTCAAAACCCGCACGAATTCACCGAAATTCCTGGCCATTGTGCGCGAGCTTGCAGCCTTTCGCGAGAGCTTTGCGCAGGAGCGCAACATCCCGCGCAACCGTGTGTTCAAGGATGACGCATTGGTCGAACTGGCCTCGAACAAACCCAAAAACAACGAAGAGCTGGGCCGGGCGCGCCTGTTGCTGCGGGAAGCGCGGCGGGGCGATATTGCCGAGGGCATATTGAAGGCTGTGGCCGCAGGTGTGACCTGTCCGCCGGATCAGATGCCCCAACCCGACCGGTCGCGGGACAAGTTGCAGGTCAACCCCGCCCTGGCGGATCTGTTGCGCGTGCTGCTGAAAGCCAAGACCGAAAGCGCCGGGGTGGCCGCGAAACTCATTGCGCCCGCCTCAGATCTGGATGCGATTGCGGCAGGGTTGCGCGACGTGCCGGCACTGGCCGGGTGGCGCAAGGAGGTCTTTGGCGCGGACGCGCTGCGGCTTTGTGATGGCAAGATCGCTTTGGCCGCAGATGGGTCGGACGTGCGCATCGTCGCACTCGACTGAAGCTGACCTTCGTCTCAGAAGCTACCGGCGAGATTGAAGCGCGTTGCGCGCGGCTTCCACGCGGATCGTGCGCACGTCGCGCAGCGTCTGGTCAGTCACCTTGCGCGCGACGTTGACCTCCCGCGATGCAGGCGTGCCTGCGCCGGTGTTTGGCCCGCGCAGCCCCTCCAGACGGTAAGTGAGCACCCCGTCGACGGCCTGCTCATCTTCTTCTGCAGGGGTCAGCTGCACCGAATGAACGCCTTGCACTGCGGCCACACCGGTTGCGCGGATGATCGCGCCGCCGGGCACACGTTCCACGGCAAGTTCGCTGATGCTGTCTATGGGCTGGCCGTTATAGACCACTTCATTGTTGCGCGAATCGAAGATGCCCGTGCGTTCCGGGATCAGCGGGTTTGTGTTTGCGGAAGCTGCCGTTGTCGGGGCCGCTTCGCCGCGGCCAAACCAGTTGAACGGATTGAGACGGGTGCCACAGGCAGATACGACAAGTGTGGAGATCAAAAGGGCGGAAACTGTCTTGTGCATCGGGCCTGCCATGAATTCTTGTTTGCTCTGAACTACCCCATCTCAGGCCACTTGAAAAGCGTCAAGGCGGGCTGGACCTTTGTCCTCACGCGCCTTACCTCAAGGACGAGAAATGAGGGACCCCATGGCGCAAGCAGCTTTCGAAGAATTGGTTGAAGATTTCGAGTTCCTGGAGGAGTGGGAAGATCGCTACCGTCTCGTGATCGAGGAGGGAAAAGCGATGGACCCGTTGGCAGATGCTTTGAAAGTCCCGGCCACCAAGGTGGATGGCTGCGCCAGTCAGGTTTGGCTGCATGCGACGATCGAGGGGGAGACCCTGCACTTTGACGGTGAAAGCGATGCGATGATCGTGAATGGCCTCATTGCGGTCTTAAGAAAGCTGTATAATGGTCTGACGTTAAAGGATGTTTTGGCCGTTGATGCGCGTGCTGAAATGGGTCGGTTGGGGTTGAACGATCACCTGTCGGCGCAGCGCTCAAACGGGCTGCGGGCGATGATCGAACGCATCCGCTCGCTGGCTGCTGCCGCCGCGTGATCCCAATGCGGCGTCTACGACGCCACGCCATGCTTAAAAATTCCTGCCGGAATTTCCGACGGGTGGCCCACGTTATGATTATCGCGCGGGACGGTCTGCAACACCGCCCAAAGCTGTGGCGAGATCCCCATATCCGGTAAAGCGCCTCTCAAATTCGAGGCCGAGGAATTCCGCACAGGTTTTTGCCTTTTCCGTCAACGCCGGGTCATCGGTCTGGGCCTGATAGACAAGTTTTTCGTAGTTGCCAAAATACATGTCGCGCAACTCGGGGTGGCGATCAAGCCCCATCGGCTTGACCACAAAGGCATCGAATTGGCGCACCAGAAAGTCGGTGAGATAGAACGTGGTGAATTCCGTTTCACTCTGTGCGGCAAAGCGGTCATTGCCCTCGAAGAACGAATAGCAATGCGGCCCGGCGATCATTTCCACGCCCAGTTCATCGCAGGCGGCCTGCAAGAGCCCGCCTGTGCCGCAATCGGCGTAAACGATGAAAATCTGATCGTAGGCCCCGCGGTGCTTGGCAACGGCGTCGCGCACAGCTTGGGTGATTTTATCGGGATAGAGGTGGTATTTGGCGGGCAGGCAAGTCAGATCCAGGTGGGACCAGCCGTTTGCCGCTTTCAGGTCGAGAATTTCGCGCGCCAAGGCGCCGCAGGCAATCAAAAGCACCTTGCCGGACCGCTGCGCGAGCGGCAGGCCGCGTTCCGTCAGCTTGGTGTCATTCAGCTCTGGCATGCTCACCCTTCACAAAAACGGCCTGCGCCGGTTTCCCGACAAGAGACCGCTCAATCCGGTTGTGCGGGTGTCAGGCGGATTTCTGATTGTGCTTGCGGCCGACCCATTCCTTGGCCGTCTCCACCGCCACGGCGGCATCCCGGCAATAAGCGTCCGCGCCGATGGCCCGACCGAATTCCTCATTCAACGGTGCGCCGCCGACAAGTACGATATAATCATCGCGGATGCCCTGTTCCACCATCGTGTCGATCACGACCTTCATGTAAGGCATGGTGGTGGTCAGCAGGGCGGACATGCCCAGAATGTCAGGGCCTTCCTTTTCCATCGCTTCGAGATAGGCCTCAACGGCGTTGTTGATCCCCAGATCGACCACTTCGAAGCCGGCACCTTCCATCATCATGCCCACGAGGTTCTTGCCGATGTCATGGATGTCGCCTTTGACGGTGCCGATGACCATTTTGCCCACGCGGGGCGCACCGGTTTCCGCCAGCAGCGGCTTCAGAATGCCCATGCCGCCCTTCATCGCATTGGCGGCGAGTAAAACTTCAGGCACAAACAGGATGCCGTCGCGGAAATCCGCGCCGACGATGGTCATGCCGCCAACGAGCGCCTTGGTCAGGATGTCATAGGGGGCCCATCCGCGTTCCAGCAGGATTTCCACACCTTCAATGATTTCCTCTTTGAGGCCATCGTAGAGGTCGTCAAACATCTGCTGAACAAGTTCTTCGTCGTCCAGTTCTGACAGGATGATATCGTCTTCGTCCGACATTGGCTTTCCTTTATTGCCGCACCAGAAAGCGGGGCGTGGTCTCTGATCCCTTTTGACAGAACGTCCGCACCGGACTTTTCAAATTGCGACACGAAGGAAACAATGTGCGACGCTGTGACGCTATTTTTACCGCAAATACAGGTGACTGCACAAGCTTTTGGAGCGCCTCTGGAGGCGAAACCTTTTCATAATGATATACAGTTTTATCCGCAGTTATTCGGCGGCCTGCACCAGGATGAGCGGACTTTGCTCTTTGGTTTTCGGCTCTTTGCGGCGCCATTTTCGCGCATAGAGCAGCGCAAACATGGGCGGTGTGAAGTAGAACGACACTACTGTGGAGAGCAGGACACCCCCCGCCACAGACATTGCGAAAGGCGGCCAGAACCCGCCCCCGGCGAGGATCAGGGGTAGGAAGCCCCCAAAAGTCGTGATCGTGGTGCTGACGATGTGACGGCTCGACCCCATCAGAACATCGACCATCGCATCCGCGTCCCCCGACCGCGCGCCGGGATCATCGCGCAGGCCGGTCATGATGATGATGGCCGCGTTGATCGACACGCCGATGGAGCCGATCACGCCGATGATCGCGTTGATGCCAAAGGGATATTGGAAGATCGCAAGTGCCAGGATGCTCAGGCCCGCAGAGAGCACGCTGACCACCAGTGCGATGGCGGAGAGGCGGAAGGAGTTGAACGTCATGACAATGGCCGCGATGGACAGCGTCACGATCAGGCCGAGAGACGCCAGCAGGTTGCCCAGGGTTTCCGACCGCGCATCGCTGTCGCCGCCAATCTCCAGACGGTACCCGGCAGGCAATGTGAACCCTTCGGCATCAAGCGCCTGCTGTACTTGAACCAGGGCCTCTTCGGGCAGGACATCGCGCAGGATAAAGGCCTGGATGGTGTTCACCCGCTCGGCGTTGCGCCGGGTGATGATGGGCTCGCTGGGGGTCAGAGACATATCGGCGATGGCGGAGAGGGGCACGCCGGGGAAGGTGCCGTCGCGGGATTGTGCGGCGGCATCAGGGGGCAGAATCGTCATGTCGGCAATCGCCGTCAGATCGCCGCGCGTCGCATCGCCAAAACGCACCCGCACCGGCAATTCTTCGGGACCTTCGAGCAGCGATCCACCGGCGACCCCTTCGAGCCCGGCTTCGAGTTGCCGCGCGATGCTGGAAAGCTCAAACCCCAGCTGGCGCGCCTTGGCCTCATCCACATCGATGCTGACCTCTGGCGCGCCCGTGGTTACGGTGCCCCGCGTCAGCGTAACCGCATCGACATTCGCGATGACGCGGCGCATCTCGGCACCGGTTTCGCGCAGGGTCGCAAGGTCCGGCCCCACAAGCCGCAGTTCAACCGGGGCATCCACGGGCGGGCCCTGCACCAGCCCGCGCACCAGGACCTGTGCCTCGGGCGCTGCTGCACCAATGTCGCGTTCAAGCCGCGCGATCAGGGTTTCGGTGGCTTCGGGGGAAGTGGTTGTGACCAGTGCTTCGGCAAACCGCGAAGCATTATCGCGCCCACCGGCCATGTTGTAATAGAACGCCGGTGCGGATTTACCGATGACCCAGGAGACCTGTTTCGTCTCCGGCGCGTCCCGCAGCAGGGCATCCAGCCTGTCGACCACCGTGGCGGTTTGCCCGATGGCGGCGCCGGGTCGCAAGTCCACTTCGATGTGGAACTGGTCACGGTCGACACCGGGAAAGAACTGTGCGGTCAGCAGCGGCATCGACATGAACCCCAGCACCGGCAGCACCAGCGAAAAGGCGACCGACTTCACCGGATTGCCGACAGCCCAGCGGAGCGTTCCGGCAAAGGCGCGTGACAGGCTGCGGATTTTCAAACCGCTGGCAAGGAGGCCGGTGTTACCTGCCGCTGGCATCGCCCATCCGGCAATGGCGGGGGTCAGGGTCACGGCGATCACGAAGGACCACATCAACATGGTCACCACCGCGATGGCGATGGAACCGACGAAATCGCCCGCCGGTCCGGGCAGCAGGATCATCGGCGTAAAGGACAATGCGGTTGTGACCGTGGAGGCAAAAAGCGGGGCGAAGAGCCGGCGCACGGCCCCTCGGACCGCCGCGGTCCGCGTCTGCCCCCGGGCCACGCGCTGTCCCACCTCATCGGTCATGACGATCCCGGCGTCGACCAGCAGACCTAGCGCCACGATCAGTCCGGTCACGGACATCTGGTGGATGGCCAGTCCGATCACATTCATCGTGGCCAGCGTCGCCAGCGACACCAGCGGCAGGATCAGGGCCACGATCATAGCGGCGCGCGCACCCATGGTGATCAACAACACGCCCACCACCAGCGCCACGCCGATGGCCATATTACCGCCGACTTCGGCCAGACGCTCCGCGGTGTAGCGGCTTTGATCAAAGATCAGCTCGGCGGTGATGCTGGCGGGTACATCCGTCTGAAATCTAGCCAAGGCGCCGGTCACGCGCTCCATCCAGACATCGACCTGCAAACCGTCTTCCAGCTTGGCAGCGACCAACACGGCAGGCGCGCCATTGTGTATGGCTTCTTCGGCAAGGGGCAGGCGGGGCCCGCGGCTGATCCGGGCGATGTCCGCGATGCGGGTGACCTGACCATCCGCGCCTTCGCGCACGATCATCTCGCGCACCCGTTCAAGCGCCGTGATGTCGCCCGCGATGTCGATGATCAGCTCATTGTCGAGGCTGCGCACGCGCCCGGCCTGGCCCTTGCTGTCGGCGCGCGCGATGGCGGCGGAGACATCATCTGCCGTCA
Organism: uncultured Roseobacter sp.; assembly: GCF_947501835.1. Classification (NCBI taxonomy): domain Bacteria; kingdom Pseudomonadati; phylum Pseudomonadota; class Alphaproteobacteria; order Rhodobacterales; family Roseobacteraceae; genus Roseobacter; species uncultured Roseobacter sp. The sequence goes on along the minus strand of NZ_CANMXR010000009.1, from coordinate 118,825 downwards.
GGCCAAGTGCTGCGGATTTTATGGGATTGAGGGTGACCAGCACCTCTTCTTCCGGGCTGCCAAAGGTTTCGACCTGCTTGGTCCCGGACAGCGAGCGCAAGTCATCTGCAAGGCTTTCCGCATAGCGCCCCATGATGGTCAGCGGCACCTCGGCGTGATCGGCCGAGAGCGCCATGATCGCGCCGAAGGTACCCGCCCCATCGGACGAAAACTCAGGCGTCGGGACACCCGCGGGAAACTCGGCCTCCGCATCGCCCAGAGCATCGCGGATTTCGGACCAGACCTGCTCGATGCGTTCATCGCCCAGGGTGTCCAACAAATCCACCTGCACGATGGAAATGCCGGTGGCGGAGGTTGAATTGATCTCATCGACTTCCGGGATCTCCCGCAGGACCTCTTCGATCTCGGCGGTGACGAGGGTTTCAACGCGCGCCGGGTCGGCGCCGGGGTAGGGCGTGGTAATGGTGGCAAAAAGATTGGTGATCGTGGGGTCTTCCTGCCGCCCGATGGCCAACAGGGACGACAGGCCCGCCGCGATGATCACCAACAGGGCAAGGGCGACAACGCGTGGTTCGCGAAACGTGAGCGTTTCCATCAGCCTGCCTCACCGGCGAGTTGCACCCTCTGGCCGGTGACTACGCGGTGGGGGCCGTCGGTGATGTATCGGGTACCCTCGGGGAAGGTGCCGCGCACATAAGCGCGCTGTGCATCCGAGAAGAGCACTTCGACGGCTTCGCTCTCGACCATTGGGGTGTCGATCTCAGGCACGGTCATCAGGCGCCAAAGCCCGCGCGGTGCATCCTGAAGCGCTGCCAGCGGCACCCAAGCTCCTGTTTCCAGGACCTTCTGTTCCAGCACCAGCGTGCCCGTATCCCGCAAGGGGGGCAAATCGCTTCCAGCGAAATTCAACAAAACGGTGCGTGTGCGTGTGGCGCTGTCCAGCTCGGGCAGCACGGAGGCGAGTGTCAGCGGGTAGCGTCGCCCGTCAAAGAGCGCGTAGAGCTCCGTGCCTTGCGACAGCGCATCGACCATGTCGGGCGTCAAGCCTACCCGAAACTGCTGCCCGCCGCTCTCCACCAGGGAAAAGATCGGCTCACCGGCGCCCACCGTGCCGCCGGTGTCGACCAGGCGCGAGGATATCGTCGCGGCAAAAGGGGCTCGAAGCTCTGATTTTTCAAGCTGCAATGCCACGGAAACCAGGCTGGCGTCGATCTCCGCGATCCGCGCCTCCAGCTCTGCCAGCAGCAGCGCCACATTGTCGACGGCCTGAGAGGAGGCAAACCCGCGCTCGCGCAGTTCCGTCTGACGATCGGTGGTGCGGCGGGCCAGTTCCGCCTGTGCTTCGAGCGCGCGCCGGGAGGCCTGCAGCCGCGCTTTTTCGGCCTCAATGAGGCGCGTGTCCAACCGCGCGACCAACGTGCCGGGGGTGACGGTATCACCCTCGTCCAGCGCCAGATGGGCAACCGTCCCGCCTTGCTCAAAGGCCATCGTGGTGCGCTGCGCCGCCTGGATCTGGCCCGGGAACCGCCGCGCAACCGTATACCCGTTTTCCAGGGTCAGCAGCGCTGTGGAAACCGGCATGGGCGCGGTGGCTTCGGGGGCTGTTACCTCGGCGGCGCGCCCTGCGAGCACGTTTTGGCCCAGGATCATCAGGCCGATCGCAAGGCCGATCATCAAAAGGGTGAAGACGAGCGTGATCCCTTGTCGTATCATGCGACGCCAAAGGGGTATTTGCGGAACTGTGGTCGCCATCGTGCAAAGCCTCACTTGCGAAGTAAGTATCGCTTACATATGTTATAGGCTCTAACTTAATCAAGCGCAAAGGAGCGTTTTTTGTCAGATTCTTCCCCAGAGGTGCAGGACCGGCGCACGACATATCACCACGGCGACCTGCGTGGGCAGCTGCTGTCGGTTGTGCGCGAACTCGTGGAACTCCATGGTCCTGAAGGGTTTTCCGTTGCCGAAGCGGCGCGCCGGGCAGGGGTCAGCACCGCAGCCCCCTACAAGCATTTCAAGGATCGGACGGATTTGTTGAATGCGCTGGTCTCGGATGCGATGGACCGTCTGGCAATGCATATGGCACGCGAACGCGACCTGTTTCCGGTCGGATCATATGAGGCCATCGCGGGAATCGGCAGAGCATACATCACCTTTGCCAAGACCGAACCGGGCATTTTCCGGCTGATGTTCGGGCTGACCGAAGGTCAGGAAGACGACGATTGTTTGCAAAAGAAAGGGATGATTTGCCGGGAAATCGTCGAGAAAGCCTGCGCGGATTGTCTGGGCAAGGACGCCTCGACCCAAGCTGTGACCCTTGCGGCCTATATTCTATGGACCAGCGTGCACGGCCACGCGTTTCTGAGCATCGACAACAAGAACAAGGCCGAAGCGCAGGAACTGGACGATTGGGATTTTCTGATGACCGTCACGCGGGGCATTCTTGAGGCCTCGCTGCGACGCTGATCCGGTCAGCTCGCTGCGGCGCGCCGCCGACGGGAGGTTCGGCGTGCCGGGGCGGCATCCTCGCCGGTGCCATCGCTTTGCGAGGAAAACCCACCCAGACGATCCACGATTTCTTCCAGTGACGGCGGGTGATCCAGCGTGCGGGTATCCAGCGCCTCGCGCATGTGGCGCAGGTGTTCCGGCATCGTGCCGCAGCACCCGCCAATGATCTTTGCGCCACAGGCCCGCGCCATCACCGCATAATCCGCCATCAATTCCGGCGTGCCATCATAGTGAATGTGACCGTCCACGTATTTCGGAATGCCCGCATTGCCTTTGGCAATCACCGGGCGTTCTGGCCCCTGGGCGGCAAACCCCAGAATGGTGCGCAGCAAATCGGACGCGCCGGTGCCGCAATTGGCGCCAAAGGCCAGCGGTGCGTGATCCCCCAGATCGTCCACCAGCTTGACCATATCGGCGCTGGTCAGACCCATCATCGTGCGTCCGGCGGTGTCAAAGCTCATGGTGCCTGCCCAGTCCAGCCCGGCCAGGGAAAAGCCCTCAGCCGCGGCGCGGTATTCCTCGGGCGCGCTGATCGTTTCCAACCAGCCGATGTCGGCCCCGCCTGATTTCAGCCCGTCAGCGGCCTCATGAAACATTTCCACGGCGAGCGCGTGGCTCAGCGTGCCAACCGGTTCCATGATCTCGCCAGTGGGACCGACGGAGCCCGCGACGATCACCGCGCGGCCCGCAGTATCCGCAACATCACGGGCGATTTCGGCCGAGACGCGCGCCAGCTCATGGGTGCGCTTTTCCGCGTTGTGCAGTTTCAGACGCGAGGCATTGGCGCCAAAGGAATTGGTCAGGAACAGATCGCTGCCCGCCTCCACAGCGCCCGCATAAAGCGCCTTGATCTTCTGCGGCTCATCCGTGTTCCACAATTCCGGCGCATCGCCGGACATCAGCCCCATATTGAACAGGTTCGTGCCCGTCGCCCCATCGGCAAGCAGGGTGCCCTTGGCGTTGAGCAATTCGATCATGGGATTTGTCATGGAGGCCTCACTGGGTACAACAGTGCATGCTGTGTCACGAAGGCATCTTCAAAGCAAACTCATAAAATTCATCTTGGTTATGAGTTTGCTAGAGGTTTGGTCGCAGGTCCCGGGGCGAAAACATCGCAGACCCGGGAAATGCGTGGTCGGAAGGCTCAGACTTCCTGCATGATCTGGGATTTGGCTTCGGCCATCAGTTCACGCATTTTCGCGCGGATGGTGGCCTCATCCGCCCTGCTGCCGAGGTCCCCGGAGACTTTGCGGTAAACATCTTCGTCGCCAGCCTCTTCAAAATCGGATTTCACGACCTCTTTGGCATATTCTGTTGCATCATCCCCTGATTTACCCAACAAATCCGCAGCCCAGAGGCCAAGAAGTTTGTTGCGCCGCGCTTCGGCCTTGAATTGCATCTCTGCATCATGCGCGTATTTGTTTTCAAAGGCATTTTCGCGATCGTCGAAAGTTGTCATGGGCGGGTCTCCTGTTGAACGTAAGGGGCTGACTTTTGATATGCGGGTTCGGATCGCTTTGCGCAAGGGCCGTTGGCTTGCAGCGGCAGGGGCCTTGCACTAAGAGGGGCGCATCATAGGTCGCAAATGCTGCGGCACGACTGCGAAAGGATGCCAATGGCCCGGCGCAAGAAAATCTACGAAGGCAAAGCGAAAATCCTGTACGAAGGCCCTGAGCCCGGCACCATCGTTCAATATTTCAAAGACGACGCAACGGCCTTCAACGCCGAGAAAAAAGCCGTGATCGAGGGCAAGGGTGTGCTGAACAACCGCCTGTCGGAGTTTTTCATGACCGGTCTGGGACAGATCGGCGTGCCCAACCATTTCATCAAGCGGCTCAACATGCGTGAGCAACTGGTGCGCCAGGTGGAAATCGTGCCGCTTGAAATCATCGTGCGCAACTACGCGGCGGGCACCATGTCCAAACGGCTCGGCATCGAGGAAGGCACGCAGCTGCCGCGCCCGATTGTCGAATATTGCTACAAGGATGACGCCCTGGGCGATCCGCTGGTGACCGAAGAGCATATCGCGGCCTTTGGCTGGGCCAGCCAGCAAGATATGGATGACATTCTGAGCCTGGCGCTGCGGGTGAATGATTTTCTGTCCGGTGTGATGATGGCCGTGGGCATTCGTCTGGTCGATTTCAAAATCGAGGTCGGGCGGATTTTCGACGGTGATTTCCAGCGTCTGATCATCGCGGATGAGATCAGCCCGGACAGTTGCCGGCTTTGGGACATCGAAACCGGGCAGAAACTGGACAAGGATGTCTTTCGCCGCGATCTCGGCGATCTCAAGGACGCCTATACCGAAGTTGCGCGCCGTCTGGGGGTGATGCCCAAGAACGCGCAGCCGATGACGAAACCGACATTGATCAACTGAGGCGCAAGCCGCTTTCGAAGGGGTGAGGGAAACAGCATGAAAGCACGGGTGCATGTGATGCTGAAAAACGGCGTATTGGATCCGCAGGGCGAGGCCGTGCGCCACGCTTTGGGCGCGCTGGGGTTTGACGGGGTCAACGGTGTCCGGCAGGGCAAGGTGATCGAACTGGACCTGGCCGAAGACGCGACAGAGGCCGATGTGACCGCGATGTGCGAGAAACTATTGGCCAATACGGTGATCGAATCCTATTCGGTGGAGCTGATCTGATGCACGCAGCGGTTGTCGTTTTTCCGGGATCGAACTGCGATCGGGACTTGGCTGTTGCATTTGAGGCAGCCGGCGCGAAGGTCAGTATGGTCTGGCACAAGGACAGCGCGCTGCCCTCTGGCGTCGATATTGTCGGCATTCCGGGCGGGTTTTCCTTTGGCGACTATCTGCGCTGTGGCGCGATTGCGGCCAACTCGCCGATCTGCCGGTCGGTGGCGGATCACGCAACGCGCGGCGGCTATGCTCTGGGCATTTGCAACGGGTTTCAGGTGTTGACGGAAACCGGTCTGTTGCCCGGCGCACTGCTGCGCAACGCGGGCTTGAAGTACATCTGCCAAACCGTTGGATTGAAAACGGAAACCTCCGATTCAGTCTATACGCAAGGGTATAATGCGGGCGATGTGATTGACATTCCAATCGCCCACCACGACGGCAACTACTATGCGGATGACGCGACGATTGCGCGCTTGCAGGGCGAAGATCGGATTGCCTTCACCTACACTCAAAACCCGAACGGCGCGCGGGCAAATATCGCGGGCATTCTGTCGGAAAACCGGCGCGTGCTTGGCATGATGCCGCACCCGGAACGGGCCGCGGATGTCGGCCATGGCGGCACGGACGGGCAGGCGCTCTTCCGCGCATTGGCAAACGCGCTCGTGACAGCGTGACTTGAGCAGGGCTTGCGCTTTCGCGTAGTCTCCGTCCATGGAAACTTCTGCCGATCCCAACAGCCAGACACCGCCGATCAACTGGCGCGTCCGTTTGGCGCTCGGGTTGCTGCTGGCCTTGGCGATTGTGGTTGTTTCCGTCACCAACAAGATGCTGACAGACCGGTTCACCGAAAGCACGCGCAACCGTGCGGAATTGCGGTTGGCGCTCTATAGCGGGAACCTGCTGTCGGAACTGCGCCAGAACGCAATTGTGCCGCAGCTTCTGGCCCGGGATGCGGAACTGATCGGCGCGCTGAATTCTGCCGATTACACCGCCTCGACCCGGCGGTTGATTTCCTTCGTGGAGGAGATCGGGGCCGCCTCGCTGATGCTGTTCGATATCGACGGGCGCACCGTTGCAGCCACTGATCGCAACCGTCTGGGCGCCTCGCATCGGGCGGAATCCTATTTCGTTGATGCCATCCGGTCCAACGCAACGATCTTCACGGTCGCCGAAACCGAAGCCGGTGGATACCGCTTTGTCTATACCCGCCGGGTGCAATCCGGCTCGGATGTGCTGGGCGTGATCGCCGTCGAGGTTGATCTGCAGAAATTCGGACGCGCCTGGGCGGGGATTTCGGATGCGGTGATCGTGACCGACAGCACCGGCAACATCATTCTGACAACCGAGCCACGTTGGCGCGGGCGGACCGAAGAAGAGGCACTGGTGCGACATACACCCGAAAACGCCATCCAACGCGCCATTCAGGCGACGGCAGATTGGACAGCCCTGCCACCCGACGCCTATTTGCAGGGTGAGGCGGTGATGCGGCTGGAAACGCGCATTCCCTTCCGCGGCTGGCGCATGGCTTCTTTCACCACCTATGCCTCGGTGCGCGAACGCGTGAACGCGGTTTTGGCACTGGAAATCATGGGTTTCGCAATTCTGCTGGCGCTCAGTTTTTATGCATTGAGCCGTCGCAATGCCCTGCGCATGGCGTTGTTTCAGCGGGAATCCGCCGAGCTGCGTGCGTTGAATGTTGCGCTGCAGCGGGAAATCGCTGAGCGCAAACGGGTGCAGGAAACGCTCGCTGTCGCCGAGCAAACACTTGAGCAATCCAGCAAGCTGGCGGCTTTGGGCGAGATGTCTGCCGCTGTCTCTCACGAGCTGAACCAGCCGCTGGCGGCGATGAAAACCTACCTCGCCGGTGCGCGGCTTTTGCTGCGCCGCAACCGGCAGGAAGAGGCGTTGTCCTCCTTTGGGCGCATCGATGATCTGATCGAACGCATGGGCGGCATTACCCGCCAGCTGAAATCCTACGCCCGCAAGGGGCAGGAGGCGTTTTCCCCTGTAGATATGGGCGATGCGCTGGCTTCGGCCCTGTCCATGATGGAGCCGCAGTTGCGTCAGCGGCATGTGCAGATCAGCCGGATTGTGCCCGATAACCCGGTTCAGGTCATGGGGGACCGGCTGCGGATCGAGCAGGTTATGGTAAACCTCTTGCGCAACGCCCTTGATGCTACCAAATCAGAACGGAACCCCAAGGTGGATATTATGTTATCTGCAGGGGAGACGGCGACCCTGACGGTGCGCGACAATGGCCCTGGCATCGAAGATCTCGATCAATTGTTCGAGCCATTTTACACGACAAAACAGCCCGGAGACGGCGTCGGGCTGGGTCTTGCGATCTCTTCTGGTATCGTTAACGACCTAGGAGGACGGCTCACCGCACGGAACGGACAGGCGGGTGGCGCAGTTTTTGAAATGCAGCTGCCCATAATGGACAGCGACCAGAGTACTCAAGCGGCGGAGTAAGCCATGACCCAAGCAATGAAAATCGCAATCGTAGATGATGAACAGGATATGCGGCAATCGATCAGCCAATGGCTGGCCCTGTCCGGATATGACACTGAAACCTTTGGCAGCGCCGAGGATGCGCTCAAGGTTCTGGGGCCTGACTATCCCGGCATCGTCATTTCCGACATCAAGATGCCCGGCATGGATGGCATGCAGTTTCTCAAGAAGCTGATGGGCAATGACTCAGCACTGCCCGTCATTATGATCACCGGTCACGGCGATGTGCCGATGGCGGTTGAGGCGATGCGCGTGGGCGCGTTTGATTTCCTGGAAAAGCCGTTCAACCCCGACCGGATGAACGAATTGGCCAAGAAAGCCACCGGCGCGCGGCGCCTGGTGATGGACAACCGCGCGCTGCGCCGCGAACTCTCCGATGGCGGCCAGCTGATGAAAAAGCTGATTGGTCAGAGCCCGGTCATGGAGCGTCTGCGCGAGGATATTCTCGACCTGGGGCAGGCCGACGGCCATGTGCTGATTGATGGCGAGACCGGCACCGGCAAGACGCTGGTGGCGCATGCGCTACATGCGGTGGGGTCCCGGGCGGGCAAGAAATTCGTGCTGGTGAGCTGCGGCGCCTATGAAGAGGAGGCGCTGAGCAAGCGGCTCTTTGGCCCGATGCAGCCCGAAGACGCCCAATTGCCCGCGATCGAAGAGGCGCGCGGGGGCACGCTGGTGCTCGAAGACATTGAGGCGCTGACAGAGACCCTGCAGGCCCGTTTGCTGAGTGTGATCAACGAGCAGGGGGCCCCGGCCGAAACCCGGATCGTGGCCATTTCCAACTTGCAAGAAGCGGGCCGCACCTCTGAGGATGCCCTGCGCGCGGATCTTTTCTACCGTCTGGCCGCGCTGCGCATCACCGTGCCACCGCTGCGGCAACGTGGGGAGGATATCCTGACGCTCTTCACCCGGTTGAGCGAGCAATTCTCTGACGAATATGGGTGCGACGCGCCGCAGGTTTCTGCACAGGAGGCAGCGCAGCTCTTGCAGGCTCCATGGCCGGGCAACGTGCGCCAGTTGATCAATGTGGCGGAACGGGCGGTGCTCCAGTCGCGCCGTGGCTCGGGCACCATTGCTTCGCTGCTGATGAACGACCATGAAGACATGCAGCCGGTGATGACCACCGAGGGCAAGCCCTTGAAAGAATATGTGGAAGCCTTTGAGCGCATGCTGATCGATAACACCATGCGCCGCCATCGCGGTTCCATTGCCTCCGTGATGGATGAACTCTGCCTGCCGCGACGCACGTTAAACGAGAAAATGGCGAAATACGGCTTGCAACGCTCGGACTATCTCTGAGTCCGGCCAGATTCCGAGCTCTTAACGAAAAATCGCGTAAAATCTTGAGGGTAGGGTCGTTTTGCGGCCCTATTTTCACATTCCCCATTGTGTTTTGGCGCGTGCTGGCCTTATTTAGGAGTGTGGAGACGCGTCACAGGCTGACGCACCCCTCCTTATGAGTTTCGCTGCCTTGGGCGCGGTGTGGGACGTATCACATCACCAAAGCAGACCGATTGGGCCGGAAACGGCCAACGAACCGCTGATGTGATCCAAGGCTCCGAGCCTGAGACACACAGTATATAATGGATACGAGGCCGCGAACCGCGCGCCCGTGTCGGAGAAGAAACGCGATGACGCGCGCCGATGCAATGAGCAGAACCACCATGGCCCCATCAGGCCGGGTGCGCCGTGCGTCTCAAATCGCCCTGACAAGACATATCCCGCATCTCTCTGATCCTCCGGGGTCGGGGCGACTGCGGCTGTGCAATTTGGAAATATGGCTAAGAAAATGCTTATCGATGCCACCCACGCGGAGGAAACCCGCGTCGTGGTGGTGGACGGAAACAAGGTCGAGGAGTTCGACTTTGAATCTGAAAACAAACGCCAGCTTGCTGGCAACATCTATCTCGCAAAAGTAACCCGGGTCGAGCCGTCGCTGCAGGCGGCCTTCGTAGATTATGGCGGCAATCGCCATGGGTTCCTCGCGTTTTCGGAAATCCATCCCGACTACTATCAGATCCCGGTCGCAGACCGTCAGGCGCTGATGGAAGAAGAACGCGCCTATGCCGAAGCGCAAAAGGCCAAGGAAGACGAAGACGAAAAGCCCAAGCGCCGCTCACGCAGCCGTAGCCGGTCCAAGGCCAAGGCGGTGGAAGCGGCCAGCGAAGATGCAACCGCGTCGAAAGAGGTCGATACCGATCAGATCGACGGGATGCAGACCATCGATCTGGACGACGAGGAAGGCTCCTCGCCGATGGAGCGGGTGGCGGAAACGCCGGTCGAAGAACCCATTGATGAGCCCGACACCGATGCATCTGATGCTCCCGATGCGGCGGCAGAGACAGCAGCCGAGGAGGGGGCCAGTGACGATTCTGGGTCAGCGGCTACCGAAGCAGAAGACGACTCCGACGATGATGGGGACGACGAAACCCCTCCGCGCAAGGCAGATGCCTCGGCCAAGGATGATACCATCGAATCCGTGGCAGATGACGATGATCAGGAAGACATCCGCCCCGCCCGCAAACCGCGCCCGCGGCGGTATAAAATCCAGGAAGTCATCAAGGTCCGCCAGATCCTGCTGGTGCAGGTCGTCAAGGAAGAGCGTGGCAATAAGGGGGCGGCGCTGACCACCTACCTCAGCCTTGCCGGACGTTATTGCGTGTTGATGCCGAACACGGCACGTGGGGGCGGGATTTCCCGCAAGATCACCAATGCCGCCGACCGCAAGAAGCTCAAGGAAATCGCCAATGAGATCGAGGTGCCGGAAGGCGCCGGGCTGATTGTGCGCACCGCCGGGGCAAAACGCACCAAGGCGGAGATCAAGCGTGACTATGAATATCTGCAGCGGCTCTGGGAGCAGATCCGCGAGCTGACGCTGAAATCCATAGCACCCGCGAAAATCTATGAAGAGGGCGACCTGATCAAACGCTCGATCCGCGATCTTTACAACCGCGAGATCGACGAGGTGTTTGTCGAGGGCGAGCGCGGCTACCGCATCGCCAAGGACTTCATGAAGATGATCATGCCGTCTCACGCGAAAAACGTGAAGCTCTACGCCGAGACGCTGCCGCTTTTTGCGCGCTACCAGGTGGAAAGCTATCTGGCGGGTATGTTCAACCCCACGGTGCAGCTGCCCTCGGGCGGCTACATCGTGATCGGCGTGACCGAGGCGCTGGTGGCCATCGACGTGAACTCGGGCCGCGCGACCAAGGAAGGCTCGATCGAGCAGACCGCGACCAAGACCAACCTAGAAGCCGCCGATGAGGTGGCGCGCCAGCTGCGTCTGCGCGACCTTGCCGGTCTGATCGTCATCGATTTCATCGACATGGACGAGCGCAAGAACAATGCCGCCGTCGAAAAGCGCATGAAGGAAAAGCTGAAAACCGACCGCGCCCGCATTCAGGTGGGCCGCATTTCCGGCTTTGGTCTGATGGAAATGTCGCGCCAGCGCCTGCGTCCGGGCATGATCGAAGCCACCACGCAGCCCTGTCAGGCTTGCCACGGCACCGGTCTCATCCGGTCGGACGACAATCTCGCCTTGTCGATCTTGCGGCAGATTGAGGAAGAGGGCACGCGCAAACGGTCGCGCGAGGTGCTGGTGCGGGCGCCCGTGGGCATTGCCAACTTCCTGATGAACCAGAAGCGCGAACATATCGCGCAGATCGAGGCGCGCTATGGGCTGTCGGTGCGGATCGAAGGAGATCCCGTGCTGGTCAGCCCCGATTTCAGCCTTGAAAAGTTCAAGACTGCAACCCGTGTGGTGCATGCCGCGGCAGCCCCTGTCGTGTCTGTCGACACATCAATCATGGATCAAGTGGACGCAACCGAGGATGATGAAGTCCTTGCCGAAGAGGCCCCGGCACCACAAGGCGCCGATCAGCCGCGTCATGGTGGCGACGAGGGCGACGGCGAGGGCAAGCCGAAGCGCCGTCGGCGCCGTCGGCGTCGCAGCCGCAACAAATCGGGTGCTGCGGAAAACAACCAATCCGCAGAAGGCACCGACAAGCCTGCGCAGGAGGGCGATGCACCTCAGCCGGTAGAAAACGGGGCGGATACCTCCGTGGCAGCGGATCAACCGACAGAAACAGCGCCGGAAGCCGCCCCAGACGCTCCGGCCGAAAAGCCCAAACGCACCCGGACCCGGTCCCGGACAACCAAAGCAAAGGCCGAGGCGGAGGCTGCTGCATCTGATGACGCCCAAGTGAGTGAAGCCCCCGCAGAGGCTGTTGCGCCAGATGCGGGCGAAGCACCGGAGGCGGAACCCAAACCGAAGCGGAAGCGCGCCAGCCGCGCCAAAAAGCCAAAGGTTGTGGAAGAGCCCACGGCTGAAACGCCTGAGCCGGTTGCCGAAGCGGTGGAGGCAAAAGAAGCGCCCGCGCCGGAAGCGCCGGTAGAGGCCGAACCTGCCCCGGTCGCCAAGGAACCGGAGCCGGTTGCAGAAGCAGCACCCGCCAAGCCAAAGCGCAAGGGGTGGTGGTCGCTCGGCGGCTAACGGCCCGACACGCAACAACGAAAGGGCGCGCCACATTGGCGCGCCTTTTTCACATCTTCAGGATTTGCGGATCACATAGATTTGCACGGGGCCGTCGTTTTCCATGGAAACCAAGGCATGGCCCGCCTCCGCGCAAAAATGCGGGACATCGACAACAGCGGCAGGATCATCCGCGCGCATGGTCAACACTTCCCCCATGGCCAGGGCCTGCAGGCGTTTGCGTGCCTTGAGCACGGGCAGGGGGCAGAGTAACCCGGTTGCATCGAGATCATATTTGCTATCGGCCATAACCCTCAGATAAGCGTGATGTTTCAGTCTGTCCACAAGGATGTGACTGCTGAGCGCGTGACCTGTTAAGGCTTATCCGTTAGGGGTGGATCATGTTTGGAATCGAGATCATCGACGCAGGCCTTTTGCCTGCCATGCTTGTGGCCCTCTTTGCCGGTGTCATCAGCTTTCTCAGCCCCTGTGTGCTGCCTATTGTCCCGCCCTATCTGGCCTATATGAGCGGCGTGTCCATTGGTGAAATGTCGGGGGAGACCGTCGCCCGGCGGCGGGCGGTGATATCGGCGCTGTTCTTTGTGCTCGGGCTCAGCACGGTGTTTTTGATCCTCGGCTTCACAGCCTCGGCATTCGGGGCGTTTTTCCTGCAAAATCAGGTGCTTTTTGCCCAGGTGTCCGGTGTTGTGGTCATTGTCTTTGGTCTGCATTTTCTGGGGCTCTTCCGCATTCCGTTTCTGGATCAGGAAGCGCGCCTGGATGCGGGTGATCAGGGCGGATCTAGCTTTGGCGCCTATATCCTTGGTCTGGCCTTTGCTTTTGGCTGGACACCCTGCATCGGGCCGCAGCTGGGCGCGATCCTGTCACTGGCCGCCTCTGAGGCCTCGGTCAGCCGGGGCACGCTCCTCTTGGGCATCTACGCTGCAGGCCTGGGCATCCCGTTCCTGCTGGCCGCCATGTTCATGACCCGCGCCGTGGGCCTCATGAACCGGCTCAAGCGTCACATGAAAACCATCGAGCGGGTGATGGGCTCCTTGCTAATTGCCGTAGGGCTGGCGATGGTCACCGGCGCCTTCACCACCTTCTCATATTGGCTGCTGGAACAATTCCCGGCCTTGGCATTGCTGGGCTGATCCCCTTAGACTGTATGTCACCCCTGCGATGCTGCCGGGATGCATAAGGTCTGGTCATGGGCAGCACGTCTGACGCACGCGTAAAACGCCGCAAGGTTTTCTATATCCCCGGCTACGACCCCTTCCCGCCGCGCCGGTACCGCGAGCTTTATCGCAAAGAAGGGGCCGCCCAGGCTGCTATTTCCGGCTATGATCTTGAAATGCTCGGCGCGCTTGAAGGCGCTGATTTCGGATGGCGTGTGCAAACTGGCATCAACGGTCAGACCGTGCAGGCGGAGATTGAGGTGCTGATCTGGTCGGACCTCGTGCAGGAGAGCTTTCACGATTCCATTGTTCTGACCTATCTGGCGATGCTCCGCACGGCGTGGATCTACATTTCCACTGGCGCCCTCTGGCGGCTGATGCGATTGCGCAAGGGGCCGGTGATCGCGGCGCTCTATCCGGTTGCGATGCTCATCGCACAATTGGCAGCGGCCTGTGTGGTTTTCTGGGGCGTCAGCGCCGTGATGCATTGGGCGCTATCGGGCGTTGCGGCGCCATTTCTGGCATCTATCCTCTCACTGGCTCTTGGGCTTGCGGCAGCGGCCTTTCTACTCAGAGGATTCAGGTCCCATGACGGCAAGTTTTTCGCCTACTACCTGATGCATGATTTCGCCCACACTGCATCTGAACATGGTGCCTACCCCAGCGCATTGACCAACCGTCTGAACCGCTTCGAAGGCCGGATTTCAGAAGCCCTTGCGAGCGATGTGGACGAGGTTCTTATCGTCGGCCACTCCTCCGGTGCGCATCTCGCCGTGACCGTGCTATCCGATTTGCTGCGCACCCAAAGTGATACACCCAATGGCCCAGAGCTTGCCTTTCTGTCGCTGGGACAGGTGGTGCCAATGGTGTCTTTCCTGCCCGACGCGCATGAATTGCGGCGCGATCTGCGGTTCCTGTCTAAGCAAGAGGCGCTGACCTGGGTGGATGTCTCGGCGCCTGGGGACGGGTGCTCTTTCGCGCTCTGCGATCCGGTAAGCGTGTCCGGGCAGGCCACATCGGAAAAACGCTGGCCGCTGGTGTTTTCGGCAGCCTTTACCCAAAGCCTCTCTCCCGCGCGGTGGCGGGCGCTCAGATGGCGCTTTTTCCGCCTGCATTTCCAGTATCTCTGTGCTTTCGATCAGCCCAAGGATTACGACTACTTCCAGATCACGGGTGGTCCAATCACCCTGCGCGAACGCTATGCGAACCGGCCCGCATCGCGCTCCCGGATCGAAGACTCCGTCAGCAAATTCACCTCGGTCGGCCCATGACGCTGCCACCCAAACCCCCAAGCCGCGTGGATCGCGTCACGCTCTGGCAGTACATGCGCCTCTTTCGCCATGACATCCTGTCGGCGCAGCCGGAGCGGCTTTATCGGGCGTGGATGGCAGAGTTTCGCACGCCGTTTTTCCGCAGCTATATGGTCAACGATCCCGACCTGATCAAAACCTTTCTCAAGGACCGACCGATGGATTTCCCGAAATCTGATCGGGTCGGGTCCGGGCTGCGGCCCCTGCTGGGCAATTCGGTTTTCCTGACCAATGGGGATACCTGGCAACGGCAGCGGCGCATAATCGATCCGGCCTTCGAGGGGGGGCGGTTGCGGGAGACATTCCCGTCGATCTGTGCCGCCGCTGAGGCTGCTGCCGCGCGATTTGCGGACCACACGGGCGATGAGATCGAAATCGAGGTTGAAACCAGCCACGCCGCCGCAGACGTGATTTTTCGAACGCTGTTTTCGATGCCGATAGACACTGAGATCGCGCGGGATGTGTTTGAGGCATTTCGCACCTACCAGCGCAGCCAGCCCATCCTTAACCTTGCCGCTTTTCTGCCCCTGCCGGATTGGATGCCACGCGGTTACAAAAAGGTGACCCGGCAAAGTGCGGCGCGCATCCGGACGCTGATCCACCGCATCACAGATGACCGGCAGGCGGAGATTGATGCCGGCACAGCACCGCCCGACCTCGCCACCAAGATCATGACAACCCGCGACCCGCAAACCGGCGAGACCTTCGATGTTGATGAAATGGTCGATCAGGTGGCGATCTTCTTCCTTGCCGGGCATGAAACCAGCGCCTCGGCCTTGGCCTGGGCGCTTTATCTGCTGGCGCTTTACCCGGAGTGGCAGGATCGGGTGGCGGAAGAAGCGCGCGCGGCGGACCTCAGCGATTTTTCGCAACTGTCGCAGCTGAAGATCACCCGCGACGTCTTTCGTGAAACGCTGCGGCTTTATCCGCCGGTGCCGATGATGGTGCGCGAGACGCAAGGCCCGGAAACCTTCCGCAACAGGCCCGTGAAAAAGGGTGCGCAGGTGGTGATGAGCCAATGGCATCTGCACCGGCAGAACCGCCTGTGGGACGCGCCGGATGCGTTTCAGCCTGAGCGGTGGGAGACGGAGAATGGCAAAAATTGCGCCCGCGATGCCTATATGCCCTTCAGCGAAGGGCCGCGCGTGTGCCCGGGCGCCGGGTTTGCGATGATCGAAGGGGTCATGATGTTGGCCTATACTCTGCGCGATCTACGGGTCGAATTGACGGACCGCCCCCCGCCGATACCGGTTGCACATCTGACCGTCCGGGCGCGCGACGGCATCTGGTTGCGCATTGTCCGGCGCTAACATGTACCATCTGCCGTTCTTCTGTTTTAAGGAATGGCCAAGGGGCGGAATCAGAAGGAAAATTCGATCATGTCAGACCAGAACGCGATGCGAAACCAAATGAAATCCGGGGCGGGGTTTATTGCGGCCCTGGACCAATCCGGCGGCTCAACCCCCAAAGCGCTCGGCCTTTATGGCGTTGAGCCAACGGATTACTCTGGTGACGAGGAAATGTTCCGCGCCATGCATGACATGCGCGCCCGGATCATTCTGGCGGATGACTTCACCAACGAGAAGGTGATCGGCGCAATCCTGTTCGAACGGACCATGCACGACACAATCAACGACACACCTGTGGCTGAATTGCTGTGGCGCGACCGCGGCATCGTGCCCTTCCTGAAAATTGACAAGGGTCTGGAGGAACAGGCCGATGGGGTGCAAATCCTCAAGCCGATGCCGGGGCTGGAGGACACCCTGAAGGTTGCCAAATCCAAGGGCATTTTCGGGACAAAGGAACGTTCGGTCATTCATGACGCGGACGCCAAGGGCATCGCGGATATCGTGGCACAGCAGTTTGAGGTGGCCCGCACGGTGATTGCCGCAGACCTTGTGCCGATCCTGGAGCCGGAGGTGAACATCCATTCCGAGACAAAGGCCGAGGCCGAAGCGCTGCTGGAGGCGGAAATTGCAAAACATCTCAATACACTGGATGACGGTGTTGATGTGATGCTAAAGCTGACCTTGCCGGACCAGCCGGGGCTTTACGATGGCTTGGCGGCACATCCGCGCGTGTTGCGTGTGGTGGCGCTTTCGGGCGGCTATTCGACCGATGTGGCCTCGGCCAAGCTGGCGGACAACAAGCACATGATCGCAAGCTTCAGCCGGGCGCTCACCGAAGGGTTAAACGTGAAAATGAGCGATGCTGAATTCGGTGCGGCACTGGGCGGTAATATCGACAAGATCTACCGGGCGTCGATCTGAGCTTCTGCCAATCGCTGCTGTAAATCGCGCAAAATATGCACGCGGATCGCGGAGGCCAGACCCATGGCGCTTCCGCGATCAACATCTATTTCTGCAATCAACACATTGATTGGCAGCGCCTTTCGGTCTGCGAGCGCGCGCAGCGCATGCCAGAATTCATCCTCAAGTGAAATCGACGTCCGGTGACCTTTCAGGGTCACCGAGTGTTTCACCGGGCGGCCGCTCATGTCTCCCGCTTATGCGCATCCAGATTACGGGCGATTTTCTCCGCCTTCGCCTTCAGCAGGTCCTTTTGCGCCTTGGTCTGGCCGAAATTCACCGCGTTCTCATCTGCGCGCGCCCTGCGAGACGCGCGGTTGCGCTCTTTGCGGACCTTATTGAGGTTCACAGGCGTGCTCATTTCGGGCCAATCATGTTTTCCGGGCGCACCACACGTTCGAAGGTTTCGGCATCGACAAACCCAAGTGCGATGGCTTCTTCTTTCAGCGTGGTCCCGTTTTTATGCGCGGTCTTCGCAACCTTGGTCGCGTTGTCATAGCCGATCTCGGGTGCAAGCGCCGTGACCAGCATCAGGGATTCGCGCATCAGCCGTTCAATCCGGTCCGCATCGGCCTTCAGCCCCACCACCAGATTGTCGGTGAAGGCCGAGGCGGCATCGCCCAGAAGCTGCATGCTTTGCAACACGTTATAGGCCATCATGGGTTTATAGACGTTCAGCTCGAAATGCCCCTGGCTGCCTGCAAATCCCACGGCGGCGTCATTGCCGAAAACATGGGCGCAGACCTGCGTGAGCGCTTCGCATTGGGTGGGGTTGACCTTGCCGGGCATGATGGAAGACCCCGGCTCGTTTTCCGGCAACACCAACTCGCCCAGACCGCAGCGGGGGCCGGAGCCCAGCAGGCGAATGTCATTGGCGATCTTGAAAAGCGAAGCGGCCACGACCTTCAGCGCACCAGAGATTTCGACCATCGCGTCATGCGCGGCCAGCGCTTCGAACTTGTTGGGCGCGGTGACAAAGGGCAGGCCGGTGATCTCGGCCATATTGGCCGCCACCGTCACGTCCCACCCCTTGGTGGTGTTGAGCCCGGTGCCCACCGCGGTGCCGCCCTGCGCCAGCTCGTAAATACGCCCCAACGCGTCCTTCACCCGCTGGATGCCCATCGCGACCTGATGGGTATAGCCGGAAAACTCCTGGCTGAGGGTCAGCGGTGTCGCGTCCTGGGTATGTGTGCGCCCGATCTTGATGATGCCGTCGAATTCCGCGACCTTGGCCTGCAATGCGCCGTGCAGCTTTTCCAGACCCGGCAGCAGCACGTCCCGCGCGGTCATTGCGGTGGAGATATGCATCGCCGTGGGGAAGGTGTCGTTGGAGGATTGCCCCATGTTGCAATGGTCATTGGGGTGCACCGGGTCCTTGGAGCCGATCTCGCCGCCCATGATCTCGATGGCGCGGTTGGCGATCACCTCATTGGCATTCATGTTGGACTGGGTGCCCGAACCCGTCTGCCAGACAACCAACGGGAAGTTGTCGTCGAACTTGCCCGCGACCACTTCGCCTGCAGCCTGAACGATGGCGTTGCCGCGCTCTGCGTCGAGCTTGCCCAGTTCGATATTGGCCTGTGCGCAGGCCTGCTTGATCACGCCAAGCGCGCGCACCACCGCGACGGGTTGTTTCTCCCACCCGATGGGGAAATTCATGATCGACCGCTGTGTCTGAGCACCCCAGTATTTATCGGAAGGAACTTCCAACGGGCCAAAGCTATCGGTTTCGGTGCGGGTCTGAGACATGATATCATCCGTATTCTGAAGCTAACTGCGGTGTATCGTTGCAGCCTGCGCGGTGCAACATGCTCTTGGTCAAAACGCGTTGCGGCATGAGCTTTTTCAAGCACATGAAAGCGCTCATGCCGCAATGCGCCGTTGAATAGACGCCCCGCGATGCTATCTTGATAGGTGCAAGAAGCTCGTCTCAACCCGCAAATTTGCGCCCCCGCGCTCAAAAAGGACCGCCGAAATGATTTCAGACCATCGAATGCTCAGTTGGTTTGCGGCACGTATGGTTCTGGCGGCGGGGCTTATGGTCTGCGCGACCCTGGCTCAGGCTGACATTGCGCGCTTTGTTGGCAGCTACGAGGGGTCAGCGGCCGTAAAATCCGCCGATGGCAGCAAGCGGCAACGCGATATGAGCGTGCAGATTTTCGAAACCGATGATGGTTTCAAGGTCAACTGGACCTCGACCACCTATCGACCGGACGGATCCAGCAAGGAAAAATCCTATTCCATCGAATTTGTGCCCTCTGATCGCGGTGATGTGTTCGCCTCGGCGATGAAGCGCAATGTCTTTGGACATGATGTGCAGCTCGACCCGATGAAGGGAGAGCCCTACGTTTGGAGCCGCATCGACGGTGATACGCTGAGCGTATATTCGCTCTTCGTGGCCGAGGATGGCGGCTATGAAATCCAGCAGTTCAACAGAACATTGGCCGACGGCGGGTTGCAACTGGAGTACCAAAGTGTGCGCAACGGCACGATCCAGCGCACGGTATCCACATTTCTGGAAAAACAGTAGATCAGCAGCGTCGTCCGGATCTGGCCTGACCGCTTGATCGTTATTTGCGGAAGCTGTCCAGCGATACGATCTCTGCGTCCTTCGCTGGGTCCTTGGCAGTTTCCTCAACCGTCACCGGCGGTTTGGCGGGAGGCTTCACCGCGGGGACGGGCGCGGTCGGGATGGTCGATACTTCCGTGCCGGGCGCGGCTTCGTCTTCCTCTTCCTGTGTCTCGAACCTCAGACCGAACTCCACGGAGGGATCGACAAAGGTCTTGATCGCGTCATAGGGAATATAGAGCGGTTCCGGGGCATCTCCGAAATTCAAGGTAACGGAAAACCCGTCTTCTCCCACATCCAGATTGTCATACCAATGCTGCATCACCACGGTCATTTCACCGGGATATCTGTCAGACAGCCAATCGGCCAATTCGGCATCCGGGTGGCTGGTATCGAAGGTGATGAAAAAGTGGTGCGCTCCGGGCAGACCATTCGCCGACACATCCTCAAGCACCTTCTTGATGAGGCCGCGCATGGCCTCATGCATCAGGTTACCATAATCAATGCTGCGGCTCATCGTGATCCTCTGAGCTGTCCGGGGTCCATTAAGGGAAGCATAGCCGATTCCCGCGTGGAGGAAAGAGGCTGCATGCGGAAATCGGCGCAGGCTCAGAGGAAGCTGAGCGCGAGACCCGTAAGTGCCATAAACGCCAGCGTTTCGACCATGCCGCGTTTCAGCCCCAGCAGCAGACCGGCGGCCAGAATGGTCTGGCCAAGTGCCGCGAAATTCATCGATGCAAACTCAGGAACCGGCATCGCTCCCCAGGCCGCGGTGCCGACATCGGCAAAAAGCACATGGATCGCAAACCAGATCGCAAGGTTAAGAATGACGCCGACAACCGCCGCCGTGATGGCGGATAGGGCCGCAGAGAGACGGGGCTTTTGAGATATCTTGTCGAGATAGGGGCCCGCCAGAAAGATCCACAAAAAACACGGCGTGAAAGTCACCCAGAGCGCGATGGCCCCCGCCGCGAGGGCGAGGCCGATGCCGCCCTGGGCAAATCCGGCAAGCAAGGCCACGAACTCCGTGACCAGAATGAGGGGGCCGGGTGTGGTCTCCGCCAGCCCCAGCGCGTCGATCATCTGCGCCGTGGTGATCCAGCCAAAATCCTGCACTACCGTCTGGGTCATATAAGCCAGAACCGCATAGGCACCGCCAAATGTCACCACGGCGAGCTTTGAAAAGAAAAGCGCGATCTGGGTCAGGAAGGTCTGTTTGGTGATCCAGAGGATCAGGACGGGCAGGGCCCAGAGGCTGCCCCAGATCAAACAGGTCACCAGGGTGCGGGGCGGCGCGCTTGGCGGTATCGCGGTGTCGGTTGGGGCCGCGTTTTGCGTCACTGCGCCGTAGAGCGCTGCGGCGGCGATGATCAGCGGGAACGGCAGACCAAAAACAAACAGCGCCACGAAGGCGGCTCCCGCCAGTGCCCATGCCGACCGGGTTGTCAGGGCTTTGCCTGAAACCTTCATCAAGGCCTGGAGCACGATGGTGATGACCGCCGCCTTGATCCCTTCAAAAGCAGCCTGCACCAGCGGCACCTGCCCATAGAGCGCGTAGCCAAGTGCCAGCGCCAGAATGACAAGAGCGCCCGGAATGACAAAAAGCAGCCCCGCGATCAGACCACCCAGGGTGCCGCGCAGACGCCACCCGGCATAGGTGGCCAGTTGCATCGCCTCCGGGCCCGGCAGAAGCATGCAAAGCGACAGGGCGCGCAAAAAGCCGTCTTCGCTCAGCCAGGCGCGGGTTTCCACCAATTCGCGATGCATCAGCGCGATCTGCGCTGCAGGCCCGCCAAAGGACAGGAGGCCAATGCGTCCGAAAACGCGCGTTAATTCCTGCAAGGAGGGGGCCGTCATGCCGCGTCCTCCTGCCAATCGTGCGTTTCATTCTGACCATCACGGGCCCAGCGGTAAAGCGCGTCATAGATCACCATTCCGGCGTCCAGTTGCGCCTGATCATCGGCATGGGCGCGCGACAAGCCGACAGAGAGCGCCAGCAATCCGGCGCATTCCGGTGCCAAGGCGTGCTTGTTGGTATCCGCGCCCCGAATGACCCGCGCCATTTTATCCAAAGCCGGGGAGCGCAAGCCGAAGCCTTCGACCATTGCATCGAATGTGCACAGCGGGCCTGCGTGGGTCCAGGGCGCGTCGGGCATATCAAAAGCCGTTGCATCGAATTTCTCCGCAACAGCCGCGACATCGGAAGGCGGCACAAACAGAAACTGCGCGTGAGGGTCGACAAATCGCCGGATCAACCAGGGGCAGGCGATGCGGTCAATCTTGGGGCGGTGCCGGGTGACCCAACGCGTATGCGGCCCGGTGCGGCGAAGCGCAGCCTCCGGCACCCGGGGCAGATCGGCAGCGCGCCAGGCCATGTTTCCCCCTTCGAGCACTTCGGCGCCAATGCCATGGGCTCTGAGCAGCGCGGCGGCCCCCTGGCTGAGCTTGAGCCCCTTTTGACAGACAACGACGACGCGTTTGCCCGCCAGTTCCGGCACCCGGTCTTCTATAGATATGTGGGGACACCGGCGCGCCGTGGGGATCAGATAGGGGTCGTTGTCAAAGTCCTCTTGCAGGCAGACATCGATGATCTCGGGCGCGTTTGGCGTCCCGATCAGGCGCATGAGCGAAGCGGGAGAAATAGAGGCAAATTGAGCCATGAATGCATCCTTTTGTCAGACGAACAGGATGCGATACTTGGGCCTGAGCCTCACGGGGCGATCGCGAACTCCCCATGTGCACAGAGGTGGCACAGAAGCCAACGGATCGTCAATAACAGAAAGGGGTCATTCCAGTTTGGTGCCACCAAGCAGCAGCGCATGGGTGTTTTCCGGCAGCTGACCTAGCTGCTCGAAAAAGCGGATGAAGTCGAAGGATGGATAGCTTTCCGCCTTCAGGGGCCCGTCAAACCGCAGCATGATCTGCTGATAGACCTTGACCGGCTGTCCCGAAAGCGCATTCAGGCAGCGGATTTCGAGCATCGCGCTCAGCCAGTCACCCTCTTCGATGCTATGTACAATTGTGACCTTGATGTCGGTCACGAAACTGCGCAACACGCTCACCCACTCGCGGATTTCGGCGGGTTCTATCCCGAAGTTCGGGACGATGTACTGATTATGGGGTTCGGAAACAAAATAGTCTTCGATGACATCCAGTTTGCCATCCTCCCAGACCTCCTTGTACCACTGTTTTAGGATTTCAGCTTTGGTCAAAACAGTCCCCCGGGACATTTACAGGCCAAAAGCTATCACTCAAGCTCTTGCGAAAACCTTAACGGGAACAGTCCGGCAGCGGGAGGAAAGTGCAGGCTTCTGTTGCCAGGTGCCTGCGAACCCCGCCTTACGTCGCTAAACGCAAGGAGTTAGGTTTCAGTATCTCAGGTCGCTTACGCGGCCATTGCTACTGGAGCACGATTGTCATTTGCAATTGTACATGTTTCGCCGATAACGGTGGCAGACAGCCGAGACAAAGCAAACCCCTTTAGACGTTCGTCGATCCTGTTTCGGCCCCATGATCCCCAAATGAAGGATGTTGGTGGAGCCGCCGGGTACCGCCCCCGGGTCCGATCCGCTTATTACGAGCGCGTTTATGTCCATAGTCCCAAAGGACCTCTTTGACATAAGCGAGTGGTGGGGAAATCTCAAGGGGGAAGCGGCGGGCGTGTGTTTTACGTCTTTGGTGGGCAGGTCTGATAAATAGCTTTGTAAATCATAATCTAAAGAAGCTTTCTTAATGTGACCAGGCATTGTGCGACATGGTCACGCTCAACACGTTCCAGCAGTGTTTTTCGCAAATGACAGCGCGTCAGAGTGGGTTCGCGATGAAAAGTGCTGTGGCCAGCGCCGCCTCAATACCGCCGAAGATCAGCACTTTGACCACGGGCGGCTTGTCAAAAATCAACGACAGCACGCGCCCGAGGGCGGCACCGGTGAAGGCAAAACCGATCATCAGATAAGCAACGGGATTGTCCAGCCAGAGCGCGGCAAACCCGGAGATCACAAAAAGCCCGCCCACCGAAGCGCGCATCTCACTGAGACCCATGGTCGATGTGGTGGTCTCCAAATCCAGCGTGGCCGCGGTGTAGCGGGGGGCCAGAAACCCAAACAGGCCGAATGCGATGGTCAGCAAGCAGGCGAGCGTATTCAATGTGTCAGTCATGCCCTGTCACGTAGTCGCACATCACCGGGCCGACAAGAGCTACTGCCCCGCGCCGCTATTGCAGCACAACCGGTTCAGGTCGGCCCATGCGGCACAGATCGCATACCCGCACGGCTTCGGTGATGCCCATTTCGGCCAGATCGCGAAAGGAGGGCAGGGTGAAATCATCCGCCACGCTCAGGTCCACATCATATCCCAAATCCTGAAACGATGCGACGGACAGGCGGCTGATCGGCCGTTGCGCGCCGGAGAGGAACCCGGTCAGCAGCTCATCACCAAAGATCAGCTCGCGCCAGTGGCCTTCGCGGGTGCCGGCGCCACCGGTGTTGGCGATTGGGACCGTTTCGCCCGTGCCGCCAAGCGCGCTATATTCCCGCGTGGCCACAGGACCGATAAAGCGCGGATCATTGGTGCCGCTGGCCTGCACCAGACCCGACCGCGCCCAAAGTGTGCCAAACCCCAGGACATGGGCCATCTCATGCAGCACCACATCCTCGAAACTGCCTTCGGCCTCCAACCGCGCCACATCCGCCGTGTCGAATTGCATGATCCCGGCGACAGGCAACTCTGTATCCGGGCGCAAAACGGTCGGCCCGGCTTGACCAAGAACGCCGCTGGCACCGTCAATGGGTTCGATCGAGGCTTCGATCAGCAGCCCGTTCAATTGTCGCCCGTCCAGGGTGACGGGGTCAAACCCGGTTTCGATCAATGTATCCCACCGCGTTGCGGATCGGGTAAATGCTCCGCGTCTCGCATTGGAGATCGGCGTGGTGAATTCGACTGTGATCATCGGGTGCCTGCCTTTCATATCGCCGCAGATGCGGCTGTTGTGAAACAGACATGGGCAGGTAGCTCGCGGTTTAAACCCAACCGCTGCAGGAACGGCAAACTCTTGCGGAGGTTGCCAGTTCAGGCTGGCGGCATTCGGCGCATGCGGACGTCAGGACCGGGCAGCACGGGATGCAAAAACGCTTGCAGCGAGCGTTTGGGTTTCCGCCTCCAACGCCGTCAGGGCCGCACTGGTTGCAACCCCATCCTGTGTCTCGATCGCATCGGCAATATCGGTATGCAGCGCGATGATCCGGGCGCGGTCGCGGGCGGTGAAGGTGATCATGTTCATCAGGGGCTGCATGGCTTCGACGGCACCGGCCAACTGGTAACTAAGCACCGGGTTTCCCGCACCATCGACCAGCGCACGGTGGAACGCCACATCGGAAGCGCAAAAGGCCTCATCCGTCAGGCCCGGCTGGCCTTGCCGGTGAATTTCGGCGCGCATGGTTGCGAGATGGTCGGCCGAACGCCGATCCGCGGAGAGCGGCGCACAGGCCCGTTCCAACGCGTATCGCGCCTCGCAAGCGGTGCCAAAACTCACCGCGTTCATGCTCAGCAAAAGCGTTGAGGTGGTGATCTGCTGGGGGTAGGCGGCCTCGAAGCTCAACCGATTTACAAAAGCGCCGCCCGTGGCCCCGCGTTGCGTGCGGATAAGCGATTGCGCTGCCAGCCGCTTTAACGCTTCGCGCACCGTGGGGCGCGAGACCTCGAATTGCTCAGACAATTCCGCCTCCGACGGCAGGCGTTCATCGACGATCAACGTGCCATCGACAATTGCGTCGCGAATGGCCGCGGCAATCTGTGCGGAGAGGTCGGCGGGGTTGTCGGGGTCAATTTTCATATGTCTTACAATTAGTGTTTGCTCGATTTCTAAATGTCTGGCATTTGAATGGCAAGGAAGAAGGACTCACCCCTTGCACGGTTTGATGCGATCCACTCTCTGGCTGAGCTTTTTCGCTGCCATTCTGGCGGCGTGGTGGGTCATGTACACCATGAGCCTGGACATGGATCTCGACCTGCTGGGGCGTCCCGGTGAGATGGGCGCGGCGATGGCTGCGATGGACCCGCGAATGCCCATGTATATGCCGATGGCCAATTTCGGCCCTCTGTTCTGGATGTGGGCGATCATGATGGCGGCGATGATGCTGCCGACCTTGGTGCCGACCCTGCGCGCCTACGAGGACCTGATGATCAGCGCCAATGGCACAAGGCCTGGGTGGCTGGGCGTGCTGCTGGGGTACTTCATCGTCTGGGTGGTTTTTGCTGCGGCGATCACCGGCGCGCAGCTGGCACTCCTTTTTGGCGGTGTGATCGACATGCTGGGCATTGCCCGAAGCCCCTGGGTGGGCGGCGGTTTGCTGCTGGTCGTAGGGCTTTTTCAGTTTACCCGCGCCAAGGAAATCTGCCATGGTGTTTGTCACGCCCCCGCGATGTATTTTCTGGGACACTGGCGTACCAGCTTTGCGGGCGGGGTGCGGATGGGGCTGGGGCTCGGCGCGTTTTGCGTCGGTTGCTGCTGGGGTTTCATGGCACTGGGCTTTGTCGGCGGGGTGATGAACCTCGCCTGGATGGGGCTAGCCACGCTTTTCATGGTCATTGAGAAACTGCCACAGATTGGCCACGTGGTGACAAAGCCGATGGGAATTTTACTGTGCCTTGCGGGGCTTGCAGTGATGATAGGAGGATAGAAAATGGCGCGGAACAAAAAGGCGGATGCCGATAAGCTGCCGATCAGCCAGCGGATTGATCAGCGGATGCCGAACCCCAAGCGGCGGCAGACCAGCCCGACCGACTGGGCGATCAAGGGCGAGCTCTTTCTGAACTGCTCCTGCACGGTGTTTTGCCCCTGCGTCGTATCACTGGGGGCGCATCCACCCACGGAAGGCCACTGCCATGCCTGGATGGCGATTGCCATTGATGAGGGGCATTATGAAGGCGAAGACCTTGCCGGCCTGAACATCGGGCTGCTGGTCGACATACCGGGCCGTATGGGTGAGGGGAACTGGAAGGTGGCCGCTTATGTGGATGAGCGCGCCACCGGCAAGGCCTACAACGGGATTTTGCAGATCTTCTCGGGCGCGGCTGGCGGGACCACAGGGCTTTTCACCATGCTGGTGAGCGAGATCATCGGCGCCGAGCGGGCGCCGGTGGAGATCGTGCGCGACGGCAACCGGCGCAGCATCATGATCGGGCGCAAGATTCAGGGCGAGATTGAAATGGTCGCGGGCAAGGACCCGGAGCATCCGGTGATGGTGAGCAATTCGAAATACTGGATGGGTCCGGACATCATCGCCGCCACCGGTCTCAAAAGCCGGGTGCGCGACTACGGTCGGGTCTGGGATTTCGGCGGAAAATCGGCGGAGATCTGTCCGATTGATTGGAAAGGCCCCAAACCGTGATCGATCCGGCCTACGCACAGACGATGGCGCGCTACAATCGCTGGCAGAACGATCAGTTGACGCCGGTGCTGCAGGCCCTATCGCCTGAAGAACTGACAAAGGATCGCGGCGCTTTCTTCGGCTCGCTGCTGGCCACGGCGAACCATCTGCTCTGGGGGGATACGATCTGGATGAGCCGGTTTGATGCATCGGTGGCCCCCCCGGCTGTCCCTGCCAAGGAGCATGCAACGCTGCACCCGACCATCGCCTCCTGGGCGGCGGACCGGTTTCGCATGGATGGTCGGATATCCCAATGGGCCGACCGGTTGCGGGCCTTGGACTTGCGCGAAGATCTCATCTGGTCATCAGCGACCTTGGGCCGCGAGATGCGGACGCCGATGACAGCTGCTGTTGTGCATTTCTTCAACCATCAGACGCACCACCGCGGCCAGATCCATGCCATGCTGACGGCGATGGGGCAGAAGGCGCCGGTGACGGATCTGGCCTTTATGCCGGAGGATGCCTGAGATGGCGCTGATTTCTCATTCGCGCAGGCTGCGCCGCACGCCGTTTTCCCAAGGTGTGGAAGCAGCTGGTGTCAAAGCCTATACGGTTTACAATCACATGCTTTTGCCGACGATGTTCGAGAGCGTGGAGGCGGATTATCACCACCTGAAAAACCATGTGCAGGTCTGGGATGTCTCCGTGGAACGGCAGGTGGAGTTGCGCGGGCCCGATGCGGCGCGGCTGATGCAGATGCTGACGCCGCGTGACCTGCGCAGCATGCTGCCCGGGCGCTGTTTCTACGTGCCCATTGTTGATGAAACCGGCGGCATGCTGAACGATCCGGTGGCGGTAAAGCTTGCCGAAGACCGTTGGTGGATCTCGATTGCCGACAGCGATTTGCTGCTTTGGGTCAAGGGGATCGCGAATGGCTACCGGCTCGATGTGCTGATCGACGAGCCCGATGTCTCGCCACTTGCTGTGCAAGGGCCCAAGGCCGAAGATCTGATGGCGCGCATCTTTGGCGAGACCATCCGCGACGTTCGGTTTTTCCGCTTTGGTCTTTTTGAGTTCGAAGGCCGCGAACTGGTGGTTGCGCGATCAGGGTATTCCAAGCAGGGCGGGTTTGAGATCTACGTTGAGGGCAGCGATCTGGCGATGCCGCTTTGGCATGCGCTTTTTCGCGCTGGCGAAGATCTGAATGTCCGTGCAGGTTGCCCCAATGCCATCGAACGCATCGAGGGCGGGTTGCTGTCTTACGGCAACGATATGACCGACGACAACACACCGCATGAATGCGGCCTGGGGCGGTTCTGCGACACGCAGACGGCGATTGGCTGTATTGGTCGGGACGCGCTGCTGAGGGTGGCCAAGGAAGGGCCGGTGCAGCAGGTGCAGGCGATTGCCATTGAGGGTGACGCGGTGCCGCTTTGTGATCGGATCTGGCCACTTTACGGGGGTGGACGCCGCGTGGGTCAGATCACTTCCGCGATCTGGAGCCCCGATTTTGCCACCAATGTCGCCATCGGCATGGTGCGGATGACCCATTGGGACAGCGGCACGAAACTGGAAGTTGAGACACCGGATGGTATGCGCGTGGCGACCGTACAGCCCGGGTTCTGGGCGTAGCCTTTGCGGGACCGTCGGAGCCTCCGGCGGGGATATTTTAAGCCAGAAGAAACAGGGGACAGCCCCCGGAATGGAGACGTGATGTTCAAGGCACTTGTGGTGAACAAGGATGAGGAAAGCGGCAAAACGTCTGCTGCGGTCGAGGAGATGACGGTTGCGCAAT
The DNA here is from genome assembly GCF_947501835.1 of uncultured Roseobacter sp. Classification (NCBI taxonomy): domain Bacteria; kingdom Pseudomonadati; phylum Pseudomonadota; class Alphaproteobacteria; order Rhodobacterales; family Roseobacteraceae; genus Roseobacter; species uncultured Roseobacter sp. The sequence goes on along the minus strand of NZ_CANMXR010000009.1, from coordinate 90,172 downwards.
TGCCTGCGGGTGATGTGACCGTTGCGGTCGAGTTTTCCACGGTGAACTACAAGGATGGGCTGTGCATTGGCCCCGGCGGCGGTTTGGTGCGCAATTATCCGCATGTGCCGGGGATCGATTTTGCGGGCACGGTCGAGGCGTCGGACGATGACCGCTACAAGCCCGGTGACAAGGTGGTGCTGACCGGGTGGCGCGTGGGCGAGATGCATTGGGGGGGCTATGCGCAAAAGGCGCGGGTCAAGGCGGATTGGCTAGTGCCGTTGCCCGAAGGTCTGGACACGCGTGCGGCCATGGCAGTGGGCACCGCAGGGTTCACGGCGATGCTGTCGGTCATGGCGTTGGAAGATCACGGGTTGAAACCCGGAGATGGTCCGGTGCTTGTGACCGGCGCTGCCGGTGGTGTCGGGTCGGTTGCGGTGGCGTTACTGGCGGCACTGGGGCATGAGGTGGCCGGTGTCACCGGGCGGCCGGAGACGGCAAATTATCTGAACTCTCTTGGCGCCAGCCAGATTGTCGCGCGGGAAGAGATCAACGAGACCGTCAAACGCCCGCTTGAGGCGGAAACCTGGGCAGGCTGTGTGGACGCCGTTGGCGGTGCCATGCTGGCCCGTGTTTTGGGGCAGATGAAATACGGCGCGTCTGTTGCGGCTGTTGGTCTCGCCGGGGGGGCGGGGCTGCCTGCAACCGTCATTCCATTCCTGCTGCGGGGTGTGAACCTGCTGGGCATCGATTCCGTGATGCAACCCTATGAAAACCGTGTCCGCGCCTGGCAGCGGATCGCGTCTGATCTGCCGATGGACAAGCTTGAGGCGATGGTGATGCTTGCGACGCTGGACGACCTGCCGAAGCTTGGCGGCGATATCCTGAAAGGGCAGATCAAGGGCCGCGTCGTCGTTGATGTGAACGCCTGAGAGGGTCGGCAGCGCGCTGCCGCGATGCGATATCGTGTATTGCCGGTGAGTAGCGTGAGACGGCGCACCGTGCTCTGGAACGCGGTGTGCGCTATCGCGCGAAACCTGCCCCTTTTAGGGAGTACGGATATTCAATCAAAGATAACGGCGCAGCGCATGGGCACGCTGCGCCGCCGCATTTATGTCAGGCTATGGCGAAGCTTCGGCAGCTTTGACAAAACGAACATGTCGACCGCAAGGGCGGTCAAGAGTGCCAGCCCGGCCATCGGGAAAGCCATCGACACCCCAAGACCCACGAGAACCGCGCCCTGCCAGACGGGCATCTCCTTGGGCATCGGCGGGGCTGCCAGACGGCCAGCCCTTGTGGGGCGCCGCTTCCACCACATCACCACAGAAGAGACGCAGAGAAACAGCACGGAGAGGCACACCAGCGTGTTTGCCAGCACGCTCCACAACCCCAGCGTCCCCATGTGCAGCGCAATGCCCACGGCCATCGCCTTGCCCGCAAGCGAATAGTCTTCGTAGCGCACATCGGCCAGAATGTTCCCGCTGTATTGATCCACATGCACGGTGCGATCCGACATCGGATCGGTGCTGTCGGTGCTCATTAAATCGCGGCTCAGCGTCCAGACACCGGTATCTCCGCTCGGCAGGTTCATCTGATACCGCGCATCAAACCCAAGCGCGCGCGCCAGCGCATCGACGCTGTCGATCGTAACCACGGTGCCGGTGATCCCGGCAACGCCCGCGTCGCTGCCCGAGGCGGGCATTGGCGTCAGCTCCAGCGCCCAAGGCACCTCTCGCCGGGCTTGGTTCATATTGGCATGCGTGTCGTCCGAGAGCGGCACGGCATCCCATTTCTCCGCCGGGAACTGGCTCCAGGCCTGGACAATTTTACCTCCCCATATTCCGGCCCAGGCAAGGCCGGATACAAGGAAAAACACCAAAATGACCGAGATCCAGATGCCTACAACCCCGTGCAGGGATTTCCACAGCGACCGTCCACGCGCAACGGTGGGCAAAAGCGCCGCGCGCCAGCCCGCTTCGCGCGGCCACCACATGTAAAGGCCGGTGGCAATCAGCACCAGCGTCAGCGATGCGGCGGTTTCCAGGAACCGGTCCCCGGTGACGCCAAGCATCAGGTCGCTGTGGATGCCGTCAAAGAAGTCATACCACCCGGCGCGACGGGGAAAGGTCTCGATCACGTGGGCGGTAAACGGATCAACTGCAACCATTATCGCGTCCCCCTGGCTGTCGACGCGGAACAATGCGGCGACATCATGCGTGCGCGGGGCGACGTATTGCTTCAGAACGCCTTCGGGCACGACGGCCACCGCAGCGTCCGCCTGTTGCGAAACCGGGGTGGGGCTGTCTTGTGGCACAACCGCCGTGCGTTCGCCATCACGCCCGTCCAACCAGGCAATCCAAAGCATCATCATGCCGGTGAACGCCAGGATGGTCAGAAAGGGGATGACGAACAGGCCAGCGTAGAAATGCCAGCGCCAGGCGGCGAAGTAGAGTTTGTTTGCGGTGCCATCGGGCAGCGCATCGGTATGGGATGTCATGTTTGGGGTCTCCAAGCCAGTAACCCGCCTCTGGGACGGGAGGGTCGCATTTGAACTGTGATTTTGTCAGATCAGGCTTGAGGGGGCGCGCGGGTCAATCGGGCCGGATCGAGACCCTGACTTTGACGCAGGCGTTTCGAGACGAAGGCCAGCGTTCGGGTCTCTGCTAGAACGGCCAGGGTTGCGAGGCCACCATGATGCGGCAGCGCGAGGTTGTCGACGATGCGGCAGGCTTCACAATCGGTGGGCATCATCGGACCCTGTCCATCGATTTCACCGCAAATGTCGGCGAGCGATCCGCCCGCGGCAACGTATTCCGCAAGTTCCGGCGACAGCGTTGCGCGGCTAAAGGTATGCGCGAACCCAACTGAAACCAACGCAAAGACCAAGACAAGCTTGGTCAGAACACTTGCTAGAACGGGCAGGGACATGCGCATACCCGAATCAATAGCCAGATATCTGCGGTTGCACTAGAGGGTATTCGTTGCCGTGCGGCAATCCGGTCGCCGAGTGCAAGAGAAGCCGTCAGATCAGGTTTTTTCGGACAGTACCTCGCTGCGCTGAGATCAGCGCATAGCCCTATTCAAACAGGCTCGTTTGGGTCAGCCAATCGACCATGGCCTCCATACGCGGCACCCCGCGCGTATCACAGTGCCGCATCAACCAAACATCGCGGTACATCTCCTGTACCAGCTGATCTTCAAGCCTCTTCAGCTGCGGCGCGTTGCGCGCAACCGCATCGGGCAGTACCGCGCGAACGGGCATGTGAAGGGTGGTCTCATAGGCGGCCTCAAGATCGTGCATGAGCAGGCTGGAGAGCCTGCCACCTGAAGCATTCGCCAGCATTTCGGTCCAGGACGCCTGCGGCAAATGCCGTGCGATGGATTCGTAGCCCAGCCAGGGACGGTCGCCCGTTGGCACATCTGTGAACCCTGTCGCCGTAAAGGCGGAAAACATGACCCGACCCAACCGCTGCGTGAGCACCGCGTCACCGCCCTCTTTGGGCTCGCCAAACCGGATCGCCAGATCAACCTCTCTGCGCGTGAGACTGAGGTTGCGATTGTCTGGCACAAGGCTGACCTGAAGCGCGGGATGGGCGGCGGTAAAACCCGAAAGGTGGGGAATGACAAACCGGTTGAGTAAAAATGGGGACGCCGTCAGCCTGACCGTGCCGCTGAGCACCGTGTCTTGACCCAGTGCGGTCTCCGCCTGAATAGCATGGCGTTCCATCGCATCGGCGTGATTTGCCAGCGTTTGCCCGCTTTCGGTAAGGCCAACCGTGCCATCTCGGTTCCGTATCAGCAGGGCGACACCGACCCCGTCTTCCAACATCTTGAGCCTGCGCGACACGGTGGTGGCGTCGACACCCAGAAGCGTCGCAGCGCCCGAGAGGGATTGCGCGCGGGCGAGCGTAAGCAGAATGCGAAGATCATTCCAAGGCAGGGACTGCATATTTGCAGATATCTACTGCATTCATCTGAATTGTAAATGCATATCCGCAGATCGATACTGCGCGCGATATCCAGGAGGCAGCGATGCTCTTTATTGTTCATTTTCATGACAACGAAACCGCAGAACCCGACCTGCGCGCAAAATATATGGCAGCGCATCTGGCGTTTCTGGGTGATCATAAGGACCAGATCCACGCCGCAGGCCCGCTGAAAGAACGAGACGGGCAGATCAAAAGCGGGCTCTGGCTGGTCGATGTGGAAAGCACTGACGCCGCATGGGCGCTGGTGCATGCCGATCCGTTCTGGCCGACCGGTCTGAGGGATCGGGTAGAGATCAAGCAGTGGTCGCAGGTCTTTGCCGATGGCCAGGCGCTGATCTGACCCCGTTGCGCCGATCTGAGCGCCAGGTGCGATCTGCGCTTTCCAACCTGACTTCGCAATCCGCCGACTTCAACAAAAGGATGAAACCGCCGAGGCTAGCGGGGCAGGGCGGTAAGTAAAAAAGGGCGCCCGAAGATACAGGCGCCCTGTGCCGTTTCTTGAGCAGATCTTACTCTGCAGGCTGCGCTTCGGCCTCCGAGGCATCCCCGGCTTTATCTCGGCGTCCATCGTTGAAGAGCGCCTTGATCAGCGCGGCCACCATCAGCACCATGACCATGGTAAAGGGCAGCGCCCCGATGATCATCGCGTTTTGCAGCGCGCCAAGGCCACCGCCGCCCGCCAGCAGCAGGGTACCGATCACCAGCGTCAGGATAACGCCCCAGATGATGCGATGCTTGACGCCGGTTTCTTCGGCGCCACCGGACATGATCGTGTTCATCACCAGGATGCCAGAATCTGCGGAGGTCACGAGGAAGGTCATGATCAGCACCACGCACATGATGATGATCCCATGCAGGAAACCGCCCGAGAGCATGTTTTCAAGCGTCACAAACAGCTTTGCCGAGTTGGACGCCCCGATGATGGCCCCTTCTGCGGCCCCGTTGATCTCCAGATCGATCGCGGTGCCCCCAAGGATGGTCATCCAGGCAAAACACACAAGCGCCGGCGCGATCACTGCGCCCAGCACGAACTCCCGCACCGTGCGGCCCTTGGAAATCCGCGCAAGGAACAGACCCACGAAGGGCGAGAAGGCGATCCACCAGGCCCAGTAGAAGGTCGTCCACCCGGCCTGCCAGCCAAAAAGCCGACCCTGGGCACCGGTATCGTAGGCGGCTTCGAGGTCGGCCGCGGGCAGGGCTGCTGCGGCCCCTTCCAGACCGCCGGTGAAACCCTCAAGCGAGCCCCAGGGATCGGTTGCGGCACTATAGACCGCCCCCAGTTCTTCAGCGGGCAGCGCCTGCACCGTGGCAGGTGCTGCTGTGGCAAAGGCTGTTTCGCTGAGCGGGGTGTAGGCTTCAAAACTGAGGTTCACGAAAGCCAGAAGGTAATCGACCAGGGCCGTCGCATAGGTGGTCAGCGCGAATAGGAAGGAGCCGAAGATCACAAAGGTCAGCAGCAGGATCAGAGAGAGCACCAGATTGAGGTTGGAGAGGTATTTCACCCCCCGCCCGACACCTGATACCGCCGAGATGATCGACATGCCCATGATCACGACGAGGGCTGCGATCAGGCCTGCCTTGGCGGGAACGGGTGTGTCGCCGGTGCTGTCCATCATCCATTCCATGCCGGTGATCGAATAGACCCCGTCAACCAATTGGCTGACGCCATAACCGATGGTCACCGAGACGCCGAGGATTGTGGCCACCACGCCCAGAACATCGATGATATGGCCGAAAAATCCATTGGCGAAACGCCCGATCAACGGGGTCAGGGCGGAGCGGATCGTCAGCGGCATGCCACGTGTGTAGGCGTAATAGGCGAGGCTGAGACCCGTCACCACATAGATGGCCCAGGCGTGAAACCCGTAGTGCAGGAAGGTGTAGCGAAAGGTTGATTTCAATGCCTCAGGCGTATTGCCGGTCACCTCGCCAGCAACGACGATGGGGTTGGAGCCCCAGAGGCCCAGCGGCTCAGCCGTCGCGAAGGTCATCAGGCCGACGCCAAGACCGGCGCCGAACATCATCGAAAACCAGGAGAAATTGGTGAACTCCGGCTTTTGCCCCTGAGGTCCGAGCACACGGCTGCCGGTGGATGGGATTAAGGCAATGATGATCAGGAAAAATGCAAAAACGCCAACCGACAGAATATAGAAGGTGTTGAAAGACAGCAGCAGCGCGCTGTTGATCGAAGAGAGCATCGCCCCGGCACCCGCCGGAAAGACCAGGGCCCAAAGGACCAAAAGCACCATGCTGACTTTCGAGATCAGCGCGATGGGAAGGCTATAGCCTTCATAGAAACCGGCATCCTGAGTATTGATCTCAAGATCCGTAAACGGTGGTTTTACAGACATTCCAGGGTTCCTCTGTTGAAACGCGGCCATCTTGGCGGGCCGTCATTTGTGTCTGACCGTGGCATTGGGGGGCGTTCCAAACGTGCCCATTGCCTCCCAGTCGCCGGTCATTTGGTGGCGGGTGGTCAACCACCCGTTATACGAGTGTGACAACGGTCCTGGGGTTTGAGTGGCCGGGGCGCGACACAAAATGCAAATAAACGACGCCTTTTGACGGTGGTTGACGCGGCGTCGAGGCAGATTGAGTTCTTGACCTGTCCTGCGCGTCAGGGGACCTTGCGGCCATGAAACTAGATATTGACTTCGTGCGCGGCCAGTTCCCCGCCTTTGAAACCGCTTCCCTTCAGGGGCAGGCATTCTTTGAAAACGCGGGGGGGTCCTATACCTGCGCGCCGGTGATCGACCGCCTCACTCGGTTCTACCATGAGCGCAAAGTGCAACCCTACGCGCCCTATCCCGCCAGCCGTTTGGGAGGCGCGGAAATGGACGAAGCCCGGCAACGGCTGGCAGCCATCCTGGGCGTCGAGAGTGATGAGTTGAGCTTTGGCCCTTCTACCACGCAGAACGCCTACGTGCTGGCGCAGGCCTTTGCCGAGATGATGGCACCCGGCGAGGCCATCGTGGTGACCAATCAGGACCATGAGGCAAACTCCGGACCGTGGCGCAGGCTCGCGGCGCGGGGTTTGGACATCCGCGAATGGCAGGTGGATCCGGAGACCGGGCACCTCAACCCCGAAGACCTCGAAGACCTGCTGGACGATAGCGTACGGTTGGTCTGCTTCCCGCATTGCTCCAATGTTGTGGGGGAGATCAACCCGGTCACGGAAATTACCGCGCTGGCCCATGCCGCGGGCGCTTTCACCTGCGTGGACGGGGTCTCCTATGCGCCGCACGGGTTGCCCGATGTGGGGCGTCTGGGTCCGGACATCTATCTGTTCTCCGCCTATAAAACCTACGGGCCGCACCAGGGCATCATGGTGATGCGGCGGACTTTGGGAAATCTGCTGCCCAATCAGGGGCATCATTTTAACGGTGACAGCCTCTATAAACGCTTCACCCCCGCGGGGCCGGATCACGCACAAGTCGCGGCCTGTGCAGGCATGGCGGATTACATCGACGCGCTCTATGCGCATCATTTTGACCAGGACGCAGACCCAAGCGCACGGGGGCAGGCTGTGCATGATCTGATGCGCGCCCATGAAAAAGAGCTGCTGGCCCCGTTGCTGGAGGCGGTGACGTCAAGAAACTCCGTGCGCCTGATCGGACCTGCGGACGCAGGCAACCGGGCCCCCACGGTGGCGCTGGCGCTGAACCGGCCCGGCGAAGAGGTTGCCGCCAAGCTGTCTTCGCACGGCATCATGGCAGGTGGCGGGGATTTCTACGCGGGCCGGGTGCTGAACGCGATGGGCGTGGATGACGGCACGGGCGTGCTGCGGCTCAGCTTCACCCACTACACGGCGCCGCATGAAATAGATCAGCTCTTGGGCGCACTTGACGCAGAGTTATGATCCTTGACGGTGATCCAAAGCCCGCTGGCTTGCGTAGCCCTCAATATGAAACGTGAAGGCCGCACTGCGTGAGCTCATCTCCCATTCTTGTCTGGTTTCGCCGCGACCTGCGGCTGAGCGATCATCCGGCCCTGAACGCGGCCTGCGCGACCGGGCGACCGGTGATCCCGGTGTTCATCCATGATGATACAGTACAGGCTCTGGGGGCCGCGCCGAAATGGCGGCTGGGGCTGGGGCTGGAGGCGTTTGACCAAAGCCTGCGCGCAAAGGGCAGCCGCCTGATCCTGCGCCAAGGCGATGCGCTTGAGCAACTTCAGGCACTCACACGCGAGACCGGCGCCAGTGCGGTTTATTGGTCGAGGCTCTATGATCCGGCTGCCGTTGCGCGCGATACCGGCGTGAAATCCGCGTTGAAAGAACAGGGGGTCGAGGCCAGATCCTTCGGCGGCCACCTGATGTTCGAACCCTGGACGGTCGAAACCAAAACGGGCGGTTTCTACAAGGTCTATACGCCGTTCTGGAATATGGTGAAGACGCGCGAGGTCGAACCACCCCTGCCTGCGCCCGCAACCCTACCCGCGCCATCCAACTGGCCAGAAAGTGACACGCTTTCTGATTGGCAGATGGGCAAAGCGATGGATCGCGGTGCGGAGATTGTCCGCCCGCATGTGCGGTTGGGTGAGCAGGCGGCGCAGACCCGGCTGGCGATGTTTGTGGACCGGATCGTCGATGGCTATGACACAACGCGCGATTTGCCCGGCGTCGATGGCACCTCCGGCCTGTCGCAAAACCTCAGCCTCGGAGAGATCAGCCCGCACCAATGCTGGCACGCCGGACAGCGGGCGCGGCAGGAGGGCAAGAAGGGCGCCGAGACCTTTCTCAAGGAGTTGGTCTGGCGCGAGTTCGCCTACCATCTGATGCACCACACGCCGCATCTGCTGACGGGAAACTGGAAGGAAGCCTGGGATGCCTTTCCCTGGCATCGGGATCCGAATGCCCCCGCCGTCATGGCCTGGAAGCAAGGGCGCACCGGCATCCAGTTTGTCGATGCCGCGATGCGCGAAATGTACGTCACCGGCACGATGCACAACCGCGGGCGCATGATCGTGGCGAGCTACCTGACCAAGCACCTGCTGACCCATTGGCAGATCGGCATGGATTGGTTCGAAGACTGTCTGGTCGATTGGGACCCGGCCAGCAACGCCATGGGCTGGCAGTGGTCCGCAGGCTCCGGACCAGATGCAACGCCCTATTTCCGCGTGTTCAACCCGGTCACGCAACTCGATAAATTTGACAAGAACCGGGACTACGTCAGCCGCTGGATTGCCGAAGGCCGATCCCATCCCAGCGCGCAGGCGCTTTCCTATTTCGACGCCATCCCGCTAAGCTGGAAGATGACCCCGAAAGACGCATTTCCCGCCCCGGTAGTAGCCGCGGATGAGGGCAGAAAAGTCGCACTGAATGCCTATGAAAACAAAGGCTTCTGAATCCCTTGATCGCGCGTTTGCGTGTCCCCTAACATTGGGTTAACGCCCGACCTTCACTACAAGCGGAATGCATATGATCCTGACCACAACCGATGGCCAACACAACCTGCCGCGATACTTCACACGGGTGTTTGCCATGGCGCAGCAGATGAACAACGGCCGGGTCGATTTTGTCGTGCCGGATGGTCGCCGGTTCCGCGCAGAGGGGCAAAATCCCGGTCCGATTGCGGAACTGGTCATCCACAATGACGACCTCTTTGCACGTCTGATCCGCGAGGGTGATCTTGGGTTCTGTGACGCCTATCTGGATGAATGGTGGTCAACGCCGGATCTGCAGGCTTTCATGGATCTGGTGCATGCCGACAACGAAGACATCTACGATGGCTTCCCCGGCATGATTCTGGTGCGCAATTATGAAAAATTTAGGTTCTGGCTGCAGCGAAACCATAAAAACCAGGCACGCAAAAACATCAGTTATCACTATGATCTGGGCAATGAGTTTTACGGTTTGTGGCTGGATGACACCATGACCTATTCCTCTGCGATGTTCCGCACCGGGCAGGAGAGCACCGAGAAAGCGCAGATCGCCAAATACAAGTCCATGGTGGATGAAATGGGCGCGCAGCCGGGGGATCACATCCTTGAGATCGGCTGCGGTTGGGGGGGCTTTGCGGAATATGCCGCCAAGGAGCGCGGCTTAAAGGTGACCGGGCTTACCATTTCAGAAGAGCAGTTTAAGTACGCGCGGGAACGTATTGAAAAAGCTGGACTTTCTGATCATGTAAGTTTCAAGCTACAGGACTATCGCGACGAAAAGGGGCTCTATGATGGCATCGCCAGCATCGAGATGTTCGAGGCCGTGGGTGAAAAATACTGGCCTGCCTATTTCGATGTCGTACGCGAACGCCTGAAGCCCGGTAAAATGGCGACGTTGCAGATCATCACCGTCGCGGATCGGCGGTGGAGCGTGTACCGGCGCGGGGTCGATTTCATCCAGAAATACATCTTTCCCGGTGGCATGCTGCCCAGCCCCACGGCGCTGCGGGATCAGGTGAAAAACGCAGGTCTGGGCGTTGAGCGATCTGTCGAATTTGGCCACAGTTATTCCATAACTTTGCGCCGATGGCACGATACTTTCAACGAGAAATGGGATCAGGTGAGCAACCTTGGCTTCGATGAACGCTTTCGTCGGATGTGGAATTTTTACCTGACCTCATGCGCGGCGACATTCGATAGTGCGAACTGCGATGTCACGCAAATCACTGTGAAGCGGCCTGGCTAGGTCGTAGCCTGAGAGGTAAGACCAGATGCCTGACGCAGCCCGGCTGATCGCCGCCCTTTGCATCTGTTGTGTGGGATATGTCGTGTCGGTGGTTTTCATGCCGCTGATGCCTGAAAGCACGAATTTTGGCTATTTCATCTATGTAAATGCTTGCATCGGTATCTTTGTCGGCTGGACCGTCATGGGCAAACGTGCCGGGCGAGGGGTGACGGCCGCGATCAACAATGGCTTTGGTGGGGTGCTGATGCTGGTGCTCTGGTGTCTCTTCATTCACTCCAGCTACCAGATGTTCGACCGGGCCATGGCCAATTGGTACAACGGCGCCTTCGACGCACTTCTGGCGATTTTCAAGTTCATGGCGGAATACGGTCTGGTGATGCTCAACCCGCTTGTGATCTTCTCGCTGTTTGCGGGCGGACTTTTGTCGGGACTGGCCACGGAATACGCTTGGCGGACGTGGCGCTGACGCGTAAGCACGCGGCATGAAACCCTTGTTTTTCTTTGGAACACTGCGTCACCCGGCGCTCCTGCAGGCCGTGCTGGGAGAGGTTGCACATATCGAACTGACCCCGGCCCTTTTACCCGGCTATGCCATAAAGGCGGCTGCAGAAGGCCCGTTTCCCATGATTCTGCCCGCAGAGGGTGGCGATGGCACGGGCCTCTTGGCAGAAGGGATCACGGATGCGGATCTGGCGCGTTTGGATTACTATGAAAGCGCGTTTGGCTATGATCTTGTCGATGTCACGCTGCAATATGGGCGTGCCGCGCGGACCTATATGCCACAAGAAAACCTTTGGACGCCGCAGGGACCCTGGTCGCTTGACGACTGGGCGCGCGATTGGGGTGCGATCAGCGTGATCGCCGCGCAGGAAGTCATGAGCTATCTGGGCCAAAAGTCACCCGGCGAGATTGCGACGATGTTTCCAATGATCCGGGCGCGCGCCTGGTCACAGGTCAATGCCGCGCAAAGCCGCCACAGCGCGGACATGCTGCACGGGCGCATCGACATGGCAGAGCGGACCCGAAAATATGCGCGCTACTTCGCAGTGGATGAGCTGAGGCTACGACATGAGCGATTTGACGGCACGATGTCGGAGAAAATGTTGCGGGCGGTCTTCATCGCGGCGGATGCTGCATTGGTGCTGCCCTACGATCCGGTGCGCGACAGGGTTTTGCTCATCGAACAGATGCGGGTCGGCCCACTGGCGCGAGGTGATACATCGCTCTGGCATCTGGAGCCGATCGCGGGCCGTCTCGATCCGGGCGAGCCCGCACAGACCGCCGCGCGGCGCGAAGCCGTGGAAGAAGCCGGCGTAGAATTGGGCGCATTGCACGAGGTGGCGGAATGCTATTGCTCCCCGGGGAATTCGACGGAGTTTTACTACATCTACGTAGGTCTTGCCGACCTGCCCGATGACATCACGGGCGTTGGCGGGTTGGCGGATGAAGATGAGGACATCCGCTCCCATCTGATGGATTTCGATGAATTGATGCGGCTCTGCGACAACCAGCTGATCGCCAATGCGCCGCTGGTTCTGATGGCCTATTGGCTGGCCAGACATCGCGCCGGTTTGCGCGCCGCCTCTTGAGGTCCCGCCAGTGCACCGCTAGGTGTGGAGGACGCATCTAAAAGGGGGCACATGCATGCAAGTTGCAAGCGATCTGGCCGGGGCCATTGGAAATACACCGCTGATCCGATTGAAGCAGGCGAGTGACGCCACAGGATGCGAAATTCTGGGCAAGGCCGAGTTCATGAACCCGGGCCAATCCGTCAAGGATCGCGCAGCACTTTTCATCATCAAGGACGCGGTGGAAAAGGGGCTGTTGAAACCCGGCGGTACCATCGTTGAGGGCACGGCCGGCAACACCGGTATCGGGCTGGCGCTGGTTGGCGCCTCCATGGGTTTCAAGACGGTGATTGTGATCCCCGAGACGCAGAGCCAGGAGAAAAAAGACATGCTGCGCCTTGCCGGTGCGGAACTGGTGCAGGTGCCTGCCGCACCTTACCGCAACCCCAACAACTTCGTGCGCTATTCCGAACGTCTGGCCACTGAGCTTGCACGGACCACCAATGAGGGCGTGATCTGGGCCAATCAGTTCGACAACGTGGCCAACCGGCGGGCGCATGTCGAAACCACCGGGCCGGAGATTTGGGAACAGACCGGCGGCAAGGTCGATGGCTTCATCTGTGCAGTTGGCTCGGGCGGAACCTTGGCGGGGGTCTCGGAAGCCTTGAAACCCAGGGGCGTCAAGATCGGCCTGGCGGATCCCGACGGCGCATCGCTTCATAATTTTTACACCAAGGGCGAGCTGGCGATGTCCGACGGGTCATCAATCAACGAAGGGATCGGTCAGATCCGAATTACCAAGAACCTCGAAGGCTTTACCCCGGATTTCAGCTACAACATCCATGACGCCGAAGCACTGCCAATCGTTTTTGATCTGCTGGAGCACGAGGGGCTTTGCCTTGGCGGGTCGTCCGGCATCAATATCGCGGGCGCGATACGACTGGCGCGCGACCTGGGGCCGGGGCACACGATTGTCACCATTCTGTGCGACTTTGGCACCCGCTATCAATCCAAGCTGTTCAATCCCGAATTCCTGCGGGAAAAAGGTCTGCCCACACCGGGATGGATCGAGCGGCCCCCGGCAAGCATTCCCGGCGTATTCGAAGACGTATGACCCGGCTGTTGCGCGCCTTTGCGATTGTTCTGATCTGGCTCGGTGTCCTCTGGGGGCAGGGGAGCTTTGCCCAGGATGCGGCGAGCGCAGATATCGCGCAAAACCTGCAGACCTGGGATGAGGTCGCCTCATTGGCCGAAGCCGCCATTGACCGGAATATTGCCAGCAATGAGCGCTTTGAACGGCTGCGGGCGGAAATCGCCGAATACCGGGCTGACTTTACCGCAGGCACCAGGATCAATGCCGAACGTATTGCCACGCTGCGCGGGCAAATAGATGCCCTGGGACCTGTTCCCGAAACAGGTGATGAACCCACCGATATCAGCTCGCGCCGCGCGCAATTGGAAGAACAGCTTGAAATGCTTCAGGCACCGGTGCGCGTGTCAGAGGAAGCGTTTCGCCGTGCCGATGGCCTGATCCGCGAGATCGATACCATCATCCGCGAACGGCAGGCGGACCGATTGCTGTCGCTGGGTCCATCGCCGCTCAATCCGATACATTGGCCAAAAGCCATTGAGGATCTGTTCGGCATTCTGGGCGCCGTCGGTCAGGAAACCGCCAGCATCACCGACGCGGCACAGATGGGGCAGCTCAAAGGCAACGCACCGCTTGTGCTGTTCCTGCTGGCGCTGGCGCTGGCTCTGATCATTCGCGGTCGCGCCTGGGCGGGCATGGCTCTGAACACCCTGCGCCGCTGGGGGGGACGTGGCTCTGGCGTCTGGCGCTTTCTGGTCTCCCTCCTGCGGATTTTCCTGCCGCTGACCGGTTTGCTGATCCTGACCCATGCGCTGCGGCTGACCGGTCTGATGGGCACCCGGATCGACCAGATTCTGGAGGCTTTGCCTGCCTTTGGTTTCGTCCTTCTGGGGTTTCGCTGGCTCGCTGAGCGGCTGTTTTCAAAGATCGACGAAGAGGCGCTGATCCCGCTCGCGCCCAGCAAGCGGACCGCCGCGCGGTTCTACATGCTGATCCTGTCCATTCTCTTTGTCTCACGCGGTGTCTTTGAGCTTTTCCTTGGCTTCACCGATGTGGATGCGGCAACAGATGCGGTTTTGACCTTTCCCATCGTGGTGCTGATCGGGATGACGCTGGCCTCCATTGGCAATCTCTTGCGCGGCTGGTCGGTGGACAGCGACCCAGACGCGGAGACCGCCCCCCGCGGCACGGGCCTTGCGCGGGTTGTCCGACTGTTGGGCACCGCGCTCATCGTTGTTTCCGTGGTATCGCCCCTGATGGCCGCCGTGGGTTATGCCGAGGCGGGCAATGCCTTGCTCTATCCGACCCTGGTCAGCCTGTTGATCCTGGGCTTTGTGCTCACGCTCCAGCGGTTTTCGGCGGACGTCTACGGTTTGATCACCGGCGAGGGCGACGGTGCACGGGACGCCCTTGTCCCGGTGCTGGTCGGGTTTGCACTGGTGGTCGCCTCCTTGCCCTTGCTGGCACTGGCCTGGGGCGCGCGCGTGGCCGATCTCACCGAGGTCTGGGCCACGTTCAGCCGCGGTTTCCAGCTCGGCAACACGCGTATTTCACCCGGTGACTTCCTGACCTTTGCGGTCATCTTCGTTGCCGGATATTCCGTTACCCGACTGGTACAAAGTACCCTGCGCGTCAATGTTCTGCCCAAGACCAAGATCGATATCGGCGGGCAGAACGCGATTGTATCGGGCCTGGGATACGTCGGTATCTTTTTGGCGGCGATCCTGGCGATCACCGGCGCGGGCATTGATCTTTCGTCGCTGGCCATCGTCGCCGGTGCTTTGTCCGTGGGCATCGGTTTCGGCTTGCAGACCATCGTGTCGAATTTTGTCTCAGGTATCATCCTGCTGATCGAACGCCCGATATCGGAAGGCGACTGGATCGAAGTGGGCGGTCAGATGGGCTACGTGCGCGATATCTCGGTGCGCTCCACGCGGATCGAAACCTTTGACCGCACCGATGTCATCGTCCCCAATGCCGACCTCGTCTCGGGTACGGTCACCAACTACACGCGCGGCAACAAGGTCGGTCGCCTAATTGTATCTGTCGGCGTGGCCTATGGCACCGATACACGGCGGGTCGAGGGGATCTTGCGCGAGATTGCCGAGGACCAGCCCATGGTGCTGCGCAACCCGCCGCCGCTGATCCTGTTCAACAACTTCGGCGCGGATTCACTGGAGTTCGAAATCCGGGTGATCCTGCGGGATGTAAACTGGATCATGGCCGTGAAGAATGACATCAACCACGCCATCGCGAAACGGTTCAGCGACGAGGATATCGAGATACCATTCGCCCAGCGTGACGTTTGGCTGCGTAATCCCGAAACACTGAAAGACGCCAAGTCATGACGCAGATGCTGTTTCGCGAAGACGCTTATGCGCAGGAAGCTGCAGCATCGGTGATGGGTCACACCGAGGAGGGCGGTATTGTACTGGACCGCACGGTGTTCTACCCTGCGGGCGGCGGACAGCCTGGCGATAGCGGTAACTTGACATGGCAGGGCCGCACCTTGACCATCGCGACGACCGTCAAGGGCCCTGCCGACACGATCGTGCTGGTGCCCGCGGAGGCCGACGTCTTGCCCGCGATTGGGCAAGAGATCACCCAGAGGCTGGATTGGGACCGGCGGCACCGTCACATGCGCGTGCATACTGCGCTGCACCTGTTATCTGTGGCGATCCCCTTCGGTGTGACCGGTGGTGCCATCAGCGCGCAGCATGGGCGGCTTGATTTCAACATGGCCGATCCGCTTGACGACAAGGACGCGGTCGAAAGGGCGCTCAACGACATGGTGGCCAGCGATGCGCGGGTTTGCGAAAGCTGGATCACGGAAGCGGAGTTGGATGCGCAACCTGACCTGGTCAAAACCATGTCAGTGCAGCCCCCGCGCGGTGCCGGGCGTATCCGGCTCATTCGGATTGGGGACGAAGCAGCGCCGCTGGATCCGCAACCCTGCGGCGGCACGCATGTGGCGCGCCTAGGTGAGATCGGTGCGGTGAGGCTCGGCAAGACCGAGAAAAAGGGACGCATGAACCGGCGTGTCTATCTGCACCTCGACGGTTAAATCAGGGGTCGCATGATTAACGATTTTGCCTCTTGCGCATCCGGTCGCAGGCGCGCTACACCGCCGCAACGGAGCGGTGGCCGAGTGGTCGAAGGCGCACGCCTGGAAAGTGTGTAGGCGGGAGACCGTCTCCAGGGTTCGAATCCCTGTCGCTCCGCCACTAGAATGGCTCTATGAGCCATGTTGATTGCAAAAATCCCAATGATTTCAATAACGGTGCGGTGCGTTTTGGCGCTGTAACGGGCGTGTCCCTCATAAAATCCCGCATGGATTCCCGCATAGCGGCGGGTTTGTGATAGAAGGTTTTGCATGGGGCTGACGTTGGATCGGGGGCGGTATTACTTCGTGATGAATGTGCCCAAGCATCTCTTTGGGAAGGTTTTGGGGCGTGCTGGGCAACCGGTGCGGCAGGTGCGGCAGGCGTTGCGGACGGCTGATCTGAGCGTGGCTAAACGCAAACCGTTTCAGCTGGAAGACCTGAAACGGTTGGAGTGGCACCTTCTTGAGCTGGGTGAAGAGGCACTAGCTCATGAGAAGTTTGCCGCGGCGAAGCGGATGGCTGAGAGCCGCGGTTTTGACTACGTGTCGAGTGATGTGCTGCTGCGTCGCTCCTTTGAAGAGGACTTGCCTCGACTAATGGCTGCGGCGGGCACGGAGGCGCAGCAGACACCGCCCGAGGTGGCCGAGGCGATCCTGGGCGGCGTGGAGGTGGCCTTGCCGCCTCTACGGGAGGTGCTGCAGGAGTTGGTTGAGCTCACCAAGACGAAGCACATCCGGAAGTCCGACCGCCAGCGGCATCTGTGGCGCCTTCAAAGAGAGCGTGCCGTATCCAACTTCGAAAAGGCTGTGCCCCGGCGCACGAAGGTCGGCATTGATCGGATCACGCGGGAGGATGCGCTGGCCTTCCGGGCCTGGTGGGCGACGCGGACCGAGGCGGGAGAGACGCGCGCAGAGACGGCGAACAAGGACTTTGGGCACCTGTCGCAGATCATTCGGCACTGGTGCGAGCTCAAGGGCTATACGGACCTTGAGAACTCCTTTGCCAAGCTGCGCTTCGACAAGGCCATAGATCCGCTGGTCAGCCGCCCGCCGTTCTCCCGCGAATGGGTGAAGACGCGTCTGCCGGCCCCGCTGCGCTGGATGGTCTCAACAAGAGGCCAGAGATGCGTTTGTCATACTGATCAACACAGGGCTGCGGCCCTCAGAAGTATTCTCCTGCCCGCTGGAGGACTTCTGCCTGGAAGCAACCATTCCGTTCTTGCGCGTGGCCCGGCATGGTCGGGAGCTCAAGCAGCGTCATACCGCCCGTGAGATCCCGTTGCTGGGTGTGTCGCTTGCGGCGGCCAAACAGATTGTAGCGCGCGGTGGGATCCAGAGGTACTCGCATAAGGCAACCTCCTGGTAGAACCTGGTCAACAAATAACTGGAAACCAACGGTTTGAAAGAAACGCCAGCGCGCACCGCCTA
Source organism: uncultured Roseobacter sp. (assembly GCF_947501835.1). NCBI lineage: Bacteria > Pseudomonadati > Pseudomonadota > Alphaproteobacteria > Rhodobacterales > Roseobacteraceae > Roseobacter > uncultured Roseobacter sp. Next base: position 72,387 of record NZ_CANMXR010000009.1, on the reverse strand, counting down.
TAGCCTGCGGCATTACGTTGAAGACGCGCTGCTCACTGCCGGGATCGACGACCGAGTGCGGGCAGACATTCTGGGCCACAAGTACAAACGGTCTGTCTACTGGTCAGGCGGCGGGTTGGCTTTGCAGCATCAGGCCTTGGCTGAAATCGCCCTCTAACCTCACATCCCGCAGATCATACACTCACCGCTCCGGAGCCCTTGTCGCGATCGCGCCCGGACGGATTTCCACTCCCTCTCGCACATCTCGGACCGCTTCGCGCGCCGGCGCAGGCCTTGGCGCTTCTAGGAGGCCAACAGAAACTGCTACAGGAGCGAGCAGCGCCATTTGCGATGGACATGCGCGGTCTGCGGTGACTGTGGATCATAGAGATCTAGCGATGCTTTTGGTCTGACGGCATACCTTCCTGAACACTGCACATCACGGCTTTTGCAGCAGCAACCGAACACTCAACCCTCGGCGAAGTACCAACCATCAACCGGCGTGATCTTGCGTTTGTCCGTGAGTCGCATGCGCAAAAAAATTCTGTCGGCGGATTGCCGAACACCGATATTCCATCGTGGACGAGGATCGGGGCGGCAAGCGATACAGCGTTATGATAAAAAGAAAATCCCTATAGATTGCGCCGACCTCATCTAACGGTTCGCCGGAATGACCGCATTTTCCATAATCAAAAACAGGTTCCAAGAAATGACCGTTTCGGCGGCCATCTGGCGACGGGCGCTGCGGCAGATGTTGGGCTCATCTGGCAGCTCTTTGCCACAAAACAGCAGAACTCAGCCCAAAACGACAAACCGCATATGGCGTCGTTGTGGCGGACTTGCTCGAGAATAACGTCGCCCGCGTTTTCCCCACCCAAACACTGGACTGACACATCATGAAAAATCACAATCACTCCGACTCCACCGACGCGCATGGCAGCACAAACTTCAAGACACTCTTTGATGAAATTGAAGAGGCCACCGGCTTCAGCATGAAAAAGGAGCTCAATGCGCTGATCACCGAAGTCTTCGTCTCTGATAAGTTTGATTCAGACAACAAAGTGGACGCACAAACCACGAAGTCTGCGGCGTTCATCGTCGGCATGCAGGAAATATCGAAGTACCTGTATGAGAAACCCATGACCGAACTGATCGGCAGCGACGACGCGCAAAAGCACACGTTGGGCCTGCACGCTATGACCGTCTCTTTCCACAAGGCCAACATGGAACACGGGCGTGGCCATAGCGGCAAACAAGACCCAGGCAGCTTTGAGCTGATGCACGTGCTCAATCCGAGGAAAGATACCGAAAACGTCAGAGACCATTTCTGGGACGATTATGAGCTGACCGCCGAAGAAGGGGCTAAGCTGCGTGAGGAAATCCAATCCGGCAAAACGGTTGCCGATATCTTTGGAAAGATGGGTGGTATGTCCGCCGACGGATTGCTCGGCCAGGGGTTCCACACAAAAGGCATCATGAACCTGGCCGAATGGGCCGGTGTCGAATTGGGCCGTTATGATGCGGTCAATACAAAGAAGATGAGCGTCAACTTCCTAAACTTCGACAGCAACAACGTCGATGGCATCTTCTTGGGCATGGGCAAGCGCGGCAACGGCAGGTATACCGAAGATGGCGAGGGCCGCAACAAGTTTGAGGAAACCCTGGAATATTCTGATTTCGCGAAGAGACTTGACTTTGTACCCGGAGAGGCAAGCGACCGTGACGATACAGCATCATCGCCAGGACCTGGCGGGTTCACGGATGAGGGAAAATCGGATCCTGAAACGCCAGATGCCGAGGATGGGCAAGAGAGCCCAACCGAGACGGGGGCGCTGCTAGACGATGAGGATCCTCCGTTCGAGTTTTACTTTGTGAACACCGAAACCGACGCTGTCATTGGACAGGTCAAAAACGGCGAAACAGTATCCGCCGCGGATCTGGACGGGCCAATGTCCATATTCGGTACGAAAATCGAAGGCGATGACATCGAAGTCACTGCAGTACGTCTGTCGTATGGCAACCATGAGCGCGTCGAGTTATTGGAGCCATACGCCTTGTTCGGCAACAGGGGGGACGACTTCTGGGGCGGCAGAACCTTTGAAGAAGGTCAGCATGAAATTGAGGTCGACCTCTTGGACACGGACCGAAAGGTGATCGAGTCCTTCGATTTCGTATTCGACATCGCCTGATTGACATCGCAGAAGAACTCACCAATCCGGCAAAAATGTACGCCTAATTGGTGAGTTCAACGACCAGCGATTGACCTGATGAGCCAAGTCATTCCAGACGCTATGAACACTGTTGGCACAGAACTGAACTCTAGCGACGGCCCGACCGCTGTTGTAGCTTTCGCCAGCCAGCTACCGAGCCGCACGGCCAATGCCTTCGCCAGACTTTCGGAGGTCCCAGCACCTAGAACGGTGCAAAGCCGTCGCTTTCTGAGGCAGGTTGTGTCCAGCGTTCAATCGGATCTACTGAGCGAAGCGTTGTGCCCTGCATCGGGATCTGACCGTGGTCGCCATAGAGCCAGAGGACGAAGTTGAAACGCTCCCCTTTAGTGATCGGTTCGGACGCGTGGGGCACGCTGCCGTGGTGGATCAGAGCGGTTCCGGGCTCAAATGTCAGTTTCTCAACCCGGCGCGAGGCTGGATCGATGAAACTGACGGCGGAGCCGGAATAGTCCTCACCGGGCAGATTCAGGTTGATGTTCAGTGTCACAGCCGAGGCATCCGTATGCGGGCGCAAGGACGTGTCCTTGTTTTCCTGCCATTGGATCGAGAACCCGAACGTCTGAGTGTCATACCCCATCACATCCGGGAACAAGAGGCGCGACACCGGGCGCATGTAGCGGTCCATCAATTCTTGATAGAACGTCTGGAACGACGGCTCCGCAAGGTGACCTTCGGATCGCGGGTCGAGCATTGCGCCGCCGCGGTTCAGAACAATCCCATAGGGCGGGCGCAGAGGGATATCAGCCTCGGCGACCTCATACAGGTAGGCCCTCAAAACCGCCAGTTGATCAACGTCGAAAAACTGTGTGCGATAAACCCCGGGGAACACCTCTTCCCACAGGTCCTTGACCGCTACTTCCTTGACCGGGTCGGCCCAGGCAGTATTCACAGCCTCGCGTAGGCGCGGATCAAAGATCGAACTGTCGAGTTTCGGTGTCTTGCCATTCAGGCCGGTTTCCCACTCCGCCCAGGCGTCCTTGAACAGGTCCTTGTTCTGCTCCCAGAACCGTTGAACCGAGGGAGCCCGTTGCATCATATCGTCTCGCGACGGCCTTTCGACGGTGCGGGCCTGCTGAAGCGTGGTCTGTGTCATGATATGAAGTCCTTCTGATGTAAGCGGCTATCTGCGTCTGAGGCCCAGTTATTTGTTCGGCTTTACGATTTAAATGCGGTCATTTGGGAATGAGAACTCTGGTTTCGCATATAATAAGCCGCCGCTCACGGCCTGCCCGGCATCACTGGTAGACCTATGGTCACAGCCGAATGTCGTGGAAGGCCGCCAATCTGAGTAATCTCTTGATGCATCGCGGTGACCTGCGACAGCGACAGCACCACCAAAAATTTCGATCCGTGCAGATCATGGCGCGGGACACGCCTAACCTCACCGCGAGCGATGCAGTGCGAGACGTCTGTCACCTGAGCTGCTCTATCTGCGAGCCTCGCTTAGATCCTGACCGGACCAGCCAAGACAAGATGTTATCGAGGGCGTATCCCTACGAGGTCTTGGCCTTATGTTCTGCCAAGATCGCATCGAGGTCCTCTTCGGACGGCGGATGCCATCCGCGATCGGTACTCAGGTCAAAGGCTTCGCGTTTGCCGAACATTTGCTCCTCACGTTCCTTCATGAGGGTCTTTGACTTCTCGATATAAGCCGTGTTCTGACTGGTCGGAATGTCGGGATCATGCACCTGCGCCATCTCTTTCAGGATGTGCCTGTCATCCTCCGCAAACTTGCGCGCCGCCAGTTCCGCATCAAAAGGGTGCATGCCAAGTTGCTCCATCGCAGAACGCCCCGTGCGCACACTGGAATCAAACGTCTCGCGGATGATCTCCACGCAACCCATCGAGAAAAGGTCATAGACATGCTGGCGATCCACCGCCCGCGCGATCACGGGCACCTGCGGGTAATTCTCGCGCGCATAATGCACCAAAGCATTGATCTGCTCCTTCCCGTCGATCGCTACGACCAGAAGCTTGGCCTTCTCAATCCCCGCCGCATGGATCAGATCGGGTCGCGTTGCATCCCCGAAAAACACCTTGAAGCCGAAGCTGCGCAGCATGTCGAGGTGGTCGGCATTGTAGTCCACAACCGTTGTCGAATACCCCGTCGCCCGCAGCATCCGGTTCACGATCCCACCAAAGCGGCCATGGCCCGCGATGATCACGTCGCCTTCTTCGTCGATCTCATCCGCCTCGCGCTCTTGCGTTGTGACGAAGCGCGGCGCGATGACTTTTTCGTAGAGGATGAACAGGCCTGGGGTGAGCAGCATCGACAGCGCGACAATCAAGAGCAGCTGATCGGCCAGACCCTGCGGGATGACATCACTGGCAACGGTGAATGAGAGGAGTACAAAGCCGAACTCACCAGCCTGGGCGAGGCCCAGCCCAAAGAGCCATTTGTCCGCGCCCTGGAGCTTGAAGATCCAGGCCAGCGCCAGCAGAACCAGCGCCTTGAGTGCGATCAGACCAAGTGTCATGCCGACGATAGTGCCGAAATTCCCGAACAGCAGATCAAAGTCAATCGCAGCGCCGACCGTGATGAAAAACAGGCCCAGCAGCAGCCCACGAAACGGGTCGATGTCGGACTCAAGCTCATGCCGATACTCGCTGTTGGCCAGCACGACGCCCGCAAGAAAGGTGCCCAAAGCAGGTGAAAGGCCGACCAGTGTCATCAGAAGCGCGATGCCGATCACGAACATCAGCGCGGCGGCAACAAACAGCTCGCGCAGCTCGGCCATGGCGATGAACCGAAAGAGCGGTCGCGTCAGATAGACACCGCCGAGGATGACCGCTCCAATGGCGCCAATCGTGACCAGCCCGGCCTGCCAAGCGGGCAGCCCGTCCACTAGACTGAGGGAGGTGCCATGTCCTCCGTCAGCATGCCCATCGTCATGTGTCGCGTGGCCGTGGGTATCACCGTGGTCCGAGCAATGACCGGCATCAGAAGTCAGATCCATCAGCTCCGGCATCGCAAGCAGTGGGATCAGGGCCAGCATCGGGATGACCGCAATGTCTTGAAAAAGCAGAACGGAGAAGCTGGACTGCCCGCCATTCGACCGCATCAGCCCCTTCTCGTTCAGAGTTTGCAGCACGATGGCGGTGGAGGACAGCGCCAGTACAAGACCGACCGCAAGCGCGATGCTCCACGGTTGACCAAAGACCATCGCAACCGCCATCACAAGCAGAGTAGTGCCGCCAACCTGCAGCCCGCCCAGCCCCAGCAGCTTGGCGCGCATGTTCCAAAGCATGCGGGGCTCCAGTTCGAGCCCGACAAGAAACAGCATCATGACCACGCCGAACTCGGCGAAGTGCTGGATCGAGATGACATCAACACCAAGCGCCGCCAGAAGCGGGCTGATCACGATCCCGGCAATCAGGTAGCCGAGAACGGAACCCAGACCCAACCGTGAGGCAATTGGCACTGCGACCACTCCGGCGACCAGAAAAACAAAGGCCAGTAACAGAAAATCAGCCATGGATCACGCCTCGCTCTTCATCAGAATATCACTCGCCGTCAGGACCATTTCCGCACCTGCGTCGCGCAGGTCGAACTGGTCATCACGGAGGCGGGTCAGCAGCTCCGCGTAACCGTCGACGTGGTGCGCAAGCTCGGCCGACTCCTTGGCCTTCAGCGCGCTGAACAGCACGTATGGCACCGCAAAACGCATCTGACAGAGGCCCGCAGTCTGCTCTAGCGGCGTCAGGAAGGCGCGCATCGGGTGTTGCTGGTAGCCATCTTTCGAGTACGCCTCATCGGATCCGCCCGCCGTGATCGCCAACAGCAGCGTCTTGCCTGCCAGCTTGTCGCCGCCATGCCCGTAGGCAAAGCCATGTTGCAACACGAGGTCCTGCCACTCCTTCAGCAAGCTCGGGGTTGAGTACCAATAGAGCGGGAATTGGAAGACGATGACATCATGCGCCAAAAGCCGCGCCTGCTCTTTGTCGACATCAATGTCGTGACGCGGATACTCGGCATAGAGATCGACGAAGGTGACCCCTTCGATCTGACGGGCTTTCTTCGCCATCGCGCTGTTGGCCCGGCTGAAGGTTTGGCCGGGATGCGCGTAGTATACGACGATCTTTGCCATCAGCGGCGCCTTCCTGTCGTGAGTTTAGCGGACATAGGTCCTGAAACGCTCGTATGGTCTGGTTCCAGCAGGAGAGTTTTGGCCGACAGCACGAGAGATGCGCGCGCCGCCCATGGGTCAAATATCAATGACAACCTTGCCGACGGCTTGACCGCTCTCAAGTCTCGCGTGGGCCTCGGTGACATCGGCAAAGCCAAAATTCTGGTCATCCAGAACCGGTTTGAGCGCACCGGCATCTACAATCTCGGCAAGGGCCTTGAGGATGGCACCATGCACCTCGCGCCCCACGTTATGCATCATGGGCAGCAGCATGAAGACGACATGCAGCGACAAGCCCTTGAAATGTGCTGGCGTTAGGTCGATCTCCACCAGCGCGACAGTGCTCGCCACATGGCCGTTGAGCTTGGCCGCTTCAAAGGAGTTGGTCATGTTGGCGCCTCCGACCGTGTCAAACACCACATCGAAACCCGCGCCTTCTGTCTGCGCGGCGACAATGTCGGTCGTCTTTGTCGACATGAAGTCGACCGGCTGCGCGCCCAGATCTGCCATCAAGGTCATTTGCGCTGCACCCGTGCCAGTGGCGGTCACATCCGCGCCCATGTGTTTGGCCAGTTGGACGGCGACGTGACCAACACCCCCTGCGCCGCCTTGGATCAGCACTTTCTGTCCCTGCGATACTTCTGCGCGGGTCAGACCTTCATAGGCAGTGATCCCGACCAGTGGCAGGGCCGCCGCCTCGCGCATGGTGAGGGACTTGGGTTTGTGCGCAATGAGACGTGCATCGGCGCAGATGAACTCGGCCAGGGCGCCTTGGAGGTCCATCAGGCCACCTGCACAGCCATAGACTTCGTCACCAACCGCAAAGCCTGCGACGTCCTCGCCCACAGCCTCGACAGTCCCGGCGAAATCCATGCCCAGCACGGCGGGCAGTTCTGGTGACAACGGCAGATCCGCGCCCATGTTGCGGATCATTGTGTCGACCGTATTCACGCTCGTGGCGGCGATCTTGACGATCACGTGGCCGGGCATGATCTCAGGCTTGGCGATCTCCGCAAGTTCGAAGACCGAGTCGCTGCCGTAGCTGTTGAGAGACATCGTTTTCATGGGCTTTCTCCTGAATTCTGCTTCAGGCACGGTCTAAAGACGCCTGAAATGAAGATAAATAACCATTCTGATAAATCAGAATTCCGATTTTCTAGATAATAGAGGGATGCCTCGCCCACCCCGACGTGGCATCCCGAAGCGCATGTATCAGTTGATCTCTTGCACCTTCATGACAAGCTCGCCCCAGTTGCGCTGGTTCTCGATGTCATGCTCCAGGCCCTGTTCATCCGCGATGGTGAACCGCTTGACCGCAGGCGTTTTGCTCGTCGCCTGATAGAGCCAGTAGGCTTCTGCCTTCAGCGCCTCGTTGATGGGTTTGTCGATGGATTCATAGACCATCTGCTTGCAGGCATTGATCGATTCTGCCGGAAACTGCGCGATGCGTTGCGCGAGCGCGTCGACATAGGGGCCAATTGCGTCAGGTTCGAGCGCCTTGTTAATCGTGCCCAAACGTTCTGCATCATCGGCGTCGTAGTCCTGCGCGCTCAGGATGATCTCCAGCGCTTTGCCCAAACCGGTTTGACGCGCCATCCGTGACGCACCGCCGCCGCAGGGCAGGATGCCCATGCCAACCTCCATCTGCATGAACTTGTACTTGCCGCGCGCCGCAAAACGCATGTCGAGCGCAAGCGCCAATTCGTGCCCGCCACCGCGGGCAAACCCTTCGAGCTTAGCAATGGTCGCCTGCGGGACCTTACTGATCCGCTCGCAGACAGCTTGCAGATCCAGCAGCTGTGCATCTTCGCGCGAGACGGCCTCGGTCGACATGTCTTTGAGCAATTCCGTGTCGTAGTGACACACCCAGATCTCGGGATTTGCCGACTCGAAAACAACGACTTTGACTGAACGGTCGCGCTCAAGCCGCATGGCCAGGCTGTTGAGATCGGCCAGCATTTCCTGACCTTGAACATTCACTGAACCGAAGTCGAAGGTCACGGTGGCGACAGCGTCCTTTACATCCACAGTGAACGTCTGAAAGTTTTCGTACTTCATTTTAATCCTTATCATGAGTTGCCGCCGAGAGTGGCGCTTCGAAGTTTCGATTACGCTGGCTTCCAAGGGCTCGGGGAACCGCAACCAGCAACGCGGAAGCTAATCATCGGGCTTTCAAAGAAAATGCGATTTTCTCGAATTCAGTCTTTAGAAAAACAAGCGCCTCGTGCGCCACAAAAAGACCATGTGGTTGGCTCGCACCGCATACTGGTGTCTCATTTTCGGCCAATCTGTCTCACCCTGTCTCATCGCGAGACACATTGAGACACCCCGCAAATCGGCATCACTTTGCGCCTTGTTCGAAAGGCCCGGCTCGTACCAACTTTGTGCTTATCGGATGGGAGTATGCCGATAGCAGGGGAGGATGAGACTTTGGCACCAACGCGCGACGAGCAGCATTGGATGTATCGCAACATGGTCACGAGCCGGAAGTTCGAAGAGGCCATTGCGGGGATCTATTTCGAAGGTAAGACACCAGTCTTCAGCATGGCCGACGGCCCCATTCCGGGCGAGATGCACCTGAGTGACGGGCAGGAACCTGTGGCGGTGGGGGTGTGTGCGCATCTGAACGCCGATGATGTGGTGACGGCCACGCACCGCCCCCACCATCAGGCCATCGCCAAGGGGGTCGATCTGGACAAGATGGCGGCGGAGATCTTTGGCAAGAAAACGGGTCTGTCCGGTGGGCGCGGCGGGCATATGCACCTCTTTGATGCGGATGTGAACTTCGCCTGTTCGGGCATTATCGCACAGGGCATGGGGCCAGCGGTTGGGGCAGCGCTCAGTCGCCAGATGCAGAAGAAACCCGGGGTCGCCGTGGCCTTTGTCGGCGAAGGTGCGGTGAACCAGGGCGGCTGGCATGAGGCGATGAACCTCGCGGCCACCTGGAAGCTACCGTTCGTCTGCGTGATCGAAGACAACGCCTGGGGCATCTCGGTCTCCAAGGAAGATTCGACGGCGATCTCCAACAATGCCGACCGTGCGGCAGCGTATGGAGTCCCCGGCGTTCGTGTCGCAGACAATGACCCATACACCATCTATGAGGCCGCCGGTGATGCCATCTCGCGGGCCCGTGCAGGCAATGGCCCGTCACTGATCGAGGTCGAGACTTACCGCCTTGCTGGCCACTTCATGGGCGATGCTGAGGGCTACCGCCCCAAGGGCGAAAAAGACGCTCTGTTTGAGAAGGACCCAATCCCAAAGATGCGGGCAAAGATGCTGGCCGATGGCGTTGCCACCGAGGCCGAGCTTGACGCCATTGAGGCTGAGAGCGCCGCACGCGTTGACACCGCAATCAAATTTGCCCGCGAAAGCGCGGACCCGGCGCCCGAAGACGCGCTGACATCGGTCTTTGCGTGAAGCCAGGGAGGACATCATGACCAAAACGAACGAGAGAAAACTGACCATCGCCCGCGCCATGGCCGAAGCGGTGCAACAGGAGATGCAAGTGGACCCATCGGTCTTTGTGATGGGCGAGGATATCGGGGCGCTTGGCGGCGTTTACGGCAACACGCGGGGGTTGCTGGAGGAGTTCGGCCCGGAGCGGATCCGCGACACACCGATCTCTGAAACCGCCTTCATCGGAGCCGCAGTCGGTGCGGCTCAGGACGGCATGCGCCCGGTCGTCGAACTGATGTTTGTTGATTTCTTCGGCGTCTGCTTCGACGCGATCTATAATCTGATGGCCAAGAACATCTACTTTTCCGGCGGCGCCTTCAAAGTGCCAATGGTGCTGATGACGTCGACCGGTGGAGGCTATTCCGATGCGGGTCAGCACTCGCAGTGTCTCTATGGCACCTTCGCGCATCTGCCCGGTATGAAAGTCGTCTGTCCCTCGAATGCCTATGATGCCAAGGGCCTGATGACGGCTGCGATGCGTGACGACAGCCCGGTCGTCTACATGTATCACAAGAGCCTTCAGGGCATGGGTTGGTTGGCAATCGAACCCGGCGCAACCGTCCACACACCCGCTGAAAGCTACACCCTGGAGATCGGCAAGGCCAAGGTCGTGCGTGAAGGCAGTGACGTGACCATCGTCAGCCTCGGCATGGGAGTGCATCACGCGTTGAAAGCCGCCGAAGAGCTGGAGGTCAAAGGCACCAGCGCGGAGGTCATTGACCTGGTCAGCCTCGTGCCGCTCGACCGTGATACCATTCGAGCCTCTGTCGCCAAGACGGGTCGGCTGATCGTCGTGGATGAGGACTACATGTCCTACGGTGTCTCGGGTGAGGTGATCGCCTCGGTGACAGAACACGACATCTCGGTTCTCAAAGCCGCGCCCAAGCGGGTCGCTTACCCGGATGTGCCAATCCCGTTTGCGCGGGTCATGGAGCAGTACTGCCTGCCCAATCCCGACAAGATCGTTGCTGCGTTTGACGGCATGAACGCCGCCTGACGCGCTGCTTTGACAGGGGCCACGTCGTAGCGCCCCACGACACACAGGAACACTAAATGACTGATATCATCATCCCGACCGATTTGTGGGAAGAGGACGAAGACGCCGTGATCACATCATGGCTCGTCAATGACGGCGCGACCGTGGAGGAGGGCGCCCTCATCGCCGAGATCATGACCGCAAAGGTCCAGTATGAAATCCATGCACCGGCTTCCGGCACGCTCAGCATCAAGGAAGAGGCCGAAGCCGTTGTGCCAAAGGGCGGTGTCATCGGCACCGTCTCATGAGCGAGGGCGTGCGCATCATTCCCTTGAAAGGCGTGCGCGGCATGATCGCGGACGCCATGGTGAAAAGTCTCGCGACTGCCGCTCAACTGACCCATCACGGCAGCGCGGATGCCTCGCCCCTGATGGCGGAGAAGGCCCGGCTTGAGGAGGCGGGCACCAAGGCGTCGGTCGAAGACCTTCTGATGCTCGCCGTGATCCGGGCGCTGAAGACGCACCCGGACGGCAACGGACGGGTCGAAGGCAAGGAGGTGCGCCTCTCGGACTCCATTGACCTGTCGGTCGCGATTGCGCTGCCGGGGAACCTGCTGGTGGCCCCGGCGATCTTTGGCGCCGGCGACATGGACGTCTCGGACCTGCGTGCAGCGCGTCAGGACCTGGCGGCACGGGCCAAGGCAAACAAGCTCTCCGTCAGGGAAATGACTGGCGGTACCTTTACGGTGTCCAATCTCGGTCTCACCCGGGTGGAGCATTTCACTCCGATCATCAACGCGCCGCAGATTTGCATCTTGGGCATCGGCAAGCTGACCGATCGCGCGGTGCGGGCAGAGGATGGCGGCATCGAACTTCGCCCCCACGTCGGTCTCTCTCTGACCTTTGATCACCGAGCGATCGACGGCGCACCTGCCGGGGATCTTTTGACATCGATCTGCACGGAAATCGAAGGGATGGGCGGATGACCACGGGGCTGCGTCTGGTTCAGGATGCCGCGGAGGGTCTGGCGCTCGAAGCCGCGCTCTTTGCCGCCCCCGATCTTGGTGTCCTGCTGTGGAGCCCACAGAGGCGCAGCATCGTATGTCCGGCCTCTCTGATCCGCAAACACGGGCTTCAAGACCAAGGGCGTTTTGCCGGATGGCCCATTGTGGCGCGCCCGACGGCGGGCGGTGCGGTGCCGCAGGGCCCCGGGATCCTGAACCTCGCCCTAGGCTACAGTGTTCCCGCCGGGACGACCATCGAAGACGGTTATGTGCTTCTGACGCAGTGTCTGCGCCAAGCGCTGACTGAGTGGGACCTCAAACCCGGTCACACCGCAGCAAGCTTCTGCGACGGTGGTTGGAACCTCAGTGCCGGGGGCAAAAAAGTGGTCGGCACGGCGCAACGTTGGAGACCGCTGCCGGATGGCGGGTTTCGCGTCCTTGCCCATGCTCTAGTTCTGGTTGCAGGCGATGTCCGGGGGGATGCGCGTCTGATTGCGGCGCTTCACCGTTCGCTCGACCTGCCGCCGGTCGAGCCTGATGCCCATGAGACGCTCTGCGGCCTCAACGACCAGCAAGAGCCGGACATGAGCGACATCGCTGACCGCCTGTATCGCGCCAGTTGGACGCAGCTGCAACAGGTGGGCCAAAGTCGGGTCGCTGCATGAGCTAGTGGAACGAGAGAAGTAAGGGAGGAAGAAACATGTCTGATACAACGATACACATCCATCTGGAGGTAGATGTTCCAGCCGCGAATGCAGGCGGGTTCAAGGAGTTGATGGACGAGCTGGTGGAACGCACCGACAAGGAGCCCGGCACCTTGATGTATGAATGGTCCGAGGTCGGAGACACAGGCAAATGGCATATTCACGAGGTCTATGCCGACGCCGAGACTGGCGATCTGCACGTCAAAGGCTTTGCAGAGAACTATGCGGGCCGCTTCTTTGAGCTGGTCGACAGGTGTGCCGGTACGGTGTCGGACAACGCGACCCCTTACATCAAGGGCGTACTGGAGGGCATTTCGCCGACCTACATGTCGCAAAAAGGGGGGTTCAACCGGTTCTAGATATACGTTCCCCGCGCGTGGTGTGGCCTTAACGCCCCCCGGCAAACAGCACTGAACCACGCCCTAACGCCGGTTCCGCCCGGCACTTCGCTGATCTCTTCAGCGGAGCCGGAGTTCTTTTGCCCTCAAGAGGGCCTGCGACCCAGAAAAACCAAGCAAAAAGAAGACGTAGCACGGAGGAGACGATGAAGATCAACTTTCACAGATATGTGTCGCCCAAGCAGGACTATGCAGGCTTCAGCCGCCGCATGTTTCTGATGACGTCGACCATGGCGGGGGTGACGACCAGTGCAATGCTGGCAGGAGCCCGGCCTGTGCTGGCAGCGGCTCTCGACGCTGATCAGTCCGCCATGCTGCTCCGTATGGTGCAGGACATCTACCCGCACACTGACCTCTTGAGCATCGACGTGTATCAGGCCATCGCCGACGGTGTCAGCGCCGGCGCAGATGCTGACGAAGCGAATGCAACCGCATTGAAAGCCGGATTGGATGAAGTCGACACGCAGGCACAGGCGCTCTTCGGCGCCAGCTATGTCGACATCGAGGATGACGACGCGCGCGAAGGAATTCTGCGCACATTCCAGAACGAGGGTTTTTTCCAGGGCATCCGCTGGGCCGCGTATTTCGGCATCTACAACAACCCCGACGTCTGGCCGAAGTTTGGCTATCAGGGCTCGTCCGTCGAGCATGGTGGTTACATCGATCGCGGGTTCTCCGACATCACGTTTGTTCCCGAGGGGCCGACCCTCGAGGAGCGCATAGCGCAGGTCAAAGGGTAGGGGGAACGGAAAGATGGCTACATTCGATCTGAATGACGAAGGCATTGTTGTCATTGTCGGCTCAGGCGCCGGCGGCGGCACCGTCGCAAATGAACTGGCGCAGAAGGGGATCAAATCGGTCGTGCTCGAGGCTGGTCCGCGTTTTGACTCCAGCGATATGGTCAATGACGAGTGGGGGGCGTTCCAGAAACTCTCCTGGCTCGACAAGCGGTATTCTGCAGGTGGGTGGCATGGTGCGGTGAACCACCAGAACCTGCCAGCCTGGATTGTAAAGGGCTATGGGGGCTCGACCGTTCACTGGGCCGGTGTCGCGCTGCGGTTCAAGGACTACGAATTCAAGACCCGCTCGACCTACGGCGAGATTGCTGACGCCAACGTCGAAGACTGGCCTGTGTCGCTGGAGGAGATGACGCCTTACTACGAGAAGGCCGAGATCAAGATGGGTGTCACCGGCAAGACCACCGGCATGCCGCATCTGCCCTGGAACAACGGCTTCCGTGTGCTGGCCGAAGGGTGCCGCCGGACCGGGCGCACGGACTACGATTCCGGACCGATGGCGATCAATTCAGTTGAGCGTGACGGGCGGCCCGCCTGTCAGCAGATTGGGTTCTGCATGCAGGGCTGCGCCATCGGTGCAAAGTGGTCCACCATGGTGACCGAGCTGCCGCAAGCCGAAGACACGGAGTATTGCGAGATCCGGACGGGTGCCATGGCCTTGAAGGTCGAACACGATGACAGCGGCAAGGTCACCGGCGTGCTTTACGCCGATGCGGAGGGCAACCAGCAGCTGCAAAAGGCGCGTGTGGTCTGTGTGGCGGGCAATTCGATTGAAAGCCCCCGGCTTTTGCTCAACTCCGCATCCGCGATGTTCCCGGATGGTCTGGCGAACTCCTCGGGTCAGGTCGGCAAGAACTACATGGTGCACACCACCAGTGGGGTCTATGCCGCGATGCCCGAGCCCGTCCATATGTTCCGGGGCACGTCGGTGGCGGGGATCGTCGGCGACGATGTCTATCACGACCCGGCCCGGGGCTTCTCCGGCGGGTTCTATCTGGAGTTTCTCTCGCTTGGTTTGCCCTTCATGGCTGCTTTCATGGAGCCTGGCAACACGGGCTGGGGCAAGAGTGTGGCGCAAGGCTTGGAGAAGTATGACCACATGTCGGGCGTTTGGGTGCTGGGTGAAGACCTTGCGCAAGAGCAAAACGGCGTGACGCTGCACGACAGCGAGGTCGATCAGTATGGCCTGCCGGTGCCCGTCGTCGCCAAGACGCCGCACATCAACGACGTCAACATGACGAACTACATGTTCGAGACCTCGGCCCAGATCTATGAGGCCGTCGGCGCGACCGATGTCTATGAACTGCCTGCCTATCCGGCCTCTCACAACATGGGGACCAACCGGATGCATGCGGAGGCTTCAAAGGGCGTCGTGAATGCCTTTGGCCAATCCCATGACATTGCGAACCTCTTTGTCTCGGACGGCAGCCAATTCACGTCATCGGGGGCCTGCAATCCGACGCTGACCATCGTGGCGCTCGCGATCCGTCAGGCGGAGTACATCGCGCAGGAGATGAACGCGCAAAACATATAGAGGTCCGGGCCTCCCCGGGCGCGGTTTGGTCTTCGGGTCGGGCCGCGCTTGGAGGCCAGACACACTCACCAACACACGGAGGACATCATGATCAAAGAACTCTCGACACTGACTTGTGCCGCACTGATGGCAGCGAGCATCCCGCTTGGCGCCCAGGCCGAACTGCCAGGCATGCGCGGCACCCAACATATCGGCATCACGGTCCCGAACGTGGATGAGGCGGTTGAATTCCTGGTCGACGTCATGGGGTGCGAGTCCTTCTTCTCGTTCGGACCTTTTGGTCCGTTCGACGATGACTGGATGACGAAGAACCTCAATGTGAACCCGCGTGCGGTCATCGAAATCATCACGATGGTACGCTGTGGGAATGGCCCCGCGCTGGAAGTGTTCCAGTATACCTCGCCGGACCAAGACGCCAATCCGCCCAAGAACAGCGATATCGGGGGCTATCACATCGCCTTCTATGTCGACGACATCAACGTCGCGACAGACTACCTGATCGAAAATGGTGTGCAGGTCCTGGAACGACCACACCCGCTGACCGGCACCGGCCTTGAAGGCATGGAGTGGGTCTATTTCCTCGCACCCTGGGGCATGCAGATGGAAATCGTCAGCGCGCCGGACGGCATCATCGACGAAAGGGAAAACAACCGCAGCTTCTGGGATCCGAAGTCGGATTCCTGAAACGGCGCTTCTGCCCGGCTCTCCCTGGCCGGGCGGAGCACTCAGAGAGGCGAGCCATGAGTAGTCTAAACAGATCTGCTTGCGCGCTGCTGGCCATTGTTTTGGCCGCGTGCCTTCAAGCAATTCCAGACCGTGCTGCGGCGCATTTCAGCTACTCCGATCCCCGCGTCGTCCATATCATCGAGACCGAGGCGGGCGAGGTGGCGATCCTAGTGCGGATGCCTGCGCCTCTCGCGCTCTTGCCCGGAGATTGGCAAGGCGCCGCGGATACCCGGATGCCGCCCTTCGGCGCGCGCGTCGGAGATGAGATTGTGCTCGACCCGCAGACGTTGCGCGACGAGGAAGCAGCCTTTCATCAGCTTTTATCTGAGGGGCTGACTGTCTGGAGTGACGGATCCCCCCAAAACACCACGATTGGTCGGACCAAACTCTGGCATGATGCGGACCGTCCGACCTTCGGCACCGCAAAATCCGCGTCGAAGACCTTGGACAGAGAGGCGCCGCAGACACCACTGCCCTATTTCGATACGACCCTTGATGTCGAGTTCCTCATCGCCGACGGCAGCCTGACATCACCGCTCCGCATCACTTCCGATCTGGGGCAGAACTTTCAGGCGATGGAGCAGTTCGGCACAATCGTGAAGCTGCACTGGGACGGGGGAACGGAAACCCGTGCCATGATCGGCGTCTTGGATGCCGAATTCGAGGGCGTGGTGGCCCCCCTGCAACGTCTTGTTTTGATCGCCTGGATCGGAGCAGAGCATATTTATCTGGGCTTTGATCACTTTGCGATGATCCTTCTGATCGCCATTGCCGCGATCAGCTGGCGGCAAGCGCTGCTCTGGGCCTCCGCCTTCACAATCGGCCATGTGGTGACACTCGCCGCGGGCCTCTATGGCTACGCGCCGCAAGCATCGTGGTTCATCCCATCCGTGGAATTGCTGATCGTCTTGTCGATTGTCGCGGCCGGCTTGGCCATCGTGCTGAAACTGCCCCATGTCATGAACTGGCCAGCGCTTTTTGTGGTCGGCCTGATCCATGGGTATGGCTTTGCGGCGGCGGCCTCGGTGGCGCTCTTTGCAGGCGAGGTAGACGCCACCGCCCTTGTGGCTTTCGCCCTTGGGCTCGAACTTTGCCAGCTTGCTGTCTATCTCGCAATCCTGCCGATCATCATTCTGCTCGACCGCATGGTCACATCAAACGGGCTGCGCTGGCGCATGCCTGTGGCCCTTGTTCTCGCAGGTGCCGCCAGCGTTTCGGTCCTTCAACAACTCATGCAGGTTACCGGCTTCTCGGTCGCCTGACGTAACAAGGAGCATCTCATGTCCGACCAGAACTACGATATGATCGTCATCGGGGCCGGGCCCGGCGGCTATGTTGCCGCCATACGGGGCGCGCAACTGGGCCTGAATGTCGCCTGTATCGAGCGGGAGCACCTTGGCGGCATCTGCCTCAATTGGGGCTGTATTCCGACCAAAGCCATGCTGCGCTCTGCCGAGGTGCTGCATCTTGCCCAGAGGGGCAAGGACTTTGGGGTGAACATCGACGCCCCGACGCCTGATCTGGAGGCCATCGTCAAACGCTCCCGCGCTGTGGCGAAACAACTCTCCAATGGCGTGGGGTATCTATTTCGCAAGAACAAGGTGACCAGTATTATGGGCCAGGCCCGTCTGGCCGGGAAAGGCAAAGTCGTTGTGACTACGGACGATGGGGAGCAGGTGCTGCACTCAGCCAGCATCATTGTGGCCACCGGAGCGCGCGCCCGGCAACTGCCCGGTCTGGAGAGCGACGGGAAACGCGTTTGGGCCTACAAGCACGCGCTGCAGCCGCCCCATGAACCCAAAAAACTTCTGGTCATCGGATCAGGGGCCATCGGGATCGAGTTCGCCAGTTTCTAGAATGGCATCGGCGCCGACGTGACGGTGGTTGAGGTGATGGAGCGCCTCCTTCCGGTTGAGGACGCCGAGATCGCGGCGTTTGCCAAGAAGGCGTTTGAGAGGCGGGGGATGACGATATTGGAAGGCGCCAAGGTTGCCCGGCTAGACCGCCACGACGATAAGGTCGTAGTCCACATCGAGACACCAGACGGTATCACCGCAGAGGAATTCGATACTGTCATCTCTGCCGTGGGGATCGTCGGCAATGTCGAGGGGCTGGGTCTGAGCGGAGCGGGTGTGAAGGTAGACCGCAGCCACATCATGACCGATCCCTATTGCCGGACCGGCGTGGAGGGTCTCTATGCCATCGGGGATGTCGTGGCCGGCCCCTGGCTGGCCCATAAGGCGAGCCATGAAGGTGTGATGGTGGCCGAAATGATTGCCGGTCGAGAAGGTCATCCCGTGAAACCAGAGACCATCGCCAGCTGCACCTATTGCAACCCTCAGATTGCCAGCGTGGGCCTGACGGAGGCGCAAGCAAAAGCAGCCGGATATGAGGTCCGTGTGGGCCGCTTCCCTTTTCAGGCCAATGGCAAGGCCATCGCGCTCGGCGACTCTCAAGGCCTGATCAAGACCGTGTTCGATGCTCAAACCGACGCGCTTCTGGGCGCACATATGGTCGGCGCAGAGGTTACGGAACTCATTCAAGGGTATGTCATCGGGCAAAAGCTTGAGACGACTGGCCAGGATCTGATGGAGACCGTCTTTCCCCATCCCACCTTGAGCGAGATGATGCATGAAAGCGTGCTCGATGCCTATGACCGGGTGATCCACTACTGATCGGGATCAATGCAGGACCGGGGCGGCCTGTCATAAACGCTCCCAAACACCAAGTACGACCACTTTCCAAAGCAAATCTAAGCAGCAACGAAAGGAGCGACTGATGAAAGCAGCACGTTGGCATGGTGCGAAGGACATTCGCGTCGAAGAGGTCCCCGAACCCGAACCGCAAAAAGGCCAGGTCAAGATCAAGGTGGCCTGGGCCGGGATTTGCGGCAGCGATCTTCATGAATACCTGGCCGGTCCGATCTTTATTCCGATTGAGGCGGAGCACCCGCTCAGCCACGATAAGGCACCAATCATCATGGGGCATGAATACTGCGGCGAGGTCGTCAGTCTTGGTGAAGGCATCGAAGGTTTCTCCGTGGGCGACAGGGTCGCCATTGAGCCGATCTATCGCTGCGAGGAGTGCCCGGGCAGTTGTGATGGGAAATATAATCTGTGTGAAAAGCTCGGGTTCATGGGGCTCTCTGGCGGGGTTGCGGGCTTCTCCTCCTATTCCGTCGTACCTGCCAACATGGCGCATAAGATGCCCGATAGCCTTTCCATCGAACAAGGCGCGCTGGTGGAGCCCGCAGCGGTTGCGCTGCACGCCATTCGGCAGAGCAGTATTCAGGCGGGTGACAAGGCCGCTGTCTTCGGCGCCGGGCCCATTGGGCTTTTGGTGATCGAAGCACTGCGCATCGCCGGTGCGTCTGAGATTTATGTGGTTGAGCCGTCGGAGACCCGGCGGCAGAAGGCCCTCGAACTTGGTGCGAAGGAAGCCTTCGATCCAACGGCGGTGGATCCGGTCGAGCGCATTCAGGCGCACACGAAAGGTGGTGTGCATGTGGCCTTTGAGGTGACCGGGGTTCCGTCGGTGCTGCCGCAAGCCATCAATTCCACCAGAGTGGCGGGCCAGACCTTGGTGGTGTCCATCTGGGAAACCGAAGCCAGCTTCCACCCCAATACGGTCGTCATACAAGAACGAGAGATCAAAGGCACTCTTGCCTATCGGAACATCTATCCCGCGGTAATGTCTCTGATGGAGCAAGGTCATTTCTCGGCAGAGAAGCTGGTGACGAAACGCATCGGTCTTGATGACATCGTCTCAGAGGGTTTCGAGACGCTTGTCGCGGAAAAGTCCCAGATCAAGATCCTGGTCGAGGCGCCCTGAGGGGCTACTGGTGCTGCGGTCCTTACCCAAGACCGCAGTGCCATCTCGCCCCGCATTGAGCCGTCAGGCTAACATCAAGGCGATCAGTCGATGTTGTCTGTCAGATCAGGCCCTACCTCAGGCCGTTCATCGACGCGTTGGAGATCTGCAGATCGACTTGTGAGCGAGGCAGCACGAACGGACGCCTGGACTGCCTCACACCTGTCCGAAGATTAGGTAGCAGCACTCGGCAAATGGGTCACCGTCTCGAGCCTGGCAGGGGCCCACGGCGGTTACCAAGTCTTCGGGGTGCTTACATGGAGCTTGATCCAAAGGGTTGACGCCAGTGTTTCAGCTGGCGCTGAGACTAGTTCGGGCGCGCTATCCCGTGCTGCTTGATTTTGCGATTGAGTGTTGCACGTCCAATGCCCAAAACGCGGGCCGCCTTGGACACATTCCAATGGGTGCTGTTCAACGCATCCAAGAGCATAGATCTTTCGTCGTATGCTGGTCGGATAGGTCGACGAAATTCGTCATTAGCGCATTGCTGTCTTGGTGACCGCTTTGCAATCCTTGATTGGAATGGCTGGAGTTCCACCGGCGAAATACGAGTCCCGGTGCCTTCGAGAAGGGCTTGCTGTAAGACGTTACGCAATTCGCGGACATTGCCCGGCCAATCGTAGGTGGCGAGCATCTCTTGGGCTTCTTGTGTAATCTGGATTTCAGCCCCGGCGATCTGCGATCCTACATGGAGCGCGAGTTCGGGCAAACCCTCACGTTCTCGTAGCGGCGGAAGTTCGATAACCGTTCCGGCCAGAAGATAGTAGAGGTCTTCGCGAAACCGCCCTTGCTCAACGACATCCGAAAGGCTGTTTCGGCTCAGCGCCACGATACGCAGCCCCGGTTCCGCCTGCTGCCGGTCCCAAAGCACGATGTCACGTTCGAGTTCATCGAGAAGTGTACGCAACCCCGCTTGCGCAAACGACGGCAGTTCGCTGACGTTGTCGAGCACCAAGACGGTGGTTCCCTGTTCTTCACACCCCAAGGCCTGGATCACGCGCGCCTGGCCGAAGAAGTTCTTCACAAGCTCCCGACTGTCTTGCGCGTCCCACATCGAAGCGCAGTCGAGCGTGACGATTTGCTCTTCCCCGAACCCAAGCGACCGACCGACCGCAGCCGTCAATGCAGACTTTCCAGTCCCTGACTCGCCTTCAATCAGAATGGGTGTTGCCCGCCAGATTTGAGATTGGATCCTTTCGCAGTTGGTCGCCATCGCACGACTGCCGCGGGACAAGTCATCCAGGGTCGGACCCATCTGGACCCGTAGATTGCTGACAGGTTGCTTCGCCAACCCGGGGCGCCAGCCAGGTATGGCCCCAGAAACTTCATGCGGGCCGCGGACGGTAAAGCTCAGCCCTGGTTGTCGATCAGCGGTGACGCTCTGCACCTGACGCGGCACAGACATTGCTGCCTCGGAGACGGCCCCAAACACGCCGTCGAACTGCCGTCCACGCAGATCCGTCTCAATATGTATCCCGGCCAGTTCATGCGCGCGGGCCGTACAGCCGAGGATGACACCCTTCTCGTCGATCGCTACCAAACCATTTTGTCTCAGAAGATCGCCAGAGCCCGCCGCGGCAACGGTCACAATTGTATGCCGGTCGTATTTGTCTTCAAATAATTTGCTCTGGATCTTTCCAACGGCGGACAGCAGCAGCTTCTTTGCAATCAAGTAGTCGGTCGGACTGCCCCTGTCGAAAGCCGACAGGCTGACAGCCCCAATCGTTTTGTTGTCGGCGTTGAGCATTGGGACGGCAGTGCAGGCAAAAGGGGTCAGGCTGTTATGGTAATGCTGAGACCCGCGAACGGTCACAGCATCACCCGCACCCATCGCAATAGATACACCGTTGGTGCCGGCGACACGCTCGTCCCAACACGATCCCAGGCCGATGCCATTGGTCTCAAAGGCCTCGCGGGTTGAAGAGGGACTTTCAAACCGGACGACAATGCCATCGGCGTCAGTGATGACGAGACAATGACCAGAATCCATGCCGAGCCTGGACAACTCACCAAAGATCTCAAGTTCTCCACCGCTCCGCTCGAGCAGTTCGTCCAGTCTCGGCGTTACTTCAGACGCCTGTAACCGCAATACTGGTTTCGCCGTTGTTCTCACCAACCCGTGTTTGAGCTCGCATCTTTCCCAAGATGCTTTGATGATATCCTCAAAGCACTCACCTTGTGCAGGCTCACCCATGGTTTCATCCTCCCACTGCAGGTTAACGCAATTAGAGGGGCGCGTCATCCACGGAGCAAGCGCTGCTCAGCGATCTGCGCAAGCGCCGACATGAATTCGCCGACGTGTCTTGGGTTGGTTGCTGCTGCATCTACCGTCGCGAACCGTCCGCTATCATTGTCGAAGTAGCGGCCAGAGGCATCTGCGAAATCCGGGCCCGTCGCAGCGCGGACCAGGACATCCGCTCCAATGCTCAGGTCATTGCCCGCAACGCCGAAGCCCTCCTTGACCATTTTGGATGCCAAGAGCGAACCGGGGTTCACGGCGACGAACACGGGGCCTTGTTGCATCTGCTTTGCCATCTCGGCAGTCCAGAGTGTAATCCCCAGCTTGCTTTGAGCATAGGCCTCCATATCCCCCATCGGGCGGAAGCTGGTCATGGCGGAGACGTCAACAGGGGCTTGGGCTGCAGAAGACAGGTTCACGACACGCCCCTCCTTTGGAATAATCGGCAAGAGGCGGCGGGTCAGGATGTAAGGTGCAATGGTATTGACGTCGAAACGGATATCGCGACCAGCTTCGGTGCGGGCCTTTGGCGCCTTGAGAACCCCGGCATTGTTGATCAGCACATCCAGCCTAGTGTGGTCGGCGAGGATGGCTTCTGCCATGGCTTCAACCTCGCCCATCTTACTCAGATCCGCGCGATAGCCCTTGGGGGTGCCTGCCACCTCGGCGGCGGCCTTTTCAATTTTGTCGTCGCTCCGACCATGCAACAAAACAGTGTGACCTGCGGCCGCCAGTTTCTGCGCGGTCAGCAGACCGATACCATCGGTGGAGCCGGTTATGAGAATAGTTTTGGTCATGTGTTCGTCCTCTGCGTGTTTTGCCCGATGGAGCTTGAGGGGTTCGACCGTCGTTGCGGCCTCAGTAGCGCACCAAAGTACGGCTTTCTATGCTCCTGCGGATGGTCGTGACGGCGGGATCTTCGACCATATCAATTGCACTGTGAGCCACGGATGGCAGGTCGCGGTTGTCGTAAATGTTAAAGAAGGCCACCTCGTCTGGGGTCATTTTGGATTGATAGACCCACTCATGCTGTCCGCTGGCGGCCAAACCCATAATGTGGCCGCGACGGTCAGGATAGATCAAGTCGATGAGGATCCAGTCTTCTGGCTTGACGGACATGGGCCGGACAAAGCCCAAGGGGGCCGAATTGATCGTCGTCCCAACGGGCCGCCAAATGTTGATAAACGCATAGTGCCCCTGGGACCACTCGGCTGCACGGTCTGCGCCAAGGATGTCCACAAGCCGCTTTTCGGCGCCTTCCGTGCTGTAGTCGCTATGAACGTTCCGGGCGGGTTTGCGGTCAGAGTTTGGATCGTCCTCCCGCACGGTATGGTCGAAAACAATGACCTCCTTGACACCCAGCTTCTGGCGAAGCAATTCGGAGAGCTCTGCGTCATACGTGAGCTGCCAGTTCCCACTGGCGAAGTCCTGCACAGCAGAGGGGCGGGTCTCAAAAGCAATCCCATCCCGTGCGAAGGAGATCGGCTTTCCGTCCTCGCGGGCATCTTGGATTGTGACCCTCGTAGAGACTAGCTCCGGCGAGACCAGGTTCCCAACGATGCCGTCAGCGTCTATCTTAAACGCCTGACGTTCCGGTTTGTGCACATGATAGTTTACGACCCCAGTGCGTGGCATAGTGGTTCTCCATTTCAAATTTGCGCGCCTGAGCCGAACATAACCATTGAAGAATTCGAATAAATTGCCCAAAGGTGAGTTTTAAATTCGGATTTTGGATATAATCACATGGATACAGAAGCGCTCCGCCTTTTTGTGCTGGCCGCCGAGAAGCTGAACATCAGCGCTGCTGGCAGAGACCTGGGCATGGCCCCAGCCGTTTCAAGCGCTCGACTGGCAAAGCTTGAAAAGACCGTCGGCGCGGACTTGCTGCATCGGTCCACCCGAAAAGTTGCGTTGTCACTGGAAGGTGCTGAGTTCTTGCCTTTCGCGCGCGAAATCATTGCGCAAGAGGAGGCGGCTATGGCGGCCCTCGGCAAGGGAGAGACAGAGATTTCCGGCACGCTGAGGTTCACTGCTCCCAGCTCTTTTGCACAACTCTACATTGCCCCAATTGTCGCGGAGTTTCTGAGACGATATCCCGGAATCACATTGGACATGCGGTTGTCGGACGCCGAATTTGATCTCATTGACGGCAGTTTTGATCTCGCACTGCGAAACATGGTGCTCGACGATTCGAGCATGAAGGGCCGCAAAATCGCAGATGACACAAGGGTTCTATGCGCTGCACCAGCTTACATCGAGGCGTTTGGACTTCCTGAAGGTCCGGATGATCTGGCAAAGCACCAGCTTATCGCATTCAAAAATCTGACGGCGCACACCCTGCACGGGCCGGATGGGCAAACAGGTCTATTCGATCCACGAAAGGCAAACGGCAGACTGATAATCGATAACGGCACGAACCTTAAGGCGGCTACAGTGCACGGGGCCGGTATTTCAATAAACTCAATTTGGAACGTTGATGAGGAGTTGCGTGATGGACGGCTTCGACAGGTCTTAGCAGGTTGGACCGCTCAAGCGGATACAGCACTTTGGTTGGTCTACCCAAAATCGAATGTTCTGTCACCGAAGGTCCGGGTGTTTCTCGACTATCTGATCGACCAATGCAGCGGCAGCATTTGGGCCGTCCCGTGAGGCACTGGGCTTCGCATCCATCATCGAAACCAGCTTCCGTGCCAATTGAACCATTTTTCATTGAAACACTTCGAACCGGGCTTGACCTTCCGAAGCCATTGGACCCGCTAGACCCCATCTCAGGCCGACGTCCGGCACAGTTCAACCACATATAAAAGCCGAAGCATATCTGCCTCCAAAATTGGCTCCGCAACATCCATTCCACCGGCAAAACAAAACCGGTTCTGACACATTCTTGAGGGGCTAGGAGGCTTTCAAAGAGCAGCCGTGCTTGTTGCAAACCCGCGCGGCACTAATCGGTCAATGATTTCACGACGCGGTTTGATTGGTCGAGGCGTTCGGCGATTGTGCGCAAAAAATAGCTGTTGAGGGCATGGGCCAATTGCGGCTCTACCTGCGCCATGCGCGACAGATGCTGCTGACGCAACCGCCAGACCGTGGCAGCTGTTTCAGCGGTGGCCGATGCCGTCCGTGCGCGTTGCAAAAAGAAGGACATCTCCCCCACAATCGTACCCGGACCGAGGGTTCGCAGGTGAACGGGCCGTTCATCCGCAGTGTTAAGGTGAACCTTGATAGAGCCGCTCTCGATGAAATAGATGTCCGCGCCGCCCTCTCCCTGCTGGATCAGCGCAGACTGCGGGGCGAGCTCGATTTTCTCCAGATAGGGCTGCAGGGTCTGAAACGCCTCCCGGTGGCCAAGCGCGCGCGCCATCTGGTCCGCGATGCTGTGTGTTTGGTGTTTGCTGGGGCGGTCCTGCCAGTCGTGCAGCAGGCGGTCTTCGCACCACGCAAGCGCCTGATCCACTTCCTCAAAGTAGAGTAGGGGCGGTGCATCTGCGCCCCCCAAGAGCAGCCTGTTCAGCCGTTCGGAGATGGGCGGTTTCAACCCACAGACGATCAACCGCCCTTCCTTTGCACGTATGATGCCGCAGATTTTGGTGAGGCTCTGCACCGCGGATGAATCAAACCCGGTAACATCCCGGCAGTCTAAAACCAGAAACCGAATGGCGGAATCCTCGGGTTTGGCAAAGCACTCCCCGACGCGCCGATGCAACTTGTGAACACTGCCGAAGAAAATGAACCCCTGCAGGCGCAGGACAAGCGTTTGAGCCCCGGATGTCCGAAGGTAGCTCTGATCGTCAGGATCATGCTCGACGCGGCTGTGATAGGTTTCACCTGTGATGGCATATTTGACGACGTCGACGCGCGCATATTCCAGGGTAAAGAGCGCGGCTGCGGCAAAGACACCAACAACAACGCCCTCCAGCAATCCAACCGTCACGATCAGCAAAACAATCAGTAAAACAACAAGATACTCCCGGCGCGACACTCTGGCGGACACGCTGATCAGCCAATCGACGAGCAGCCCGCCACCGATCCACAGCAAAAGCCCTCCAAAGAGCGGGATCGGGATGAAGCTGAGCAGGGTTTCTCCGAAAAACAGGACTGCGGCGCAGACCCCGGCCACCAGTACGCCCGTGATGCGATAGGGCGCGCCCATGTGATGGGCCAATATGGTCAGCCCCAGGCCCTGAAACCCAGCCGCACCGCCGCTCGCGCCGGCCAGCATGTTGGCAAAGCCCGCAGCGCGCAGTTCCCGGTCCAGATCAATATCGCGGCGAACAGAAAGCTCGATACCGCTCGACGCAAACAGCAGGGCGGCGGCACTGATCGCTAGAAGCGCCGTCATCTTGGGAATTTCCGACCATATGATGGCCCAATCGGCCTGCGCCAGCGGGTTGTCCTGAAAGGGCAGGGTGATGCTGCCGTCCTGCGCCGGTTCAAAGAGCCAGCCCTGTCGCTGAAGCTCCGCCGTGGACAGGTCAAGCATCCAGGCACCTGCGTGGAACAAAAGCAGGAAGGTGGCGATGGCCAAGGGCAGGACCAGCGGGCTGCCGCTGCGCCGGGCGGCGAGGTCCACGACAAACGCGAAGACTACCGCCGGGAGCCATTTGATCAGGTTTGCGGTTTCCAACAGGGCGGGCAGGCTCTGCGCGGTGACGGGCGCGCCTAGTACCACGGCCATCGCACCCGAGACGATCAACCAGCCCATACCTGCCAGAAAACCGGCCAGCACCGGGTAGGGAATGAACCGGATCAGCCGACCCAACCGAAACGCGCCCATCGCAAAGAGCACCACACCCGTCATGGCCGTCGCCAGCCCGATCATGACGATGATGGTGGCCAGTGTTTCCGCCTCACCATGTGTCGCGAACATACGGGTGTGGATGGAGGCCGCGATCACCGCTAGGGTGACAACCGTGACCTCCTGCGTCACCGACACCATCCCGGGACAGGAACTGAAGAGTGCGATGACCGCGCTCAGAACGATGGTTCCAAAGAGGCAGATGCCGATGGCCAGCGTGATATGTGTGCTGAGAACGGTGGAGAACAGCAAGGCCGCAGCCGAGATGGCGAACATCGCGGTGAGCAGGCCGCAGATCAGCCCGGCGGAAAGGATCGCGGGCAGGTCGCGCAGCCAGGCCCCGGAGGGTAGAGTTGCCGCCGTCGCCTCCACATCATGACGGTCACCAGCGACGCGGCTGTTGCTGATCGTCGGTCCGAAAGCCTCCGCGTGAGCATGGTCATCCATAGCGTGCGATACGACGTCAACGACGCCGTCCTTTGCATTTCATTTCGGTCTCAGCCGGTCGCGGATGTCGCTCGCCGCACCTGCACCGCGCTCAAAACGGCGGATGCTGTGAACAAAAGAAAGCCTCGTGCGGGCAACGGTACGGCAGGAATTTGAGCCAGAGTGAACCGCGCAAATGTTGTAGCGGGAACCGTAGGGAAGCCCGAGGAATGCGCAGTGGCGGTAGTCAAACTGAAACTGTCTGCAGGACCTGATTCAGGCTGATTTCCAAAGAGGGTCACAGATACTCTGGCCGCGAAGCCCGATCTGGCGGTGAGCGCGGCGAGAGCGAGGGTTTTAATGATCACATCTATGTCTCCTTTAAAATGGTCCTGCTCGACAGGTGCCCGGAAAATTTCATGCGCACGAAAAATGCCGTGTGCGACTGCGCGCTGTGCAAGACGCGGGTCGCCCACCGGCGCATGGCCTGTATGTGCCTCACGGAAGTTCCCGTCAGAGTTGAAGTGCGCGTCAATTACAGGCATCATCAAAGCCAGTTTTGTTGCGCGAAGAAAACGGGGTGGCGGTCATTTGACCCAAACGCGCTCAAATTTGTCCCAAATGAAGGCAGTTGGGCGCGGCGAATTCGCATACAAGACTGGAAATGAAGACTGTCGATTGGGGGCCGATGATCAGGACATATGTGATTGCCTGCGTTCTGCTTTTGCTGTCGCTCAGCGCCGGGTCCACCGGGGCGGAAGGCACTGCAGGGCCAGCCGCTGCTTGCCTGCAGGCGGGAGATGTGCCTCCCGTGGCGCATGCGTTATCCGATGCACCGGACGATCGGTTGCGTCCGCTGCGGGCGGAATATTTTCTCGATCATACGGCCGCCATCGGGCCGGACAGCATCATCGCTCAAGCTTTCCAGCCCCGCACCTGCAGCGGTATCTTTGCCGCGCCATTGCCCTCCCAGGCCCTGTGGCTGAGATTTGCGCTGTCGAACCCGCATGACGGCACACGCCACTGGGCGATCGGCCTGATGGAGACGATCTTTGACGAGGTGATCCTCTTCGAAGAAGAGGGCGGCACGCTGTCCGAAGTGGCGCGAACCGGTCGCACCGTTGACCTTGCGGACAGGAATAACACCGCCATCCGGACGGGTTTCGACGTTACCATGCAGCCAGAGGATGACCGGGTGTTTTATCTGCGTCTTGCTGGCACCTTCGCCCCCACCATCACCGCGGTGATCATGTCCGCAGATCTATTCTTCGGCTGGAGCACGTTGAAATTGATCATGACCGCCCTTTTTCTGGGATATGTCGCGACAATCGCGCTTTTCAGCCTGATCGTGTTCCGGCAGATCGATGTGCGTTTCTATCAATACTATACGCTCTACGTCCTGTGCCTGTTTATCTATTCGTTCATCTATGATGGCTGGCTGAGCAAATTCTTCGGCGTGACGCTTCCTGTGACCAAACTTGCGCCGGTCACCGAATTCTTCGCCGGGTTGGGTACCCTGGCGATTGTGCAATACTGCCGTGTCTTGCTAAATGTCCAAGAAGATACATGGGTTTGGCGGCGTCTCTTCACGTTGCTGTCGGCTGTGGTGATCGTCGTGATCGGGCTGGCGGTGGTGGACCCTTGGCAGCTCTCCGGACCGCTGCATCTGATCTACTTCATCAGCCCGTTGATCCTGCTGACCATCGCGATCCGCAAGATCATGGCCGGGCTGCCGCAGGCCAAACCCATTGCCTGCGCGCTGTTGTCGTTGAGTTTGGGGCTCTTCATTGCGGTCTATTTTTTCATCTTTCCGATGAACATCACCGGCGCGACCTATGCCTATGATCTGGTGCTGCTGCGCCCGCTGTCCTGGGGCTACTATCTCGCCATTGTCGGCGAAACGCTGTTCATGATGATGGCGATCTCGACCATGGTGCGCACCATGCAAACAGAGCGGCGCTCGGCGGTCGTCGAGCTTGCCACGCTTGGGCAGCAGGTCAAAGACATCAAGCAACAGCACCGTGAAGCGGAAAAGACAACGACGGCGCGCCTAGAGGCGCTGGAGACCGCTCTGGCGGATGATCCGGAGAACAAAGAGCATCTGTCGGCCCGACAGCAGTTTCTGGAGCAGGCCACGGAAAGCGTTCTCGATCACATCGCCGATCAGGAGTTTGGCGTCGAGAGGCTGGCCTCCGCACTGGCCGTCAGTCAAAAGACACTTGGCCGCCGGTTAAAGGCGGCAAATGGGCAATCGCCTGCGTCTTTCATCCGGTCTGTGCGTCTCAATTTTGCGCGCAATCTGATCCTGCTGGATCAATACAATACGGTCGCAGAGGTCGCCCACGCTGCCGGTTTTTCCAGCGTCAGCAATTTTGCCAAACATTATCGGCAAGAGTTTGGCGAGGCTCCAAGCAGATCAATCAGCGTTTTGAGAAGCATTCAATAGCGCGCCGCATGGAGCACGTGCCTCAAGGGCAGATCCTTGAACGCAGCTTGGTTCGCAGTCAGGGCGGAAGAAGTGCCGCCATTTCCGCGGAACGTCGGGGGCAACCGCTGTCCATAAGGCAAACAGATCAGAAGCGTGTCTCGTTATACTCGTCAATCAGGTTCCGCGCCTTGAGCTCACAATCATTGGGGCTGTCAAGAATGCACGTGCGGGCGAGACCCCTGTAAACAACACTGGTCTGCGAATAGGTGCCATTCGGACCCTCCAGCAGGCGCGTTCTCAACTCATATCGTTCGCCGCCGTAGAACCCGCCCTCCAAGACCGCAGGGGTACGTGTTTCTTCGCTGATGGTCGCACATGCGCTCAGCATGACAGTCGCCGTGATGGCGATAATTCTCAGGGACATAACTCTACTCCGTACTTTTAAACACAAATCAAACATAGAGCGCAGAAGCGCTCGAAACAGTTCCTTTTTCCGGTGATGTCACGGATTTGATCTCGCGTCAGGTGGTTTGTGGCGCACCTCGTTGCCTAATTCCGCTTATGAAGCGCTGGTTTCTGATGAGGAGTAAATCCGTCCGTTGGAGATGTCTTTGCGGTGTCGCTGCGAAAGTTTCTGCTAGCAGCTGTTGCCAGCTTGGCCGCGGGCCAACTCCGACCTGTCTGCATAGACAAAACCGCGGACCTGCGGCCCTTCGAAAGACATGATATGCCCGGCTTTTCGCGCGAAACACGCGCAATTCACGTCACTTCTGTTGGATCGGCAGTAGGCCAATTCGCCAATGACATGGGTTTGGTAGGCTGCGTCCGCTTCTACAGCGGGGCCGCGTGTCGTCAATGGCGGGAACAAGAAGCCAACCACCACCACACAGGCAATGCCTGCGGCAACATAGAGGGAGAACGCGCTTTCACCAGCCATTGGCACCTCGAGACGCCCCCGAATACTGTATTTCAGATAAGAAACTCGCTCAAGACATTGAAAACGATAGATTTAAGTAAAATCCTCTCGTTACTTTGCAGCCATGTGCGGGGGTTCTAGGTCAGTAGTCGTCCCCGGAATACCTGTTGGGCAGATGAACACTCTGCGCGTCCCCGATGAACGTGGCCCAAACGCCCCCAGGGCGCCAAATGCTGTCCATCAGCTCAAAAGCCGCGTCTTTCGAAAGGCTGCGGCCGGATTGCGCATGGCGATAGAAAAAAGCGGTCACCCTTGCGTTGTAGATGCAATGCACGTGCACCGGCTGGTCCTCAAGCTGCTCCAGCGCCGCGCAGAAGGCATCGAAGTCGTCCTGCGTCGGGTTCTCGAAATCCACCGGAATGTAGATGTATTCCATCCCCAGGGCGGCCACCGTCCCCGCTTCGTCCGCCAGCGCGCCCTTGTTGGAATGCGGCCCGAGGTTAATGATGTGGGTCACCCCCAAATCCCTGATTTTGGAGAGTTGGTTTTCCGTGGGCTGACCGGACAGGCTGATTTTGTCAGTGATCCGACGCCAGTTCAGGATTTCGGGTATATTCCGCATGGTTTTCTCCAATCACATGCTGGTTTGGCCTTGGTGGCTGAGAAGCAGGGTTTCATGCGCATTAAAACTGGAGCCAGTATCCCGGAAATCCACTTTCGTACGAGAGGTCGCGCGAGGCCTTGGCCGCTCGACCCAGCTTGAACGCCCCTCAACCGCAGTGCGATCCTTCGCGCCGACATCCCCTCAGGGCGCATTTACGTTTGCGGCGCGGCACCCTCGTTGTTTTTGAACTGCGCGACCCAATTCGTGTGCTCTTCCGAAATCATCGCCTCCACTCTTTCGGCCAAAAGCCGCGTGCGCTTTTCCACATCCGCATCGGTATAGGGCCCGGACCCGGCCATGTAGAGATACTTTTCATGCCGCAGTGCCTCACAGGACGAGCGATATTTCTGCCAGTTTTGCCGGTAGCTTCCCAGCTCCTGAAACCCCTCCAGCACCAGAACAAGCGCACCCAACGCGCCGGGCACAACGGCCTTGGTAGGGTCGATCAAGGACACAACCGGAATAGCTGCCGCGATTATGATTTGCAGGGATTTCAAGGCAAAATACCGGCGTTGCGACGTTACGCTTTTGGCATCGTACCAGGCGATCTGGTTTTCAAGACGCGGGTAATTGCTGTCGTCTGCGGGTGTGGAATGCGCGGTGGTTTTATCCTCTGGTGGCACAAATCATCTCCAGTCTTCAAAACCTCAACTCTACGCGGCTCTTCGCGCCGACGCTACTATGTTGTCCCGGCGCAGAGGGCCGCGCCCCACTGTGCACGACAACGCGCGCCAAATGTGGTACACTCACTTCAATTGATCTCTTTGGAACGACCTACAACTCTTTTCACTGCTCCGACCGGAGCGACGGAGGATGTCATGGTTCAGACAATTGGTAACCCACTCTCTTGGATTGCTCAGGCTTTTGGCGGCAGCGCTCAGGGCATCAGTACCGGCGTGCAGGAATTGGGGGGCGCAGAGGATGGTCAGGTGCAGATCCGCGACATTGATCTGTCTCATCTCAAGGAAGCGCTCAGCAAAGGACGTGCAGATTTCCTGGCTCTACGCACGGATGTGATTTTCATCGTGGTGATCTATCCGATCGTGGGCTTGATGCTGACCTGGTTTGCGCTGAACAATCAGGTCCTCTACTTGCTGTTCCCGCTGGTTTCGGGCTTTGCGCTGTTGGGGCCGGTTGCAGCGGTTGGCCTTTATGAAATGAGCCGGCGACGCGAGCAGGGGGTGAAAACCGGGTGGGGGGATGGCTTCAGGGTTGTGACCTCTCCGTCCATTTTCCCCATTCTCGTATTGGGCGGGTTCCTGGCCGCGATATTTTTTGTCTGGATGATCTGCGCGCACTTCATTTATGGCCTGACCTTGGGGCCCGGGACACCGGACTCAATTTCAGGTTTCTTGCAGGATGCGCTTACAACTTTTCCGGGTTGGATGATGATTTTGGTCGGCAGTGGTGTCGGCTTTGTCTTTGCCGCTGTTGTCTTGGCGATTAGCTTCGTCTCTTTTCCGCTTCTTGTGGACCGCAGCGTCGGATTGCCAGTTGCGGTGGTCACCTCGCTGAACATCGCCAAGCGTAATCCAAAAACCGTTGCCGCCTGGGGCGCCATTGTCGTGGCGCTGCTTTCCATTGGCGTCATCACCCTCTTTGTGGGGCTCATCTTCGTATTGCCGATCCTGGGGCACGCCACCTGGCACCTCTATCGGCAGGCGGTGGTGCCACTGTCCGACGCTTCTTGATCGCTGGCTGAAAATATCGGGTGACTAAGCCTCAGCTGGGGGTTCCTATTGCCTTGTTTTACATGGTGAAATGGCGCTCTTTGCCGTCATCGATGTACTCTTGACGTTGCGTGGTGGCAATATTTTCCCGTTATCTTTGTGCCCGTAGCCGTTTTGAAAGCGGGATACGCTTGCCATTGATGGTGCTCGGGCTTTTCAGCATCGCGCGGCCTTAACATAATCGAAAATCCTTACGCATTTTGATCTGACGCTTTCTGACAATTCGGGCGTTGACCGCCATATGGGCAGATGATCGGCTGCATGTTGCTTGCCGGATCTGAATTCCGCAGCCGGACCAGATGCACAGGCTGCATTTTCTTGTAAAATGACGTCATCACAGGAACAAAACGCGGTGACCCACGGAGGGAATTTGCAAAACCCTAGATTGTATATAAACTCAATTAATATTTTTGGGATTCGTTTGAATAGTTCTTTGAAAGCAGTCTGGGGGCTGTGAAAATGTCGGATTTGGCCAAAGAAGAGAGCGCAGAAAGCGCTGGCAAATCACAAAGCGCGTCGAAAGTAACCGCACATGATCTTCTGTCCACCGATTGGGAGGACAGATTGGCGGAAGCACGTGCCAAGCGTCAAAAACTGCTCGAAGCCAAAGGAAAATCCGGCAAGAAGCCCGTGGTGAAACGCCCGCGCTTTATGGACGAAGAGGGGATGCAGCCCTTTGCCCCTGTCGCGCCACGGCCGATGGCCGCCCCCGTACCAGATGCGATGGCTGAAGATCCGACACCTGCGCAAGCTGATCCGGCGCAAGAGGCGGCCAGCCTGGCCGCAGCATTCCGCGAAGAGGGAGCGGTGACACAACCCCCACGTGGAAAGCTTTTTCCAGCATCCATCCCGCGGGTCGCGACCGTGGCATTCGCCTGTTTCTTCGGGCTTGGATTTGGCATGGTCCTGAGCTTTGGCGCGGTTGTCGGCATGGGTTGGGTCTCGCTGACGGATGTTGCCCCGCAGCAAAATCTTGCCAGCCCGGACATCAAACCCGAAGCGCCAAGCATTTTCTCCGGCTCTGGCCTGAGCCTGCCGGTCGTGTCGACGATCGGCCAAAATACAGACCTCAGTTTGCCGAAGCTGACGACCGTTCAGACAGGTCCGCACGGCATGCCAAGGCTCTTCGCCGCGTCGGCAGCTGACAATGCGCCCGCCGAGGTTCTGTCACCAGGTCCGCGGCTGAACATCATTGCCCTGACTTCGGAACCGCTCACCTATGCCGAGATACACACCGGACCGATCGATCTGGCGTTTGCAAGCCCTGTGCGCGGCGATGCGGTACAGCTGCTGACAGGCACAGAGCGGATGACAGATGCGCTTCCGGTTTTACCTGAGGTTAGCAATGTTAAGCCTTTGACATTCCTGGCAAGTCTGAATGCTCCGATCCGGGAAAGCCAGGTCCTGGCAAAAGCATTTGCCGCGCAGACCGCGCCGATCCGGATGCCCGTGCCGCAGATGTATGAGAGCATGAAAGGCGATCCGCCAGCGACCGTCTGGTCGGAGCCGCTGAAACTGGATGTTTTCTATCCGAATATGGTGGATTGGGCGTCCATTGACCTCGCAGAGCCGGTGACAGGATTGGACGGATCGCAAGTAGACGTGCCGCCGATCAGAGCGCAGAACGCGAGCGTGCTGCCGACGGAAACGGTTTCATTCAAACTGCCAGACGTCGGCGGTCCGCCTATCAGCCGACCTGATCTGGCGTTCCGGCTCGGCTTTCGCGGTGACAAGGCCGCACAATTCAGCCTCGTTACCTTTGCGCCCACAAACGTGAAGAGCGATGCCTTGGACCGTAACGCCGAGATCCTGACCGCAACCGGCTTTCCGGTTGCATCCGTCAACCGGGTCAATTTCAAAGTGTCCAAAACCCACGTCCGTTATTACAGCCCTCAGGACGAACAGGTCGCGCAAGCCGTTGCCGCTGAGGTCGGTGGCATTGCCCGCGATTTCACCGGCGCACGCAACTCTGCACCGCCCGGTCGCATTGAAGTCTGGATGGCAGGCAACAGAGCTTTCGCAAGCACAAACAACCGGCCCAAGAGAACGCCCACCGCTGCACAAAGACGCGCGTCTTTGAAGGCGCAACTGGAAAACAGGCTGGTCAACAGTCTGCGGCGCGGGGAACACCTTGGGACGCGGTCGCCCTAGACCGGGGCAGGGAATAATCGCCCAAGGTTCCCCTGCCCAGACACGCAAGTAGATGACAAGTTTTAGAAGTAATCATTTCGGATGAAGCCGTGGCCAATAACAATCTAATCGCAGTCGTAACAATGCTCGTGCTCATGGGGTCATCCGGTGCGGCACAGCAGGAGCCCTCAATCGACGAATTGCTGACCATCGAGAAACTCATTGACGGTGGAGACTGGCGCGCGCTTTACACCTACGTCCAGGCCAACCCGAGGCTCACCGCGGGTAGTAGCCCCTTGGCGTCGGAACTGCGCTCCTTTGTTGATGATGCAAAACGCGGGCTGCTTAACAGGTTCGACGCGCCCCCCGGCAATCAAGCGGCAGCTTCGACCGCGACGTCAAACCAGCGCATCTACTGAGCCATGAACTCCGTTCAAAGCGCAGCGCCCGACCTCAGGATCGCCTATGTTCTTGATCCTCGATTTCCGGGCGGCACGTCCTCGGCAGTTGCCGCCGAGTTGGAGGTCGTCTCCACCATGGCGCAGGTGCAGGTTTTTGGTTTGGAGACAGATATGTTTTCAGGTCAGAGGGTTGCGCCCCAGCTGAGCGAAACCTTGTTGCGCTTGAACATTCCCTTCCACTGGGCAACCCGGGACATCGCAGCGGATATCGTGATTTTTCACAATCCATCCTGCCTGAAATTTAAGGACAGTCTCGGCGTCACCATCCTGGCGCGCCATCTGGTGGTGGTGACCCATGAAAATTTTCTGCGACCCGGCGGTGCAGAAGCTTTCGATGTGGCGAAATGCCTTGATCAAATTACTACCGCATCCGTCACGCTGGACCGGTGGATTGCGCCAATCTCCGCGTGGAACAGATCGACCGTGACGGGGTGGGACGCGGCAAACAAGTTGGGGGCAAGGTGGTCGGTACTGGATACCGACTGGTTCAATATCTGCGCCTTTGACATGATCCCGCCCACATCCAGCCCGCGTGATCGCAGGGGCCGTCATTCGCGCCCCGGCCTGGAGAAGTTTCCACAGCGTGACGTGCTGGAGATGTGTTTTCCACAAACCGCTGCGATCAACATCATCCTTGGGGCCGATAGCCTGATGCAGGCAGATGATCTGCCGTCGCATTGGAGCGTCCACCCTTTCGGCGGCCTGACCCTGCAACAGTATTTTGATGAAATCGACTTTCTGGTCTACTACACCGCGCCCACATGGCGCGAAAGCTTCGGCCGTGTCATTGCAGAAGCCGTGGCCGCCGGCAAGATCGCAATCACCGATCCAGAAACCGCCCACACATTCGAGGGTGCGGCCATCAGCGCCGCTCCCGAAGAAATTGATCAGATCATAGCCAACTATATTGCTGCACCGGATCGTTATCGGGCCGATGTGCTGTCGGGTCAGCAAAAACTGGCGCGCTTCTCCGCAGCGGCATTCAAATCGAGAATGAGCAATTTTCTGACCGGCTGTGCAGGAGCAACACCATGATCTTGCTGTGTTGCGGCCAGATTTCCGCAAAACACTTTGACGCGCTTTTGCTCCTGGCACTGCAGTTGGACAAATCTGGGCATCCGGTTGCGATAGACGACCGGTTTTTGCCAGAGAATGTCACCAAACAAAACAAATACGAAATGGCCCCGTTCCTGGCGGATTTCGCTGATATCGCGCCAAAATCGGTGGTTCTGATCGGGGCCGAAACCATCTCAACCGAGGTGCAGACGATATTGGGTACCATGCATCTGGGGGAGGACATTCCGATCTGGGTGCTGGGGCAATTTTCACAGCATCAGGATGCGATCAGCGCGCGGAATAAAATTGCCTATGCCACCGGTCGGGAACCAAAGCTGCTCGATCTGTCCAACCCGCAGCGGCCATCGCTGATGGAGGGCGCGATTGCACCTCAGCTCACTGAAATTGGCGACAGCCCTTTACAGGCGGAGGGCAAAGCGGTGCGCGTGCTTGTCTACATCCCCTGCGAAGACATCGAGGAACAGGATACCACGCTGAGCGACCTTTGCGTGGTGAACTACAGCCCGAACATACACTTGCAGATTTTGACGAATTCCAAGGGCAAGGATCTGATCCGAAGATCGCGGCATGGGAGCTTGTCGGTTTTCAGCTACGCCGAACTGCCGCCCACGGAATTGCTGCATTATTTTGATGTGCTGGTGTTTTTGGGGGCCAATGTTCCGGGCGAGCGGATGGCGGCACTCGCGCTTGATGCGATGGGGGCTGGCAAAGTGGTGATCGATTGCACCACCTCTTCCGGGTTCAGCGCGGTGGGGGCGCCCGTTCTGAAAGGTCCCGAACATGTCGCGGCCTTGCCCGGCTACCTGCAGGAAACCGTATCGCAGAACCGGATGGAAATTGGCCGCCGCACACAGCAAAGCGCCTGGCTGCACCCCTTTGATATCACCGGGCTGGAGCGCGAATTGCAGCTGG
Source organism: uncultured Roseobacter sp. (assembly GCF_947501835.1). Classification (NCBI taxonomy): domain Bacteria; kingdom Pseudomonadati; phylum Pseudomonadota; class Alphaproteobacteria; order Rhodobacterales; family Roseobacteraceae; genus Roseobacter; species uncultured Roseobacter sp. The sequence continues at coordinate 34,808 of NZ_CANMXR010000009.1, read as the reverse complement.
AACGCCCCGCCGCTTTGGAGCCTGCATCAGACCCGCAGACGGTATTTTTTCCCACCAACGGGAATGGCATGGGGCACGCGCAGCGATGTGCGTTGATTGGTGAGGCGATGCAAACCGAGCATGCCCGCCGTTTTGCGGCTTTTCCCAGTTGCGTCGAAATGCTGCGCAACCGTGGATTTTCCTGCGTGCCGATGGTCCCGCGCAGCGCCGATCACAGCGTGGAATATGCCGCAGATCTCGTCAATTACCTGCGGCTGCGCAGCACGCTTCGGCCGGGCGACCAGCTTGTCTTTGACGGCGGGTATGTGTTCGATTCCGTCTACCGGCTGATTTCGCGTTTGCAAAACCCTGCAGTCTGGATCCGGCGTGGGTTGTGGCGCCCGGGTCAGATCAATCCCATCGCGCTCGAACGGGAGCGCGCCTTTTCAAAAGTGATCGTGCCAACGGAAGCATTTGCGGAACTGAATACCGATTATTCCTCCGGCGATCACATTCACAAGGTCGGGCCCATCGTACAGCAGAAAGAAATCGCGCCGGAACAGTCGCAAAACCTGCGGGAGCGTCTGAGTGCGCAGTTTGATCGCAAGATCGACACGCTGGTTGTGACAATGCTTGGCGGTGGGGTGGCGTCAGAGCGCACCGCGCAAACGCAATTCCTGTGCAGCCTGTTGGAACGGCGGGTCAATTGCCTGCATTTGGTGGTCGCCTGGCCCAATGCGGTAGTTCCAAGCGGGCTTTACGGCTGGCACAACAGCCGTGTCATCCACACCGAGCGCACGCTTGATCTTTGTCAGGCGGCGGATCTCACCATATCGGCGACCGGCTACAATTCATTTCATGAGCTCATCTACGCGCAGGTCCCGGCAATCCTGATCCCGCAGTCAGCGCCCTATCTGGACGATCAGGAACGGCGCGCGCGCGCTGCTTTTGAACGCGGCTTGGCGGGTTTTGTGCAGGAGGCGGAATTGATGAGCCTTGAGCGCGAAGTCACCGCTTTTCTGGACAATGGCAAGTCTGACGCGGTGCGACAGGCCCTGCGCGCTGTAACCCTGCCGGAGCCGGGTAATCACGCGGCGGCAAAACTCATAGAACAGGGGTCAGTGCGATGACACCGGAGCAGGACTATCATGCGATCCTTGCGCATCTTTCGCGCCATGAACCTCTGGCGCTCGACAGGCTGGTATTTGATGCCGCGACCCTCGCACCGGACACTGAGGTGCATCTTGCTCGCTTCCCGCCATCCGCAGCGATCTGGGACACACCGACGGGCCGGCAGTCGCGCATCGGGATTAGGATCACAGCGCCGGTCGAGAATGCGGATTTTCTCGCCGGGCGGCTGGCATCCATTGCCGTGGAGCGGCAGATCTTTCCGGTCTTTCTGAGCTATATCGGAACATGTGGCATGCAGCGATTTGGTTTCCGGGTCGAGCAACTGTCAGGGGTGCCAAAAGAGGCGCAAGATCATTTCGAAGCGCAGCTCACACGTTTTTGGCGCCTGGCGATGATCGTTGATGCGTCCGAGGTCGACAGGTTGGGGTAACGCGCACGGGCTGCGCTGAAGATACCCAATTTCCGCTGCGTCTCGCGAAACCACCCCTTACCCGGTCGACACGCCATAAACGCTCATTTTAACATAAATCGCACCTAAGTTCCGACCTCTGGAAGGCAAACAGTGGCGCACAAAAAAGGCGGCACGTTTTGGCCGCCGTCTTTGCAAGATATCGCGTATCGGGTCCGGATTAGCGGCCCCAGGTGCGCACCACGCCGCAGTCCATATGGACAAAATTGGAGCGTGAGTATTTACCAACTCCGCCGCCTTTGCAGGCCTGTGCCGCACGCGCGACTTGAGCCACGGATCGGCTCGCCAATCGCAGGTCCGCTGCCTGACCTTTGACATGCAGCGAATTCTTGGCAACCGCCCGGCTGCGTGATCGCAACATCGCATTGGTCTGCGGACTGCGATAGCCCGAAAGCAGCATGTAGGGTTCGCTGGCATCCAGAAGATTATGCGCCGCCGACATGATATCGATTGTGCGCAGGTCCATGGACTTCACACCATCCGTACGCCAATCGCGCATGAAGTGATTGATTTCCTTGACAGCTTCGGGCACGTATTTACCCTCGATCCAATAGATCATGTCGATCCGTTCACCGGTGCGACCGGAGTACATTCGGATCCGTCTGATATCACCCCCGCCACGCAGGAAACCTGCCGCGGATGCAAATGTTGGTGCTGCCGTTACTGCCGTTGCCGCAAACGCTGTCAATAGCGCCCGGCGTGACATACTCAGTGAGCCGTCGTTCGTCATTAGGTTTTCGCCCCGTATTCTGCCTTTACCCGTGATGTTACACGAGGGTGTCATCTCTTCCCCAGATGCAACATTGGTATGTCATAGCGCTGATTGTTAACCAAGTCCTGAAAGCCAGAGCGGTTCTTTTTGACCAATTTTAGGCAAAATATCGCCAATCTTGAGAAACGTCGGAACAAATCTCTTTTGCGATGCATGGTTGCATCATTTTCACGTTTCCTTGACCGAAAACCTAAATGTTATTGGACAGCTGCGCTTGTGATGGTCAAACACGTACCGATATTTTATTGAGTGAGGTCCTCATGCCATCTTTGGTTTTGTCCAATCGCCGTTTTCTGAATGTCTTGGCAGTCACATTGGTTGCCTTATCAAGTTTGATTTTTGCGGCACCGGCCAAAGCGCAGGGAACAGCGTTCAAACAAGCGGTTGCAGAGGCAGCCGCCCGCGACAAGGACATCGCCGCCTTTTACCAGGCAAATGGCTATGAAGGCATCTGGACCGGCAAAGGCCGTGATCGCAGTCGCCGCGCGGCGCTCATTCAGGCGCTCAGCGCGGCGGACAATCATGGTCTGCCTGCCGCGCGCTATGACGTGGAGGGCCTGCAGGCGAAAATGAAGGCCGCCCGCACACCGCGTGATCTTGGCCTTGTGGAGGTCGAGATCAGCCGCGTCTTCCTGCAGTTTGCCCGTGATATGCAAACCGGCGTTCTGATCCCGGCGCGCGTCAACAAAGCCATCGTGCGCAAGGTGCCGTATCGCGACCGCCAGTCCTATCTGGTGAATTTCGTCAAATCGTCGCCCAAGGGCTTTTTCCGGGCACTGGCCCCGAAAACCACCGAATACACCGGGCTGATGAAAGAAAAGCTGCGGCTTGAGCGGTTGCTGGCGCAGGGGGGATGGGGGCCAACGGTGCCGTCGAAGACCTTGAAACCCGGTGCCACGGGTGCGGCTGTGGTGGCACTGCGCGACCGCCTGGTGCGCATGGGCTATATGAAACGCAATGCCGGTCAGTCCTATGACGCCAAAATGACCGCTGCCGTGCAGCGGTTCCAGGGCACGCACGGGCTGGCGCAAGACGGCGTCGCCGGGCCAGGCACGATGCAGGAAATCAACACCTCGGTTCAGACCCGCCTGCAATCGGTCATCGTGGCCATGGAGCGCGAGCGCTGGCTCAACCAGGAACGCGGCCGTCGTCATGTCGAGGTCAACCTGACCGACTTCTCCGCCAAGATCATCGACAATGGCAAGGTGACCTTTGAAACCCGTTCCGTGATCGGACACCGCGAGCGGGACCGTCAGTCGCCCGAATTCTCGGACGTCATGGAATTCATGGTGATCAACCCAAGCTGGTATGTGCCGCGGTCCATCGTGACCAAGGAATATCTACCGGAATTGCAAAAGAACCCCAACGCGGTGAACCATATCGAGATCACCGACCGTCAGGGCCGCCGGGTCGACCGCACCGCAGTGGACTTTACACAATTCACCGCGCGCACCTTCCCCTTTGCGATGCGCCAGCCGCCCAGCCGCGGCAATGCCCTGGGCCTGGTTAAGTTCATGTTCCCGAACCCGCACAACATCTACCTGCACGACACACCGGCGAAGAACCTCTTCTCGCGCGAAACCCGCGCCTACAGCCATGGGTGCATCCGTCTGGCGGACCCCTTTGACTTTGCCTATGCGTTGCTGGCCAAGCAGACCAATGATCCCAAAGGTCTGTTCCAGGCGAAGCTTGCCACCGGCAAGGAGCAACAGGTCGATCTGAAGCAACCGGTACCGGTACACATCATCTACCGGACCGCCTTCATCGATGGCAAAGGCCGCGCCGAATTCCGCCGCGACATCTATGGGCGTGATGCGCAAATCTGGAATGCCCTGTCCAAAGCAGGGGTGGCATTGCGCGCTGTTCAGGGTTAAATCAATCCCCTGAGCAGCTTGGGGGCCCATCGCCATGACCGAAACGACGTATAGCGTCGAGGAGATTGCCGCAGCGCTTGGGGCCGACGCTTATGGCGATACCGCATTGCGGATCGGGCGGGCCTCGGAACCCAAGAGTGCAGAAGCCGATGATCTGGCGATTGCCACCAGCAAAACCTATGCGGAGGCGATCAGTGAGGGGCGGGCGCAGGCTGCACTGCTCTGGCAGGGCGCCGATTGGCACGCGCTTGGCCTGAAGGCTGCGATCATTCCCAGACGCCCCCGGTATGCCATGTCCAGCCTGACGCAATTGCTGGATCCGGGGCAGGGGTATGCCGCTGAAATCCACCCCAGCGCTGTGATCGACCCATCGGCAGAGCTTGGGGAAGGCGTGCATGTCGGCCCGCTTGCCGTGGTGTCTGCCGGCGCCCGGATCGGCGCGGGCAGCGTAATCGGCCCACAGTGTTTTATCGGTTGGAATGCAAAGCTTGGCGAAAAGGCATACTTGCGCGAGGCGGTCTCGATCGGCGCGCGTGTGACCATCGGTGACAGATTTATCGCGCAGCCTGGTGCCCGCATTGGCGGCGACGGGTTCTCCTATGCAACACCGGATACCTCGGGCGTCGAAGCGGCGCGCGCCACGCTGGGCGATCAGCAGAATACCAGCGCTCAGTCCTGGGAGCGCATCCACTCGCTGGGGGCCGTGACCGTCGGCGATGATGTGGAAGTTGGCGCCAATGCGACCATCGACTATGGCACGATCCGCGACACCCGGGTCGGTGACAGTACGAAGATCGATAACCTTGTGCACATCGGGCACAACTGTGTCGTCGGTAACGACTGCCTGCTCTGTGGTCAGGTGGGGATCGCCGGATCCGTGCGGGTGGGCAATAATGTGGTGCTGGGCGGCCAGGTGGGCGTCAGCGACAATATCTTCATCGGGGACGGGGTCATTGCCGGGGGCGCCAGCAAAATCTTTTCCAATGTGCCTGCCGGGCGCACCATTCTGGGGTCTCCTGCCACCAAAATGGAAACCCAGATGGAAAGCTACAAGGCCATACGACGCCTGCCACGGGTGATGCGTGACATCGCTGCCTTGCAGAAAGCGGTTTTCAAACCGGACACGAAGGACTAAATCCACCTCAGGCGACGAAAGAGGACAGGACGCGTGAGCATCAAGGACAAAGTCATAGCCATCATCGCGGATCAAGCTGTGCTTGAGCCCTCCGATGTCACTCTGCAAAGCACGCTTGAGGACCTCGGCATCGACAGTCTGGGGCTGGTGGAGAGCATTTTCGCGATCGAGGAAGAATTTGATATCTCGGTGCCGTTTAACGCCAATGACCCCAAAGCGTCGGATTTCGATATCTCTACCGTGGCGTCAATTGTCGCCGGGATCGAACGGTTGAAAGCCGAACAGAGTTGATGCGGCCATGAAACGCGTCGTGATCACCGGTGCCGGCACCATCAACGCGCTTGGGCATGACGTGGCCACCACCATGGCGGCGATGCGGGCGGGCACCTGCGGCATTGGGGCGCTCGATCTGCGGGATGTCGACCGGCTGTCGATCCAGATCGGAGGACAGGTGCGCGGGTTTGAGGCCGAAGGGCGCTACAACCGTCAGCAAATGTCGCTCTATGATCGGTTCACGCAATTCACGCTCGCCTCCGCCAAGGAGGCCATCGACCAGTCCGGGCTGGTGTTCAGTGGCGAGCTGGCCGCCAAATCCGGCGTCGTTCTGGGCACGGCGGGCGGCGGCGTCAGCACCTGGGATGACAATTACCGCTCCGTCTATGAGGACGGCAAAAACCGCGTGCACCCCTTTGTGGTGCCCAAGCTGATGAATAATGCGGCGGCCAGCCACGTCAGTATGGAATACAACCTCAAAGGCCCCTCCTTCACTGTCTCGACCGCCTGCGCGTCTTCCAATCACGCGATGGCGCAGGCCTTTACCATGGTCCGCTCGGGGCTTGCGCCCGCGATGGTCACGGGCGGGTCTGAATCCATGCTCTGCTTTGGTGGCGTCAAAGCCTGGGAAGGGCTGCGTGTGATGTCGCGCGATGCCTGCCGCCCGTTTTCTGCCAACCGAAACGGTATGGTGCAGGGCGAGGGGGCAGGCGTCTTTGTCTTCGAGGAATATGAACATGCCCGCGCCCGAGGGGCCGATATCCTTTGTGAAGTGGCCGGGTTTGCCATGTCCTCAGACGCCAGCGATATCGTGATGCCCTCGAAGAACGGTGCGGCGCGCGCAATGTCCGGTGCGTTGCAGGACGCACGGATCAATCGCGAAGACGTGGGCTACATCAACGCGCATGGCACGGGCACCGCGGCCAATGACAAGACCGAATGCGCAGCCGTCGCGGATGTTTTCGGGCCACATGCTGACAAGCTGATGATCAGCTCAACCAAATCGATGCATGGGCACCTGATTGGCGGCACCGGGGCGGTGGAGCTGCTGGCCTGCATCATGGCGCTGCGCGACGGTGTGATTGCGCCAACCATCGGCTATGAGGAGCCGGATCCGGAATGTGCTCTGGACGTGGTGCCTAATGAGGCGCGCGAAGCATCGGTCAAAGTTGCGATCTCAAACGCCTTTGCTTTTGGCGGGATGAACGCTGTGCTAGCCCTGCGCGCGGCATGAAAAAGGCCGCCCCGAAACCGGCGCGGCTCTGATTTCAATCTTACGGCTTACTGGTCGATCACAGAGACCACATCGTAGCTGGCGGTGAACCCGCTCAGCGAGAGAGAGACATTGACCCGCTGATCCTGCGCCACAATCGGCACAATGGAGATCACTGCCTCACCACCCCGTTTGAAGCTGTTGATGTCTTCATCCGTCAGACCGATCCGCGCATAGCACCCAACCCGATTGCAAAAGGCGAAGGGGTAGCGTTTCGCCGGTTTGTCATCGATCTTGATGGTCAGCTGACCCGCCAGCGAGGTTTCCAGCGGCACAACCACGGTGGCCCCTGCCTGGGCCTGTCCACCTTCGGGCAGCTTGAACAGGGTGAACTCGGAAATCGGTGTGCCCTCTTCGTTGGAGAGAAGCTGATACATCTGGCAAGGGTCCTCACCGTTTTCGGTCTTGATGCACCGCATGTCCCAATCGCCGAACTCTTCCTTGATATAGGTTTCCCCAACCTGTGGGCCTTCCGGGGCGGTCTCCCCCAGGCTTAGCTCATTGGGCGTCGATGGGGCCTCTTCAGGCGTTTCCTCTGTCGTATCCGACTGCGCGATGGCCATTGTCGAGGCAAATGCAATCGGCAATGCAAGGGCCAGACTACGGGCCAAAATCGATGTATATTTGGGCATGTTCGCTCCGCTTTCACTGCTTTTCTGCGGTGTAGCACGCGTATCGGGAAGTGTCAGGTCCGATGGCTGGAAATCGCCACCCGGGCCATCATTTTTTTGTGGGCATACCTAAATAAGAAAAGGGATGCGCGAGGCATCCCTTCCCAAATTGGTCTTCTCCCCGTCGGACTGGCCGACTTATTGCGCAGAGGCTACGAAACGTCACCCATGGCGTCAACCAGAAAGTCGGCGGAATTCTTAAATGTTACCATAACCTATCCGCAGTTGAAAAAAGGGCCGTACCGAAAATCGGCACGGCCAGTCTGACAGGGAGGATGTCCGAGCCGGGAAGGACATAATCACCGACTCGAACAAATTCACTATGGCTCTCAAAGGTTAAAATCGTATGGTCAATCCAAGAAAATATGACTTGGGGGATTTTCGGGCATGACAGCGGATATTTTGATTGGCGGCGGTGGGCCGGACTACGGCGTGCAACAACATCTCAGCCTTGGCTATGCCAACCGGCACGGGTTGATTGCGGGCGCGACCGGCACCGGCAAAACCGTCACCTTGCAGATTCTGGCAGAAGGTTTTTCCAAGGCCGGCGTGCCAGTTTTTCTCTCAGATGTGAAAGGCGATCTGTCAGGCCTCGCCAAATCCGGGTCCGAGGCGCACAAGCTGCACACGCCCTTCATGGAGCGCGCGGGCAAGATCGGGTTTTCCGATTTCACCTATGAGGCTTTCCCGGTGACCTTCTGGGATCTGTTTGGCGATCAGGGTCACCCGGTGCGCACTACCGTGTCCGAGATGGGCCCGCTGTTGTTGGCACGGCTGCTGGAGCTGACCGAAGCGCAGGAGGGCATCCTGAACATCGCCTTCCGTCTGGCCGATGAAGAAGGTCTGCCGCTGCTGGACCTCAAGGATCTGCAATCGCTGCTGGTCTGGATTGGTGAAAACGCCAAGGAGCTTTCCCTGCGCTACGGCAATGTCTCCAGCGCCTCGATCGGTGCGATCCAGCGGCGCTTGCTGGTGCTGGAAAACCAGGGCGGCACCGGCCTTTTCGGGGAACCGGCGCTGGCGCTCTCCGATCTCATGCGCCTTGATGCAAAGGGACGTGGGGAAATCAACATCCTCGCCGCGGACAAATTGATGGGCGCGCCGGGCCTTTATGCCACCTTCCTGCTCTGGCTCCTGTCTGAGCTGTTTGAGGAACTGCCCGAGGTGGGCGATCCGGACAAACCCAAGCTGGTGTTCTTCTTTGACGAGGCGCATCTGCTCTTTGACGACGCACCAAAGGCACTGGTGGACAAGGTCGAGCAGGTGGCGAGGCTCATCCGTTCAAAGGGGGTGGGGGTCTATTTCATCACCCAGAACCCTGCCGATGTACCGGAGGACATCCTGGGCCAGCTCGGCAACCGGATCCAGCATGCGCTGCGCGCCTTCACGGCCAAAGACCGCAAAGAGTTACGCATGGCTGCAGAAACCTACCGCGAGAACCCCGCGTTCAAGACCGAGGAGGCGATCCGCGAGGTGGGTGTCGGCGAGGCGGTCACCTCCATGCTGCAACGCAAGGGCGTGCCGGGTATCGTGGAACGCACATTGATCCGCCCACCATCTTCTCAACTGGGGCCCATCACCAAGGCAGAACGCGCAGCACTCATGGCAGCCTCTGACATGGCCGGCAAATATGACACCGCCATAGATCGCAGCTCCGCCTTTGAAATCCTGAAAACACGCGCAGACGCTGCAGCAGCCGAAGCAGCAAAAGCGGAAGAGGCAGCAGAAGAAGGCTCGCCGCAACTGCGTGAATTCAACGCGGCGCGGCGCTATTCCGGCGGGCGGGTGGCGCGCTCCACCTCGCGGCGCAGCACTACCCGGCAAAGCCAGAGCATTGGGGGCGCGGTGGCAAGTGTGGTGATCAAAGAATTGAAGGGTACCACCGGGCGGCGCATCGTGCGCGGCATCCTCGGTGGCCTCTTCAAAGGTCGCTGAGCCTGACCCTTCTCTTGGCCTTAAATATCCAAATGCCCCACCGCCAGGTGGGGGCCATCATAGCGTCGCCCGGCGCTAGCAGGGCGTCCTTTACTTTTCCGGGATCAATCCCCGCGGGCTGAACCTTAAGACCAGCAACAACAACACCCCGATGGTCAGCAAGCGCATATGCGCCGCGGATTCGATCAGATGTGCCTTCACCGCGCTGCCATCCGGCATGCTGGCCGTAATCCATTCCATGACGGCCAATCCGATGGATTCGCCCTGATCCCACATCAGATAGATCACCATCCCCCCCAGCACAGCGCCCAGGTTGTTGCCGGAGCCGCCGACAATCACCATGACCCAAATCAGGAAGGTAAAGCGCAGGGGCTGATAGGTGCCGGGCGTCAACTGCCCGTCCAGCGTGGTCAGCATCGCCCCGGCGATGCCGCAGATGGCAGAGCCCAGAATGAACACTTGCAAATGCCGTGCGGTCACATCCTTGCCCATGGCTTCGGCGGCGACCTCATTGTCACGGATCGCGCGCATCATCCGGCCCCAGGGGCTGTTCAGCGCCATTTGCGCCAGCCACAACAGCAGCACCAGGACAAAGGCGAAAAGCCCGCAATAAAGCAGTTTCACATAAATCGTCGAGGCGATGACTGCATCAACCCCAATGCCTGCTGCCCGGTCGACAAAGACTGCGTTATTTTGCAAATCGATCTCGTAAGGCACCGGTCGGGGCACGCCCACGACGTTCTTTACGCCGCGCGACAGCCAGTCTTCATTCTTGAGAATTGCAATGATGATCTCGGCAATCCCCAGCGTCGCAATCGCGAGGTAATCCGAGCGCAGCCCCAGCGCTGTTTTTCCGATGAGCCACGCGGCCCCGGCGGCCAACAGGCCCCCCACGGGCCAGGCAATGATCACCGGCAGACCGAGCCCGCCGAGATACCCGGTGAGTGCCGGATCAATGGCCTCCACCGCTTCGACCGAGGGATCAAAGAGGCCGCGATATATCATGAAGCCGGCAATCAGAATGCCCAGCACAACCAGCGTGCGCAGCCAGCCCTTGGCCATACGACCGGCCACAAGGATCGCCCCTCCGATGGTCAGCGCCCCCAGAAACAGGCTCGCCACGATACCATAACCCCCTGCGGTCCAGGCCCCGGGGGTCACCGGCATGCCGACCAGCACCGCCGCCAACCCGCCCAAAGCGACAAACCCCATGATCCCGACATTGAAGAGCCCCGCAAACCCCCATTGCAGGTTCACCCCCAACGCCATGATCGCAGAAATCAGCCCCATGTTGAGCACGAAGAGCGCGGCATTCCAGCCCTGGAACTGCGCAATCACCGGGATCATCGCAAAAACCACCGCAAAGAGGATCGTATTTTTCAAAGCTGAACTCATACCGCTTTTCCCTGGAACAGGCCCGTGGGTTTCACCAGCAGGACAATCAGCAGGATCACGAAGCTCACCGCTAGTTTGTAATCCGTGGACAAAAGCTGCACCAACGTGTCCGGCGCCATGCTTTCAGGCAGGACGTAAGTCGCGACTTTCTTCCAGGCATAGGTCACCGTGACCTCGGAAAAGGCGATGACAAAGCCCCCCGCAATCGCCCCCAGCGGGTTGCCCAGACCACCGACAATAGCACTGGCAAAGATCGGCAGCAGCAGCTGGAAATAGGTGAAGGGTTTGAAGCTCTTGTCGAGCCCGTAGAGCACACCCGCAATGGTCGCCAGCCCCGCCACGATCAGCCAGGTGATCATCACCACCCGCTCCGGGTTGATGCCCGACAGCAGGGCCAGATCCTCATTGTCGGAATAGGCGCGCATGGACTTACCGGTACGCGTGCGGTTGAGAAACCAGAAGAGCAGGGCCACCACGATCACTGCGGTCAGGATGGTGATGCCTTGCGTGGTCTTGAACGCCAGCCCCTCGCGCAGGCCGGTCATCTCCCTGAAGGTCCGGGCCGAGATGATGAAGCGTTCGCCATCCAGAAAGCGCTGGTCATCCGGCCCGATGATGAACCGCACCAGACCGTTAAGCACGAAGGTTACGCCAAGGCTGACAATGACGAAAATCACCGGCTTGGCCTTCTGGGCGCGGTAAAACCGATAGACGATGCGGTCGGTGGTGAGCACGAGCGCCATGCACCCCAGAATGCCGAAGGGCAGGGCGAGCAGGGCAGTGGGCAGTGGGCCCAATGAGACGCCCCAGCTCTGAAACAGCCAGGTGACCAACACGGTCACCATCGCGCCAAAGGCCATGGTGTCGCCATGGGCGAAATTCGAAAACCGCAGGATGCCATAGATCAGCGTAACCCCCAACGCCCCAAGCGCCAGTTGCGAGCCATAGGCCATGGCAGGGATGATCACGAAATTCGAGAGTGCGACGAAGGCGTTGAGGAAGTCCATCTATTCAGTCACTTCGCATGTTTCTGTGTACACGTTGCACGTAGCTCTTTCGCAGCTGCCCGAAAAAACCTCTGTCCCGCCCTGTTGGAACGATCGAACCAAAGAGCTTTCGTAGGACGACCATATCGTTACGATTTGAGATGGGTTGATCGCGGGAGTGGCAGAATAGACTTGAACCATATCAAGTGGGCCTTGACCAAATATGGATCCATCCAGTGCTTGACTTTCTTCCGAAGGATAAAATGTTGCAATCATTACTATGACCTCTGGTGACCTTCTCGGAGATTTGCCGATATGTGCTCCAAGACGGGTTGCTGTCACCACCAAGCTCTCATCCGCTTGACTGCATACTCCGCCAGTATCGCACTTTAGGTCAAAGCTGCACACGAAGTCTCCAGCGGTTAAAGCATCGGCAAAGGACGGCAAGGACATTATCAAGCTTAAATAAATTAGAGCGTCACGCATCCTCACCCCCCCAAAAACGATTTGCGCACATCCGGGTCCGCCAGCAATTCCTTGCCCGTCCCCGTATACGCATTCCGCCCCTGCACCAGCACATAGCCTTTGTCGGCGATCTCCAGCGCTTGCCGTGCATTCTGTTCCACCATCAGGATCGGGATACCCGTGCGCGCCACCTCGATGATCCGGTCAAAGAGCTCATCCATCACGATGGGGCTGACCCCCGCCGTCGGTTCATCCAGCATCAATACCTTCGGCTGCGTCATCAGCGCCCGACCGACAGCCACCTGCTGGCGCTGTCCGCCGGACAATTCACCCGCCGCCTGATGGCGCTTTTCCTTGAGGATTGGAAACAGATCATAGATTTGCGCCATGGTGCCCGAGATATCATCAGTGCGGATGAACGCGCCCATCTCCAGATTTTCTTCCACCGTCATGGAGGTGAAGATATTTGAGGTCTGCGGCACGAACCCCATGCCCTTGGCCACCCGGTCTTGCGGGCTCAGCGCGGTGATGTCCTCACCGTCCAGCTTCACATGGCCCTCGCGCAGGTTCAGCATGCCAAAGACCGCCTTCATCCCAGTCGACTTACCCGCGCCATTGGGCCCAACGATCACGGCAATCTCGCCCCGGTCCACCGCAATGGTGCAATCGTGCAGAATATCGGGGCCCGCCCCGTAGCCGCCGGTCATTTTCTCGCCGATCAGAAACGGCCCACCAGCGGAGGCATAAGCCTTGCCGCCAGGTTTCACCGGCGTCGCGGTGCCCATGCCCTTGGGGTTGCCCAGCGACAGGTCCTTGTTGCCACGATCCGAATATGGATCAGCACTCATCCGAACCACTCCCATTTCTTCTGTCCGAAAATATCCCCGCCGGAGGCATAAAATCCGCCGCGCAGCGGCGAGCACGTCGGGCGAATGCTCATGCGCCCACCTTGTCTTTGTTCTTCAGGCCGGTGCCAAGGTAGGCCTCGATCACCTGTTCATTGGCCTTGATCTCATCCAGCGTGCCCTGCGCCAGCACTTTGCCCTCGGCCATACAGATCACCGGGTCGCACAGGCGCCCGATGAAATCCATGTCGTGCTCGATCACCACGAATGTATAACCACGTTCCTGGTTGAGCCGGATGATCGCGTCGCCAATGGTGTTGAGCAGGGTGCGGTTCACGCCCGCGCCAACTTCGTCGAGAAAGACGATCTTGGCATCCACCATCATTGTGCGCCCAAGTTCCAGCAGCTTTTTCTGCCCACCAGAGATCTGCCCCGCCTTGTGATCGGCCAAGTGCTCCACGGTCAGGAATTCCAGCACCTCATCGGCCTTGGCTCTGAGCGCGCGTTCTTCATCGGCGATGCGCTTGCGCCCGAACCATGTGTTCCAAAGCGTCTCCCCCGATTGCGCGCCGGGTACCATCATCAAGTTCTCGCGGCAGGTCATGGAGGAAAATTCATGAGCAATCTGGAAGGTGCGCAGCAACCCTTTGTGGAAAAGCGTGTGCGGTGGCAGCCCGGTAATGTCTTCTCCGGCCATCGTAACAGTGCCGGAGGTCGGTTGAAGAACGCCCGCGATCACATTGAAAAGCGTGGTTTTTCCGGCACCGTTTGGGCCGATCAAACCGGTGATGGAGCCTTGCTCAATCTCCAGCGTGGCCCCGTCAACGGCGTGAAAGCCACCGAAGTGTTTGTGAATGTCGTCAACGACGATCATATGTTTCCCCCGTCAGCACTCTATCGCGGTGCCTTTTATGTAGGAACAGCCCGAAGCGCGAGGCTCCGGGCTGTTCAATGTCTCTCAGCGCAGGTTATTTGAACCCGATGGTCGTGTTCTTGCCGTCCTGCACTTCGATCATGCGGTAGGTCCCTGCGGATTCGCCGGGCCCGATCAGCTCGACCGCGGAGGCGCCCACATAATCCACATCGCCACCTTCGCGGATGATGTCGAGCGCCTTGCCCAACTCACCCGGGTAGATTTTCTCGCCCGGCGCGTTGGCCACGTCGAGAATGTGCTTGCCATAATCGGCCGGGTCCGTGCTATCTGCGGCTTGCATCGCCAGCATGAAGAGCGCCGCGGCATCATAGCTTTCGGGCGTGTAGGGCGAGGTTGCATCAAACGCATCACCCGCCATGGCGGTCAGCTTTTCGATGCCTTCACCACCGGAACCGGCAATCTGGCCATAAGAGCCGTTCAGCGCATCACCAACATTGGCGGGCAGGCTGTCGCCGATCATGCCACCGGGCAGACCAAAGGTTTCAAAGGCGCCGGTATCCAGCGCTGCATTGATGATGCCCAGACCCCCCTGATCCAGATAGCCCGCAACGACCAGCAGATCGCCCCCGGCGGAGGCCAGCGCGCCCATCTCAGCGGAATAGTCGGCTTTGCCGTCTTCATGCGCGGCCACAATGGTCACTTCGCCGCCAACGGCTTTGAAGTTGCTCTCGATCGCGTCGGCAAGACCCTTGCCGTAGTCGTTGTTGGTGTAGGTCAGGGCAATGGATTTCACGCCGCGTTCCTGCAGGATTTCCGCCATCACCTGACCTTCACGCGCATCCGAAGGGGCGGTGCGGAAGAACAGATCATTGTCCTCGACCGTAGACAGGCCGGGGGAGGTCGCGGAAGGTGAGATCATCACCATGCCGTTCGGGATCGCGACGTTCTGCAGGATCGCACCGGTGACACCGGAACAGTCGCCGCCGATGATGCCGTTTGCGCCATCGGCGATCAGTTTCTCACCGTTGGATGTGCTGAGACCATTGTCGATACAGCCGGTGTCCGCACGCATTGGTGTGACCTTCGCCGCGTCCAGCAGCTTGCCGCTTTCGGTGACTTCGGTCATCGCCAGTTCCGCACCTGCCGCCATCGGGCCGGTCAGCGATTCAATGGGGCCGGTGAAGCCGATCAGAATGCCGAGTTTGACTTCTTTCGCGTGGCCACCTGCCAGTGCAGATGTCGCCACAAGCGCTGCGGCCGTTGAGGCCAAAAGCAGTTTTTTCATTGTTTTCTCCCATATTGGAACGTGTCGTTCGCTGCGCAGATTAGGCGTGGTTTGCTCAAAAGAAAAGCGCTTTTCCACCCCCTCACATTGTGCGGAGCGGACCTTGAGATCAGGGTCTGCAACCCTAAGTTTTGGCAAGACAATGTGCATGAGGAGATATCGCCGATGACCCTTTGGAAATGCTTTTCCCTGATGGCCTTTCTGGGTCTGGGCGGTGCCGCGCTGGCACAGGATCAATCGCGTGCTGAAATCAGCCCCGTCATCACCGGGCTTGATACGCCTTGGGGGTTGGCGCTGTTGCCCGATGGCGGGGCGCTGATCACCGAAATCGACGGCAGGGTCATTCATTGGAACGGCAGCGCCACCCGCGAGATTGCAGGCGCGCCGCGCGTTGTGGCCCGGGGGCAGGGCGGCCTGCTCGACATTACGCTGGCGCGTGACTTTGCCCAGACGCGTGATGTATTCCTGACCTATTCCAAACCGATGGAGGGCGGTGCCGGCACCGCATTGGCGGTGGCGCAGCTATCGCAGGATGGCAGCCGGTTGGAAAACCTGCGCGACATTTTCCAGATGTCGACAGGCACGTCAGCGGGACAGCATTTCGGCAGCCGTGTGGTTGAGGCACCCGATGGAACGCTCTTTGTCACCATCGGGGATCGCGGGGACCGGCCCTCGGCACAGGATCGCAGCCGCCACAATGGCTCCATCGTGCGCGTCAATCGTGACGGTTCCGTACCGAGTGACAATCCTTTTGTCGGGCAATCGGACGTGCGCCCGGAAATTTGGTCTTACGGGCATCGCAACCCGCAGGGGGCGGGACTGGATGCACAGGGCACGCTCTGGACCGCGGAGCACGGTGCCCGCGGCGGCGATGAGGTGAACAGGATCAAGAGGGGCGCCAATTTCGGCTGGCCGGTGATCTCTTACGGGCGGCATTACTCGGGCCTCAAGATCGGCGAGGGCACGTCGAAGCCGGGCATGGAACAGCCCGCGCATTATTGGGATCCCTCGATCGCCCCCTCCGGGTTGATTGTCTATCAGGGCGATATGTTTCCCGAATGGCAGGGCGATATGTTCGTCGGCTCGCTGAAGTTTGACTACATCTCCCGACTGGCGCTTCAAGGGGAGACGGCGCGCGAAGTGCAGCAGATCGAGGCGGATGCCACCGAACGTGTGCGCGATCTGGTCGAGGCCCCAGACGGCAGCATCTGGTTTATCTCCGCAGGAAACGGCGCGGTTTACCGCATTGCTCGGCCAGACGCCTAGACCGACAGGCGTGTCGCATGGCTGCCGCGCTCGCGATAGGGCGTGGTGTCATAGTGCGAGCGGTAGCATTTGGAGAAATGGCTGGGAGATGCGAACCCACAGGCCAGTGCGACGTTGATCACGCTCATATCGGTCTGCATCAGCAGGTTGCGCGCTTTTTGCAGGCGCAGCTCCATATAGTACCGCTTTGGTGAGCGGTTGAGATACCGGCGAAAGAGGCGTTCCAGCTGCCGCGTGCTCATGCCCACATTCTTGGCCAGAATAGACGGGCTGATCGGTTCCTCAATGTTGCCTTCCATCATCTGGATGACCTTGCTGAGCTTGGGATGCCGCACGCCGATGCGCGTCGGCACGGAAAGCCGCTGGGTGTCCTGATCGGTGCGGATCGAGGCATAGATCAACTGATCGGCCACCATATTGGCAAGCTCTTCGCCCTGGTGGTCGGCAATCAGCTTCAGCATCAGGTCAATCGAGGATGTACCGCCCGCCGTGGTCATCCGATTGCCGTCCACGACAAAGACGGATTTCGTGAGATCCACCTCCTGGAATTCCTCCGAGAAACTATCCTGATTTTCCCAATGGATCGTGGCGCGTTTGCCTTCCAGCAACCCGGCCTTGGCCAGTGTATAGGCTGCGGTACACAACCCACCGATCAACAGCCCCTTGCGTGCCTCGCGGCGCAACCAGCCCAGCACCCGTTTGGTCGTTGCCGCCTGCACATCGATGCCGCCGCAGATCATCACCGTGTCGTCGCGGTTCAGGTCATCCAGATCGCCGTCCAGCTTGAACCCGCTGCCCGCAGAGCAATAGATGATATCGCCGCCTTCGCCGACGATATGCCACTCATAGAGCTTCTTGTTGGCCATGCGGTTGGCAATGCGCAGACTCTCCACGGCGGCGGCAAAGCAGAGCAGGGTAAAGTCATCCAGCAAGACAAATACGAAACGTTTTGGCTTGTCTTCGGGCGGATCATTCCGCGTGGCGGGACGTTGCTGGGACATTGCCGTCTCTTGGTTTTCTTGTGTCAGACTCGAATCTGGATATATCCAGTCGCATCGCTCACTTGGTCATGGCCCGAATGCCACGTCAAGGGGACGAATTTGTGATATGGTCACTCGTGCAAGGCTTTTGTATAGAGAGCGCTGAGATGTGAGCGCTCGCAGGAATGCGGGCTCAACCCGGAGTGGAAAAGATGACAGAATGGACGAAATCAAGCTGGCGCGCCAAACCGCGGATCCAGATGCCGGATTATCCGGATCAGGCCGCGCTGGAAGCGGTTGAGGCACAGCTTGCCCGGTTTCCATTGCTGGTGTTTGCCGGTGAAGCGCGCCGTTTGAGAACGCACCTTGCAGCGGCAGGGCGCGGCGATGCGTTTTTGCTGCAGGGCGGCGATTGCGCCGAAAGCTTTGATCAATTCAGCTCGGATGCGATCCGCGACACCTTCAAGGTGATGCTGCAGATGGCCACCGTGCTGACCTACGGCGCCAAGGTGCCGGTCATCAAGGTGGGCCGCATGGCGGGCCAGTTTGCCAAGCCGCGTTCAGCACCGACTGAAACCGTCGATGGTGTGGAACTGCCCAGCTACCGGGGTGATATCATCAACGAGCTCGATTTCACGGCCAAAGCCCGCATTCCGGACCCGGAAAAGATGTTGCGCGCCTACACGCAAGCGGCCGCGACGCTGAACCTCATTCGCGCCTTCTCCACCGGGGGCTATGCGGACATCCATCAGGTGCACGCCTGGACGCTCGGCTTTACCGAACACGAAAAGGTCGAACGCTACCGCGAGATCGCCAACCGGATCTCCGACACGCTGGATTTCATGTCTGCTGCCGGGGTCACGCCAGAAACGGCACATACGCTGCAGTCGGTGGAGTTCTACACCAGCCACGAGTCGCTGCTCTTGGAATATGAAGAGGCATTGACCCGCGTCGACAGCACCACCGGCAAATGGCTGGCGGGCTCGGGTCACATGATCTGGATCGGTGACCGGACACGCCAGCCGGACGGAGCACATGTGGAGTTTGCCAGCGGTGTACAGAACCCCATCGGTCTGAAGGCCGGGCCGTCGATGACGTCTGATGACCTCAAGGTGCTGATGGCCAAGCTGAACCCCGAAAACGAAGAGGGGCGGTTGACCCTGATCGCGCGCTTTGGTGCGGGATCAGTGGGTGAACACCTGCCGCGGCTGATCAAGACCGTGCGCGAGGAAGGTGCCAATGTGACTTGGGTCTGCGATGCGATGCATGGCAATACCATCAAATCCTCCACCGGATATAAAACGCGTCCCTTCGACTCCGTGCTGCGCGAAGTGCGTGAATTTTTCGGTGTGCACACAGCAGAAGGCACCGTGCCGGGGGGTGTGCATTTCGAGATGACCGGGCAAGACGTGACCGAGTGCACCGGAGGTGTCCGCGCCGTCAGCGATGAAGACCTGTCAGATCGCTACCATACCGCCTGTGATCCGCGCCTGAATGCCAGCCAATCGCTGGAACTGGCGTTCCTTGTGGCGGATGAATTGTCCAACCGTCGGGCAGCGCATCGGGATCAGGCCGCCGTCTGATCCGGGATATAGCTGCGTAAATTGGCCCGCCCTCCAATTGGATGGCGGGCTTTTTTTGTGGGCAGCCCAAACCAAAACCGCCCGCACATTCTGTGCGAGCGGCCTTCCTGATCAAAGGAATTTGGTACTTAAATTCTGCTCAATCGTCAGATTTTACGAGACGCAGGTAAGGCGCGCTCTGACGCGGGATATCGCTTTTGAACTGCGCTCTCGGTTCATTGAACCCAGGCGCGGTGCGTGGGGTCTTTGGCTTGGCGACCGGCGCCTTTCTTGGAAGGTCGACGCTGGACCCATCCGTCACAATCGGACGCAGGGAGGTGCGTGTGACATCAAAGCGGCGCGGGCTGCGACCGCTTTCGCCGACAGACACCAAGGCGCCCAGGATGCGGCTGACATCGCCAAGATCGCTTTTCAGCGGCATCAGGACCATGCGCGCTTCAAGCGGCGGCATCCCGGCGGTCTGTTCAGAATGCAGTTGCAGGGTGCAGGTGGCGGGTGTCTCGAAAACCTCTTCGAGAATGTCGCTCAGCTGGCGGCGCGATCCCGGGGTGATGAAGGACGTCAGGGGCATGCCACGCACTTCCATCCCCATCAGATCGCTCAGATGGCTGCCTGCAATGCGCAGACGCGCAATACCGGGTGCGATTCTCTCGACGATGAAAGAATATTCCAGCGCCTGCTCAATCCCGCGCGGGTCAATCTCCGAGCGGTTGGGCATCAAACGACCACCACGCAATGCTTCCCAATAGGCCTCCAATTGGGCCAATGGCGCAAAGCCGCTATGTGACGCGTTCTGGTTCATCGAAAATACATTGTGCGTGTTTTGACCGCCGTTGTCCATTGCCGCCCCCTTCACTAATACTGCACTTGGTGCAGGTGTTATCTAATACGAAGGTACTGAAGTCACTGTTTTATGACAGTACCAAACTGGTTACTGAAGTTTTAATACCAACAATTTTCTACAAACGGTGGGATATCTTTAGATTTGGTTAACTGATGACCACTGATCGCAGACCCGGCAAAGCCCCGCCTAGGGGTTGCCCTGTCCCGCCAATTCGCCATAAGGCTCGTCAGGAACCACAGGGCCAAAGGATGCCTCCATGATCCGATCCATGACCGGTTTTGCCTCAGCAACGGGCAGTTTGCCGCCACATTCCTGGGCGTGGGAGCTGCGCGCGGTCAACGGCAAGGGGTTGGATCTGAGGTTGCGCGTGCCCGATTGGATCGACGGGCTGGAGGCCGGGCTGCGCAAAATGCTGGGCGCGTCTGTCGACCGCGGCAATGTCACCCTGTCGCTGCGGCTGGCGCGAGAGGAACACGCGGGTGCCTTGCAGATCAATGAGGCACAGCTGACCGCCGTTCTGGAGGCGATGGCGGTGATCGAGGCGCGGGCGATGGAGGCCGGTATCTCGCTGGGCCCATCAACCTCGTCAGAGGTCGTCGCCCTGCGCGGCGTGCTGGAACAAAGCCTGGTGGACGATGATGCCGCACCGCTGGCCAAAGCGCTGTTGGCGGAGGCGGAGACGTTGATCCAGGCGTTCAACGCCATGCGGGACGCCGAAGGAACCGCATTGCAGGGCGTGCTTCAGGAGCAATTGAATGAGGTTGCGGCATTGACGCAGGAGGCCGCAACCCTGGCCCAAGCACGTAGCGATGCCATGACCGATACGCTCAAACGCAACCTTGCAAAGGTGATGGACAACGTTGATGGCGCGGATCCCGACCGGGTGGCACAGGAGTTGGCCCTGATCGCCGTGAAATCCGATGTTACCGAGGAGATCGACCGGCTGGGCGCCCATGTCGATGCGGCACGCGTGCTGATCGGGCAGGGCGGTCCGGTCGGGCGTAAGCTGGATTTCCTGATGCAGGAGTTCAACCGGGAGGCCAATACACTCTGCTCGAAAGCGCAGAGCACCGAACTCACCCGCTGTGGCCTTGCGCTCAAGGCTGTGATCGATCAGATGCGCGAACAGGTGCAGAATGTGGAGTAAGACATGACTGCAACGCGCCGTGGCCTTTTGATCATCCTGAGCTCACCCTCCGGGGCCGGTAAATCGACGCTGGCAAAGCGGCTGCGGGTTTGGGACCCGTCGATCCGGTTTTCGATTTCCGCCACAACGCGACATCCACGCGATGAAGAAACCCCCGGCCAAGACTACCATTTCGTTGAAGAGGCGCAATTCAAACAATGGGTCCGGGAAGATGAGATGCTGGAGCACGCCCGTGTCTTTGGCAACTATTACGGGTCCCCTAAACCCCCCGTGGTCGAGGCGATTGAAGCCGGCCGCGACGTGCTGTTCGACATCGACTGGCAGGGCGCGCAGCAGATCGGCAAATCAGCGCTGCATCAACACGTGTTGTCGATCTTTATCCTGCCGCCGTCGATCACCGAACTGCGGCGACGGCTGGTCTCGCGCGGCCAGGACGATGCCGAAACCATCGCGCGCCGGATGAGCAAGAGCTGGGATGAGATCAGCCACTGGGATGGATATGATTACGTGCTGGTCAATGATGATCTTGACGCCACAGAGGATCAGTTGAAAACAATTATCACCGCAGAGCGTTTGCGCGCCACTCAGCAGCCCGGTCTGCTGGACCATGTGCGCGGGCTGCAAACCGAATTCGAGGATTTGTCATGACGATCTATGCGCTGGGGGACAAGACCCCACACCTGCACGCCGACACATGGGTGGCCCCGGATGCCAATCTGATTGGCATGGTCGTGCTGGAAGAAGGCGCGTCGGTCTGGTTCGGCACCACCATCCGCGCGGATCATGAAGAGATCCGCGTCGGCAAGGGGTCCAACGTGCAGGAAAACTGTGTCTTTCATATCGATGCAGGGTATCCGCTGACCGTCGGTCAGAATTGCACGATCGGGCACAAGGTCATGCTGCATGGCTGCACCATCGGCAACAACAGCCTGATCGGTATGGGGGCCACGGTGCTTAACGGTGCGAAAATCGGTGAGAATTGCCTAATCGGGGCGGGCGCATTGATCACGGAGAACAAGGAAATCCCCGATGGCAGCCTGGTGATGGGTGTCCCTGGCAAGGTTGTGCGGGAGCTTGATGCTGCGGCGATCCAGGGGATCACGCAAAGCGCGCTGCATTACCAGCACAACATGCACCGATTTCGAGATGAACTGCACGCCGTAAAGGACTGATATGAAAAACGAAACCGGGTCATTGATGCGCCCCGATGCGCTGCCTGAAAGCGCGAGCAGGCCGGTTGTGACCCCGCTCAGCCCCTCTGTCGTCTATGCCTCGGACACACCGGATATGCTGGATCAGCAGTATGAAGGCGCGCTGCACGGCTATACCTACGCGCGCGAAGGGCACCCGAATGCGGATGTCGTCGCCAAACGGCTGGATCGGATGGAGCAGGCCCCGCACCCCGGTGTCGTGACCTCCTCCGGCATGGCGGCGGTGTCGGCGGTGCTGCTGGGCCTGACAAAGTCGGGCGATCATGTGCTGGGTGGCAGTCAGCTTTACGGCAGATCATTGCGCATGATGACCGATGATTTGCCGCGCCTCGGGATTGCCACATCGATGGCCGATCCCGGTGACATTGACGCGATGCGGGCGGCCCTGCGGCCCGAAACGCGCATGATCCTGATCGAAGCGGTATCCAACCCCACGCTGCGTGTCGCGGACATTGCCGGGTTGGCCGCACTGGCGCAGGAAAAGGATATTCTGCTGGTGGTGGACAATACTTTCACGACGCCGCGCGCCTTTCGGCCTTTTGAGCACGGCGCGGATATCGTGATCCATTCGGTCACCAAACTGCTGGCGGGCCATTCTGACGTGATGCTGGGCTATGTGGCGGCGCGGGATCAAGCCCTCAATGACCGCCTGCGCATATTCACCGTCACTGCGGGCATGAACCCAAGCCCCTTTGACTGCTGGCTGGCGGAGCGCGGTATGCTGTCCTTTGATCTGCGCTTTGACCGGGCGCAGGCAACGGCAACCCATCTGGCGGATCATCTCGCAACATTGCCCGGCGTGACGCAGGTGATCTACCCTGGCCGCTCCGATCACCCCGATCATGATCGGGCCGCGGCGCTGTTGGGCGGGCAATTCTGCAATATGGTCAGCTTTGAGCTGGAAGGTGACAGATCAACGGCCAATGCTTTCACACGGGCCGCAGCGGGGTTGAGTTTTGCCCCTACCTTGGGCGATGTCGGAACGACGATTTCGCACCCCGCATCCTCTTCACACCGTGCCCTGACCGCCGAAAAACGCGCCGAGCTGGGCATGTCGGAGGGGTTTTTCCGGGTCTCCGTCGGACTTGAGGACGCGGAGGCGCTCTGCACGATTTTCACGCAGGCCATCGCGGACGCGCACAACAGCTGAGGGGAGCCATCAGATGAGCCAGACCCTGTCCCAGCTTCTGGCCGCTGTGCCACTGCCTGCGCTCGCCATTGATGGGGGTGAGCGCATCGTGGCCTCCAACGCGGATGCGCGCACGCTGGTTGGTCAGGGGATCGACGGGCGAAACTACGTGACGATGCTGCGCCAACCCGCCTTGCTGGACACGATTGCGGCGATCCTGCGCGACAACCGCCCACGGGTGTCGCAATACCTGTTCAACGACGGGGTGCAGGACACGAATTATCAGGTCACGGCGCGGGTGGTTGAGGAATTCAACGTCGTTCTGCTGTGTTTTCAGGATGTGACCCACCTGGAACAGGCAGGCCAGATGCGCCGCGATTTTGTGGCCAACGTCAGCCATGAATTGCGCACACCGCTGACCGCGCTGATGGGGTTTATCGAGACTCTGCGGGGTCCGGCAAAGGATGACGCGGCGGCGCGCGACCGGTTTCTTGACATTATGGAGGGGGAGGCCGGGCGCATGAACCGTCTGGTCGGCGATCTGCTCTCGCTCAGCCGGGTGGAGGGGGATGAGCGGGTGCGCCCGCGTGACGTGGTCAACCTGCCGGATATCCTGTCCTCCGTGCTGCGCACCTTGAAACAATTAGCGGATGAGGCGCATGTCACGCTGGAGTTCGCGGATGGTGATGTGCCGGTCGAGCTGATCGGCGACCCGGATCAGCTGATGCAGGTCTTCACCAACCTGATCGAGAACGCGATCAAATACGGCGCTTCGGGCAAACGTGTCACTGTGCGGATTGAACTGATGGACCGCGACCCGGCACTGCGGGCGCCCGGCGTTCGAGTCCATGTGATCGACTACGGGCCGGGGATCGACGCGATCCACCTACCGCGCTTGACGGAACGGTTTTACCGTGCGGACAGCCACCGCAGCCGTGCCATGGGCGGCACCGGTCTTGGACTGGCGATTGTCAAACACATCATCAACCGGCATCGCGGACGGCTTCGGGTGGAGAGTGAACTGGGCGATGGTGCACAATTCACGGTTGTTTTGCCGTTACCTGTTTCGTCACAGTCGACGTAAACGACTCACCAAGGCATCACATCCGACCGCTTGCAAGATTCCAGCTGACGGGCATGCTCCAAATAATATATAATGAAAACAATATACTAATAGATACACTTGCCGCAATAATCTTCTGTCATAAAACCGTTACATAACTGTCACAAAAGCATTGTGTCGGGTCCGTATCACGGCTCTCAAGATCGCCAAGGGGGTGATCAGATTCGAAATGTTAATGACAGGAGATCTCATGTCGTTCGTAAAACTCACCACGTCCGCGCTGGCCATTGCGGCCGTTTCCGCAACCACCGCTGCCGCGCGTGATCAGGTGCAAGTTGCCGGTTCTTCAACCGTGCTGCCATATGCGTCCATCGTAGCAGAAGCTTTTGGCGAAAACTTTGAATTCCCCACACCCGTCGTTGAATCCGGTGGGTCCTCGGCTGGCCTCAAGCGCTTCTGCCAGGGCGTCGGCACGGAGCACACAGACATCGCAAACGCCTCCCGCGCCATCCGCGAAAAAGAGATCAAGGCCTGCGCCGAAAACGGGGTGACGGACATCATCGAAGTCCGCATCGGCTATGACGGCATCGTCTTTGCCAGCCAGATCGACGGTCCGGCCTACACGGCCTTCACCCAGTCCGACATCTTCAACGCTCTGGCGCCAAAAGTGATGGTCGACGGCGCGCTGGTCGACAACCCATACACAAAATGGTCCGACTTCAACGCCGATCTGCCAGACGCGGAAATCCTCGCATTCATCCCGGGCACCAAGCACGGCACACGCGAAGTTTTCGAAGAGAAAGTGATTGCGGCAGGCTGCGAAACAACCGGCGCAATGGAAGCCATGGTTGCCGGAGGCATGAGCGAGGATGACGCGGAAGACGCCTGCCTCGAAGTGCGTACCGATGGCCGGTCCGTGGACATCGACGGTGACTACACCGAAACACTCGCGTCCATCGACGCCAACTCCAACGCCATCGGCGTCTTTGGTTTGGCGTTCTACGAAAACAACACCGACAAGCTCAAAGTGGCCACCATGTCGGGTGTTGAACCAACAACCGAAACAATCGCCGCCGGTGACTATCCGGTTTCGCGCCCCTTGTTCTTCTACATCAAGAAAGCACATATCGGCGTCATCCCCGGCCTGAAAGAATATGCTGAGTTCTTCGTCTCCGACGAAATCGCGGGCCCCGACGGCCCGCTGGCAGCCTACGGTCTGGTGTCCGATCCTGAGCTGACAAGCACACAAGAAGGTGTTTCCGGCGAGCAGGTTATGGGCGGCGGCAGCTGATCCGACCCCTCGATGGGAACATAAAATTGCGATGAGCGGCGGATATCGCCGCTCATCACGCTTCAGTGGCGCCGGGCCGTCACACTGAGAGTTTTTGGGGGACACATGCCTTTACTTTGGCTTACCATCGTCGTGCTTGCCCTGTCTGCGGCCGGTTTTATCCTGGGTCGCCAGCGCGCTCTGGCGAGTGCGGATGGCAACAGTCGGATGTTGCATTCGCTGCCGATTTACTACGGCTCTAATGCCTTTATGAAGTCGGTGGTTCCCGCGATTGGATTGATGCTGATTTGGCTGCTGGTGCAGCCCCTCGTGATCGAAAACCGCATCGCTGAAATGATCCCCGCCTCCGAGGTCCCGGAAGGTTCGAACATTGGCCTGCTGATGTCGGAAGTGCGCCGCACTGCTGACGGTCTGAACAACGCCGTTGCCGCAGGCGTGCTGGATGAAGAGACCGCCAGCAACGCACGCGCGGATTTTACAGACATAACACAGCGCCTGAAAGACGCAGGCCAGGTGGTGACCAATCGCATCACCCAGCCGGTTCTGCGGGCGGCGCAGGCGTACCGGGAGATGAGCGCCAGTTCAAACATGCTCATGACCATCGCCGTGCTGATTGTGGCTTTGCTGGGAACGGGCTGGGGCGTGATGCAAAGCGGGCGCGACTTCCGCGCGCGCAACGTGGTGGAGCAGGGCATTCTCGCCATCCTGATCGCCGCCGCCTCGGTCGCTATTCTGACCACCGTCGGGATCATCCTGTCGTTGATCTTCAACACGGTCGAATTCTTCCGGCTCTATCCGGCAATTGATTTTTTCACCCTTCTAGAATGGGCGCCGAGTTTCTCCGGGCGCGGCGGCGCGTCGAGCCTGGGTATCCTGCCACTGCTCTGGGGTACGATCTACATCTCCATCGTGGCGTTGATCGTGGCCGTGCCAATCGGTCTCTATTCTGCGATCTATCTGTCGGAATATGCCTCACCAAGAGTGCGCGGCATCGCCAAGCCGATGCTTGAAATCCTCGCCGGGATCCCGACCATCGTTTACGGTCTCTTCGCTTTGCTCACCATCGGGCCGCTGCTGATGAGCGTCTTCGGCGATGATGGTGTCGGATGGATGGGCGGGGGCCGTTCTGTCATGACGGCAGGCATCGCGATGGGCATTATGTTGATCCCCTTTGTCAGCTCGCTGTCGGATGACATCATCAATGCGGTGCCACAATCCCTGCGCGACGGATCCTACGGGCTGGGCGCGACCCGGTCTGAAACCATCCGGCAGGTGGTTCTGCCAGCGGCATTGCCCGGCATCGTTGGCGCGATCCTCTTGGCCGCCAGCCGCGCGATTGGTGAGACGATGATTGTTGTCCTGGGGGCAGGGGCCGCTGCACGGCTGTCGCTCAACCCCTTTGAGGCGATGACCACCGTGACCGCCAAAATCGTTTCACAGCTGACCGGTGACAGCGATTTTGCCTCGCCCGAAGCGCTGGTCGCCTTTGCCCTTGGCATCACCCTCTTTGTTCTGACCCTCGGGTTGAACGTCTTTGCCCTTTATATTGTACGCAAGTACCGGGAGCAGTACGAATGACCGAAGCAAGCATGCCCGCCCCGTCAGCGCCGCGCCAACGCGTGTCCCTGACTGCGCCAGACGCACGCACCCAAAAACGCAAGGCCGCCGAAGCCCGGTTCCGCATGTATGGGATCGCAGGCATCGCCACCGGGATCTTCTTTCTGATCGTGCTGCTGGTATCCATCGTGGGCAGCGGGACGGGGGCGTTCCAGCAAACCTTCCTCAACGTCTCGGTCTACCTCGACCCCGCGAAGCTTGATAAGAACGGCAATCGCGATCCAGCAGACATCAGGAAGGTATCGACCTTCGGCTACACGCCCCTGATCCAGGATGCCCTGCTCAAGCAGGTGCAGGACAATGGCATTGAAACGCCACTTGAAAAGCGGGGTGACATGAAGGCGATGATTTCCGCATCGGCCGCCGCGCAGGTACGCGATGTGGTGCTGGATAACCCGGACCTGATCGGCGAGACGGTCGACTTCCGCATTCTCGCCTCCAGCCGCGTGGATGGATATCTCAAAGACCGCGTCAAACGTGAGGATGTGGCCCGCGACAAGAACATCGATGCAGAGCATCTGGACCTTGTCGACGCGCTTATCCCGCTGGGTGTGGTCAAAAAGACCTTCAACATGGATTTCATCACCGGCGCAGATGCCTCCGAAAGCCGGGCTGAGGCGGCGGGCATCGGGGTGTCGATGATCGGGTCGTTCTTCATGATGCTGGTGGTGCTGGTTCTGGCTCTGCCGATCGGTGTGGCGGCATCGATCTACCTTGAGGAATTCGCGCCCAAGAACCGGATCACCGACCTGATCGAGGTGAACATCGCCAACCTTGCGGCGGTACCGTCCATCGTTTTTGGTATCCTTGGCCTCTCGGTGTTCATCCAGTTCATGCATCTGCCCCAATCGGCACCGCTGGTGGGCGGCATGGTGCTGACGCTGATGACGCTGCCAACGATCATCATCTCGACCCGCGCCTCGCTCAAGGCGGTGCCACCATCGATCCGCGATGCGGCATTGGGGGTAGGGGCGTCGAAAATGCAGTCGGTCTTTCACCATGTCCTGCCGCTCGCAGCCCCCGGCATCCTGACCGGGACGATCATCGGGCTGGCGCAAGCGCTGGGGGAAACCGCGCCGCTGCTTTTGATCGGTATGGTTGGCTTTATCGCCTCAAACGCCCCCGACAGTATTGCCAGCGGCCTGCTGGATCCGAACTCCGCCATGCCCGCGCAAATCTATGAATGGGCAAAACGCGCGGACCCGGCCTATTACGAACGCGCCTGGGGTGGCATTATCATCCTGCTGATTTTCCTGATCACAATGAACACCATCGCTGTGATCCTGCGCCGCCGCTTTGAGCGCCGGTGGTAAAAGGGGGACTTTGAAATGAACGACATGAGAATACTGGAGAGAGACGTGGACACGAACACGATCAAGATCGCGGCGCGGGGCGTCCAAGTCTATTACGGTGATAATCATGCGATCAAAGACGTGGATGTCGACATTCAGGACAAGACCGTGACCGCGTTCATTGGTCCTTCGGGCTGTGGCAAGTCCACATTTTTGCGCTGTCTCAATCGGATGAACGACACAATCGATGTCTGCCGTGTCGAGGGCGATATCCGCATCGACGCGGAAGACATCTATGACAAAAAGGTCGATCCGGTGCAGTTGCGCGCCAAGGTCGGCATGGTGTTCCAGAAACCGAACCCGTTCCCGAAATCGATCTATGACAATGTGGCGTATGGCCCGCGCATCCACGGGCTTGCCCAAAGCAAATCGGATCTCGATGACATCGTTGAAAGCGCGCTGCGGCGGGCGGCGATCTGGGACGAGGTAAAGGATCGGTTGACCGCCGCGGGCACGGGCCTGTCGGGCGGGCAACAGCAACGTCTGTGCATCGCGCGCGCCGTGGCCACCGAACCCGAAGTGCTGCTGATGGACGAGCCCTGTTCGGCGCTTGACCCCATTGCCACCGCCCAGGTCGAAGAGCTGATCGACGAGTTGCGGCAGAGCTATTCGGTGGTTATCGTCACGCACTCCATGCAGCAGGCCGCGCGGGTCAGCCAGAAAACCGCTTTCTTCCATCTCGGCAACCTTGTCGAATATGGCGAGACAGGCACCATCTTCACCAACCCCGAAGACCCCCGTACCGAGAGTTACATTACTGGTCGAATTGGATAAACATCATGCAAGATCAACACATTGCTTCTGCTTTCGACCGTGATCTGGAAGCCATCCAGGCGCAGATCATGAAAATGGGCGGTTTGGTGGAAGCCTCCATCCGGGACGGTGCATTGTCTCTGGAAACCCGCGACGAAGAGCTCGCCGAAAAGGTACGCAAGGCGGACCGGGCCATTGATGAGCTGGAGGAAATGATCAACGAGGAAGCCGCCCGCGTTATTGCGTTGCGCGCGCCGACCGCGCGGGACTTGCGGCTCGTGCTTTCGGTGATCAAGATCAGCGCCAATCTCGAACGGATCGGCGATTATGCGAAAAACATGGCCAAACGGACCGGGGTCCTGTCGCAGATGGCGCCAGTTGACGACAGCGCCGGTGCGCTGCGGCGTATGGCGCGTGAAGTTGAACAGATGCTCAAGGACGCGCTGGACGCCTATATTCAGCGGGATGCGGAACTGGCGATGGATGTGATCAATCACGACCGTGATGTCGACCAGATGTACAATGCGCTCTTTCGTGAATTCCTGACCTTCATGATGGAAGACCCGCGCAACATCACCGCCTGTATGCACCTGCATTTCATTGCGAAAAACGTGGAGCGTATGGGCGATCACGTAACGTCCATCGCCGAGCAGGTTGTCTATCTGGTGACGGGTGAGCACCCTGAGGATGCCCGCCCGAAAGCCGACAAAACATCACTGGTAGCAGAAGGGTAAGGTTTTATGTCTGCCGATCAACCACGTGTTCTGGTCGTCGAGGATGAGCCTGCACAACGTGAGGTTCTGGCCTATAATCTGGAGGCCGAGGGGTTCGCCGTCAGCCGCGCCGAAAACGGTGAGGAGGCCTTGATGCTGGTCGACGAAACCGCCCCGGACGTCATTGTTCTGGACTGGATGATGCCGAACCTGTCGGGCATCGAGGTCTGTCGCAGGCTCAAGATCAAATCGGAGACGCGCAGCATCCCGATCATCATGCTCTCGGCGCGTTCCGAAGAGGTGGACCGGGTGCGTGGGCTGGAAACCGGGGCCGATGACTATGTGATCAAACCCTATTCGGTGATCGAATTGATGGCGCGGGTGCGCAGCCAGCTGCGCCGTGTGCGGCCCGCCGCGTCGGGTGAGCGGCTGGAATATGAAGACATCGTGCTGGACTCCACCAGCCACCGGGTAAACCGGGGTAAGAGCGAATTAAAGCTGGGACCGACAGAATTCCGCCTGCTGTCGACCTTCATGGAAAAGCCCGGACGCGTGTTCTCGCGCGAGCAACTGCTCGACCGTGTCTGGGGCCGCGACATCTACGTCGATACCCGCACGGTCGACGTGCACATCGGACGCCTGCGCAAAGCGCTGACCCAACATGGCGGTTCCGATCCGCTGCGCACCGTGCGCGGCGCTGGATACGCCTTGGGGTAGGGGCCTCCGGCCTCAGGCGGCGACCGGACGCAGGCGCAGGATGTCGCGCGCCTGTCGCCAGGTCGCGACCGGGCGCTCGTATTTCTCGCAAAGCTCGGCGGCACGTTTGATCAGCGCAGCATTCGAGGGCGCAAGCGTCGCGCGGTCCAGCCGCACGTTGTCTTCCAGACCTGCCCGCGTGTGCCCCCCGGCAGCAATGGCCCATTCGTTCACTTCGATCTGCGCCGGACCAATCCCAGCCGCGCACCAGGCCGCATCCGGCGCACGTGATTTCACCGTTTGTACGTAGAAATCAAAGACCTGCTTGTCCGCTGGCATCGCGTTTTTCACCCCCATGACAAATTGCACATAAAGGCGCCCGTGCAGCTTGCCAGCCTCATGCATTTTGATCGCGTGCAGAACGTGCGACAGATCAAAGGCCTCGATTTCCGGTGTCACCTCATAGGTGCGCATCTCACCCGACAGCCATTCGACAAGGTCCGGGGGGTTCTCATAAACGCGTGTCGGGAAGTTGTTCGATCCCACCGACAAAGACGCCATGTCCGGTCGCAACGGCAGCATGCCACCCCGTGCCGCACCCGCACCAGATCGCCCGCCAGTGGAAAACTGGATGATCATGCCTGGGCAATGCTTTTCCAGACCTTCCTTGAGGGCTGCGAATTTATCCGGATCGGAGGAGGGGGTCTGGTCATCATTGCGCACATGCGCATGGCAGATGGCGGCCCCCGCCTCAAAGGCTTCCTGCGTGCTCTCGATCTGCTCGGAGACCGAGATCGGAACCGCTGGATTGGCCGCTTTGGTGGGCACGCTGCCGGTGATGGCAACGCATAAGATACATGGGTCAGACATCGAAAAATACCGTTTCTTGAGGGCCTTGTAGGTGGATATTAAACTGATATATGCTGTCGCTTTCGCGCGTCGCAATCAGCGTCGAGATGCGGTTTCTGTGCTCGATCCGCGCCAGCACGGGGTCCTGCGCGTTTGCCGCAACTTCTTCTGGAAAATACATGCGCGTGTGAAGGCCGATGTTGATGCCGCGCGCCACCACCCAGAACGTGATATGCGGGGCCATCATGTGCCCGTCGCGATGCGCAACAGGTCCGGGTTTGATCGTGTCAAACCGCCAAATGCCGTTTTCAGCATCACCCGCTTTTCGCCCCCAGCCGGAAAAATTCGGATCCGGATCGCCACGCGGGTCGCCGCCCGCATGGATGCCATTTGCATCTGCCTGCCAGATTTCAACCATCGCGTCCTTAAGAGCATTTCCAGTGCCATCAAAGACTGTCCCAGTGATGCTTATCCGGTCACCAATGGTGTTTTCATTTACCATCTGCGCGCCCAAGTCTTGCGCGTAAACATCTGAAATCCCACAAAAATTCGGAACGCATCCAATGTGAACATAAGGCCCGGCTGTTTGCGAAGCACTTTCATGCAGTTTCGTCATCACATGCCCTCCGGCCTGTTTTCGAAATAGCTGGCGCGGCGGCCGCGCAACACGATGTCAAAACGATATGCACGGGCATCCATCGGGATGGTGTTTTCCATTTCCAGAGGCGCGATCAACCCCTCAATCGCCGCGCGGTCCGGGATCGCCGCCACGATGGGACAACGCCAGATCAGCGGGTCTCCTTCAAAGTACATCTGCGTGATCAATCGCTGTGCAAAGCTTTGACCAAAAACGGAAAAATGGATATGTGCAGGGCGCCAGTCATTGCCACCATTGGGCCAGGGATAAGGTCCGGGTTTGACCGTACGGAAGTGGTATGCGCCGGTCTCATCGGTGATCATCCGGCCACATCCGCCGAAATTTGGGTCCAAAGGCGCCAGATATCCTTCTTTCTTATGCCGATAGCGGCCACCGGCGTTGGCCTGCCAGACTTCAATCAACGCACCGGGAACAGCACGACCGGTTTCGTCCAGCACACGACCATGAACGATGATGCGCTGTCCGATTGCCGTTTCTCCCGGTGTCGCGAAGTTCTGCAGCAGATCATTGTCGAGCGGTCCCAGCAGATCATGTCCAAAGCGCGGGCCGGTGTCTTCGCTTAAAGTGCTTTGCAGCGAAATCTTCGCACGTTCCGGTGAGCGGGTTAAACTGGTTTTATACGCGGGAGTGCGGGCCGGCGGCTGACGTGTCCAGTCACGTGCGATGAAACCACCTTTGCCATTTACTGTCATGATCTCTGTATCACACTATGATTTGAATTCGGAACGACAGCGGCGGTCACGTGCACTTGTAGTCTGCTGATCTTGTATCCTGGCACTTTGGCTCTCACGATCGTTCGGCGTTTATGATCTGGAACATAGGTGATAAGCTCCAGCAGAAGAAACCCGCAAATTGAGTATCGTCGCCATCTTATTGATTTTGATGGTTTAAGATAGATATATTATTTACATAATACTGATTACAGATCTTACATCATTGTATGCTTTGTTGCTGTTGGTTTCCCTATATACTGAGGCTGACTAGATGAGACTCTCTTCTTTAAAAAAACAACGACTTCGCGATTTCGGACTTTTGGCGTGCTCGGGATTGGATTGATCTGCAGGCTAACTCGCAATCTGCGGCCTGAAAACGGCCTAGAATGAAGCGTCGACACCTCTAACATCTGTAGCGCGCCACCGATCGTAAGATCTGGACATGCAGGGTGCCAAATGAGAAGCTTTACGTTGAGGCTTTAACGGAGACGTCATCGCCTTTTTCTGTTTCCACCATCCAATCCAGTACACCCCGCCCTCAGTATGGCGTCGATCGCTGAATATCGATTGCCATGGTCGGAACAATCCGACCCAGCTTCGCCTGAAGTCGGTCGTTGCCTCTTACCAGCGACAAATCATAGCTCTGTTGCAGGGCTGTCCAAAAGTCTGGCGTCGTACCGAAAAAGGCGGAGAGTCTGAGTGCCAAGTCGGCCGTAAAGTCAATAGTTCCTGCAATGATACTTTCAATGTCATCTTCGGCCAGAAAAACTGAATCAGCGACGCTTTTGGATGTGAGCTTCATTTTGTCAATGAACTCGACGCTCAAGATTTCGCGAGGATGCCTTGGGTTGGCTAGAGCAATCATGATCGTTCTATGCTGCGGACGTTAGATATGACTAGTCGGTCGTGAGGATACCACAGGCACGTCAAGTTGCACCAATGCGGATGCGGCCTCTTACTATGCAAGGCTGAGCGAAATGTTCTAGAGCCAAAAGATATCAAAGCGACCGCCTCGAAACACCACCAATCAGTCCCCTGCCCCAATCAGTCGGTTCCAAAGCCCAGATCGCAACGGCATTGCCAATCTTCTCTTTCGTTGAGCCACTCGCGTGCGTTCCTGTTGACAGCATCCGCCGCAAATCAATGACAGTCAGCAAAGCGTGGTTAATCTTCTCTGTATCGCCCTTTTCATATGCACGTTGAATGAGGCCCAACTGCGCGGAGAGATTGTGCGCCAGCATTTCGTCTGCGACATCATTGGTTTTTCACTAAATCATATGCCCAATCTGCTTTGGCTCTGTTCGAGTTTAGGTTTCCTTCACCATTAATCGAAGAACAAGAAATCTCGTTTGCAAACTCATCCTCCCTCTAGCAATGCGGCTCCCTGCTCTTTGCTGACATT
Source organism: uncultured Roseobacter sp. (assembly GCF_947501835.1). NCBI lineage: Bacteria > Pseudomonadati > Pseudomonadota > Alphaproteobacteria > Rhodobacterales > Roseobacteraceae > Roseobacter > uncultured Roseobacter sp. The sequence goes on along the minus strand of NZ_CANMXR010000009.1, from coordinate 179 downwards.
GATTGCGGGTTAGACGTGCTGAAATGCAGAGATGCAAAGCTGATGTTCCCGCCATTCGCTGCACGTACAAAATCGTGGTATGATCGAACCTACCCAGTGCGAACAGGTCGTTCAATCCCGCTCAGCGCAGTGTTCTTGGGACATCAGACTTGCCAAAACCGCTTCCGGAATGGCGTCTT